>NZ_JBEYTS010000039.1:0-70591 GCF_040643155.1 Streptomyces sp. NPDC047453 | reverse complement strand
CTGACGCTGGCGAAGATGGACCGGCCGCTGGACATCGTCTGGTCCCGGCCCCTGCCTGAGGGCGCGTCCCCGTCCACGGTGACCGTCTCCCAGGACAGCGCGGGGCGCTGGTTCGTGTCGATGCTGTGCGAGGACCCCAGCGTGCGCCCGCTGCCGGCTGCGGACGCGGCGGTGGGGATCGACGTGGGACTGGACCACCTGCTGACCTTCTCGACCGGTGAGAAGATCGCCAACCCGAGGCACGAACGCAAGGACCGCGCCCGCCTGGCCAGGGCCCAGCGGGAGCTGTCCCGCAAGGCCAGGGGCGACGGCGCCAACCGGCACAAAGCCCGGCTGAAGGTCGCGAAGATCCACGCCCGGATCACCGACCGCAGGCGTGATCACCTGCACAAGCTGACCACTCGACTCGTGTGTGAAAACCAAACGCTCGTGATCGAGGACCTGACCGTGCGCAACATGGTCAAGAACCGGAGCCTGGCCCGCGCCATCAGTGATGCGGCGTGGTCTCGGTTCAGGAGCCTTCTGGAGTACAAGGCCGCCTGGTACGGGCGGGAAGTGATCGCGGTCGACCGCTTCTTCCCGTCCTCCAGGCTGTGCTCCGCCTGCGGCGCCCTCGCCGAGAGTATGCCGCTGAGCGTCCGTTCCTGGACGTGCGTCTGCGGGGCGACCCATGACCGGGACGCGAACGCGGCGAAGAACCTCCTGGCCGCCGGGCTGGTGGTGTCGGTCTGTGGAGCCGGTGTAAGACCTCAACGGAGAACTCCGGACGGGCAGTCGGCGACGAAGCAGAAAGCCTCACAGCGCGAGCCGTGAGAATCCCCCTCCTTCAGGAGGGGGAGAAGTCAACCGCACAACCTCAACGCCGAGGCGCCGCTCGTGCAACGACCCACGCTGGCAGCCCGTTGAACGCCCGCTGCCCGGACGCATACGTCGTACCGGCTCGCGGGCGATCGTGCGCACTCCGGGACGGCCGCCCCCGTCTCCCGGGGGCGGCCGTCAGCCGAACCGGCCCGCCACGTAGTCCGCCGTCCGCTGGTCCTTCGGCGTGCCGAAGACGTCGTCGGTCGGGCCGTGCTCGACGATGCCGCCGGGGGTGCCCTGCTCGGCGAGGAAGAAGGCGCACTGGTGGGAGACGCGGGCCGCCTGCTGCATGTTGTGGGTGACGATCACGACCGTCACCTGGCCGGCGAGTTCCTGGATCGTCTCCTCGACCCGGCGGGTGGAGGTGGGGTCGAGCGCCGAGCACGGTTCGTCCATGAGCAGCACCCGGGGGCGCACGGCCAGCGCGCGGGCGATGCACAGGCGCTGCTGCTGGCCGCCGGAGAGCGCGCCGCCGGGCTGGCGGAGGCGGTCCCTGACCTCCTTCCACAGGCCGGCGCGGGTGAGGGACTCCTCGACCAGTTCGTCCTTCGTCCGACGGCTCGCGCGCGTACCCGTCAGGCGCAGGCCCGCCACCACGTTGTCGTAGATCGACATGGCGGGGAAGGGGTTGGGCTTCTGGAAGACCATGCCGATGCGCCGCCGGGCGTCGGTCAGGCGGCGCTCGGGGGCGTAGATGTCCTCGCCCTCGAAGAGCACCTCGCCCGCGAAGGCCGCCGCCGGGATCAGCTCGTGCATGCGGTTGAGGGTGCGCAGGAACGTCGACTTGCCGCAGCCGGAGGGGCCGATCAGGGCGGTGACCTGGCCGGCGGGCATCGTCAGCGTCACCCGGCTCAGCACCTGGTGGCTGCCGAACCAGGCCGACACCGCACGGGCCTCGAGCGTCGCGGGAGCGGTCATCGGCCCGCCCGGGGCGGCGGGGAGGGGGGTGACGTCGGTGACGGGGGGCAGGACGACCGTGTCGGTCAGGGAGTCGGTGGCATCGGTCACGGCGGGTACCTCGGTTCGCGGCTGGGCTCGGGAAGCGGTCACATCAGGTTGGGCAGCAGTTCGGTGGTCCGGGTGGCGACCTGGAGGCCCAGCACGGCGACCACCGGGGCGAAGACGATCCACGTCTGGTGGCGGCCCCAGCGGTGCCAGGTCCATACCGCGGCGACGGCCGCGACCAGCAGGGCCTGGAGCCACATCACCAGCGGCCACGGCACCCCGGAGGGGCGGGCCAGCGGCTGCTCGGACTCCGGCAGCGTGCCGGGCCTGATCACGGCCGCCGGGGTCTCGAAGGGCGCGGAGACCAGGTCCGCGTCGACGCGGAGGATGCCGCCCGGCATGTAGCTCGGGCCGGTGGCCGTGGCCAGCACCAGACGGCCCTGGCCGGAGGCCAAGGGGGCGGGCGCCGGGTCTCCGGCCCGCCGTACGCCGACGACCTGGTACTTCGCCGCGCCCTGGCCGGTCGTCACCGTGAACCTGTCACCCTCGGCGAGGTCGGCCAGCCGTTCGAACGGGCCGCCGTAGGCGGCCGCCCGCCCCATCAGCACGCTGGTGCCGGCCTGCCCGGGCATCGGGGTGTCGCGGCGGTGGCCGGGGCCGTCGGTCATGACGCCGGAGTCGGTCCCTTCGAGGACCACCTGACGCATGCTCAGGGAGGGGATGTCGATCAGGGCGACCGGCGTACCGGGCGCCAGCAGCCTGCCCTGCTGGTCGGTCTGGGAGACCGGGGCCGTGCCCAGGGCGAGGGCGTTGCGCAGTTCGTCGTACGCCGTGTGCTGGGCGGCCCGTTCCTGGACGCCGCTGAGGAACAGCAGTTGGGCGGTGATGCCGAGCAGCAGGGCGGCGAGGCTGAGCAGGGCGCCCCGGGCGATGTGGCGGACGGCCGGGACGCTCCGGACGCGGGTCCGGAGCAGGGCCGGTGCGGGCATGGTCTGTACGGAGACCGTCACGGCGGCCCGCCTCCTTCATGGGTCGTGGGGTTTCACGTACCGCCGGGGAGACCGCCGTCGCGGCGGCCTCCCCGGCAGCGGGGTCAGGTGGACTTGATGGTGAAGTTCGCGCTGTTCTTCGCGTTCACCGTCGAGGAGCCCGCGTAGTACGCGCGCAGCGTGTGCTTGCCGCGGCTCAGCTTCGGCAGGGTGATGGTCACCTTGCCGGACGTCAGCGTGCCGGTGGCGATCACCTTGGAGCCCTCGTAGACGCGCACGGTGCCGGTCGGCGTGGTGCCGGTCGCGGTGACCTTTGCGGTGACCTTGGCGCGGGCGGTGTGGCTGATCGAGGAGGGCCGGGTGACGGCGACCGACGGGGTCGCCTTGGTGATCTTCAGCGAGACCGTCGCCGAGGACGCGTTGAGCTTGCTGTCGCCGCCGTAGGAGACGGTCAGCTTGTGCGTCGCGACCTTCAGGTGGTTGGACAGGCTGACGGTGACCTTGCCGGAGGAGCTGAGGGTGCCGGTACCGAGGGTGGTGGAGCCCTCCTTCACCGTCACCTTGCCGCTGGGGACGGTCCCGTTCGAGCCGGTGACGGTGACGGCGACCTTCGGCGCCTTGCCGTAAGCGGTCGTCGTGGCGGTCGCCTTCGTGGTGCTCGCGGACTTGAGGCTGACGTCACCGGTCCAGGTGGCGGGGGCGCCGGTGCCGTTGAGGTTGGCGGCGGCGACCGTGGCGGTGTACTTGCCGCTGGCCAGAGAGCTGAACGTGTACGACGTGGTCGTGGCTGGGACGTCCTTGGCCGCCGCGACGGTGCCGTCCGCGCGGGTCAGCGTGACGCGGTAGTCGGTGACCGGCAGGCCGGGGGCGGCCGGGGCGGTCCACGTCAGCGCGAGCTTCCCGGTGTCGGCGGTGGCCTTGAGGGCCGGCGCGGCGGGCGCCGTGAGGTCGATGCCCGACTGCTCCAGGCCGCCGAACTTGGCGTGCTTGGCCGGGTTGATCGAGCCGTTGTACGACTCGTTCATGAAGCCGAAGTCGGCGATGACCTTCTGGGAGTTGTCGGTGGCCATCTGGGCGGTGTGGCCGCTGTCGGTGACAAAGACGTCGTAGAGGTCCTTGTCGAAGAAGATGCTGGTGGGGTCGATCGCCCGGCTGGGAACGACGTTGTAGACGTCCCGGCCGAAGGTGGCGTTCTCGTAGTAGCCGCGGACCGGCTCGAGCCGGCCGTTGACGGTCGTCACCGGGCTGGTGACGCCCTTGTCGCCGGGCAGCTGCACCGAGGCGAGGTGGGCGCCGGCGGCGGCAGCGGTCTTGCTGTGGTCCGGGGCGACCCCGTTGATCTGGGCGATCCAGCTGCCCACGGAGAACGGGACGAGCGCGCCGGCGGCGGTGAGGGCGTCGTTGGCCTGGTTCTCCTGGACGGTCGGGATCTTGGGGTCGATCGTCGAGTCGTTGAGACCGATCGTGCCGAGGAAGAAGGCGCGGGTGCCGGACCCGTTCTGCGGGATGTACGGGTGAACGGCCTGGCCGTTCACGTCCTTGAGGATGCCCGCGTAGATGTCGTGCAGCTGGTCGACCGTCAGGTTGTCCAGGGCCGAGCCGCGCACCGCGACACCGACGGCGTCCCGGGCGAAGGGGATGTAGGTGAGCGCGCTGCCGGAGGTGCTCGGGCCGCCGGAGGAGCGGGCGAAGTCGACCTGGCCCTTGATGGCGGCGCCGTTGCTGTCGGGGAACTTGTCGCCGGTCAGCGACATGCTCAGCGCGAGACGGCCCTTGCCGGAGCCGTTGGGCCGCAGGAAGGACGGGCCGCCCGTGCGGGTCTGGATCTTGGAGGCGGTGGAGCCGGTGCCGGGCTCGACCGCGTCGTACGAGGCGATGCCCGCGCCGCCCGCCGACGTGATGGCGGAGCCGGCGTAGCCGGGGGCGTCACCGGCGAGGGCGTTGAGCACGTCCTGCGTGGTGTCGGAGCCCACGCCGACGAGCTGGCGGAACGTCCCGGCGGGTGCGGGGTCGGCGGACGCCGGGCTCGCCAGAGCGAGGCCACCGGCCACCACGGCGGCGGCGACGAGCGCGGCCGTAGAGCGCATTCTGCGCATCGAGAGTCTCCTGACGGTGTGCGTGGATGTGCTGTGCGGTGGGTGTGGGGGAGGTGTCGTGGGGGTCCCTGCGTCGCGCCGGCCGAGAGCACGCCGAGGATCTGGCAGGGTGGTACAGGCCGTCCGCCCCGACTGCCTTTCGGGGCGGGCGGCCGTCTGTGGGGAGCCGGGCCCCGGAAGGCCCGGCTCCGGTCGGAGGGTCAGCCCCGGCCCGGCGGCAGCAGCCTCCGCAGCCGGTCGGGCAGGGTGAACGCCGGTACGACGGTCACCGTGCGGCCGCCGGGGAGCGGGACCCGCAGCGGGAGGCGCAGTCGGCTGCCGCCCGCGAAGGGCGCGCCCGCCGCCGCGGCGGCGCCGAGCCCGGCACCGACCGGGACGGCGTAGCGCAGCGCGTTCGCGGGGTCGGCCGGCGTGGTGCCGAAGGCCGTGGTCTGGACGGCCTTGCCGCCGTCGTAGGAGGGCGCGCCGCTGGGCGTGGGGCTCGCGTCCCCGCCGTCCGGGCCGGCCCCGCCGGAGCCGGTGCCGCCCCCGGCCGCATCGCCGCCCGACGCGCCCCCGGCGCCCGAGGCACCGCCCGCGCCGGAGCCACCCGAGCCGGAGCCACTCGAGCCTGAGCCGCCGGAGTCGGAGCCGCCGGAGCCCCCGTTGCCTCCGGTCGAGCCGCTTCCCGAGCCGCCGTCGTGGGACGAGGGCCCGGTGTAGTGCTCGAGCGTGTCGGCGGCGTGCAGTGCGCGGGTGCGCAGGTCCTTGGAGAGCGGCGCGTAACCGGCCGGGAGCCGGCCCGGGTCGGCGCCGCTGACCTGTCCGTCGCCCACCGCGTACCGCAGCAGGGCCGCGTAGTCCTTGCGGGCGGTGGCGTCCAGCTCGCCCGGCCGCGCGGCACCGTAGATCAGCTGGGCGAGCGGGTAGGCGCCTTCGGCGGTGGCCCGGCCCGGGCTGATCTCCGGCGCCCCCTTGCCGGCGGCGCTCGTGGCGGCGGCGGTCAGGGATGCCGTGGTGGGCGCGGTGAAGCGGCCGGCGGCGTTGCGCAGCCGAGCGGTCTGCAGCCCGTAGCGCTCGGCGGAGGCCGTGTCGGTGACCGCGATCACGAACCGCGATCCGACGGTCTGCGGGCCGGTGCTCTTGTACCCCGGCGGGTTGGCCAGCGCGTCCCAGGTCGCCTTCCACAGGGTGTCGGCGCGCCGGGTGTGCAGGGCGCCGGCGTGCATGTCGGACACGTACGGGTGGAAGTCCGTCATGCACTGCTTGTCGGTGGCGCCGGTGCCGGGCGGGATCGTGCACCAGGGGTCGCTCTTGGGGTAGTCGTCGGTGCGGGCCGGGTCGTAGGGCACGCCCGTCGGGTTCAGGTGCGTGTCGGTGCTGTAGTACGGGTTGACGCGCATGCCCCACTCGTCGGCCGTCCCCGCGAGGAAGCCGCGGGCGTCCTTGTCGGACAGGATCCACTGCCACAGCGCGCGGGCCGTGTCCGAGTGGCCGAGCGAGGTGATCAGGTCGGTGTCGGTGGCCGGGGTCTCGGAGACCGACAGATGCGCGAACTCCGGGTTGAGGGCGATGAACTCGGGGTCGCTCGCGAGGCCCGCAGGGTTGTGCCGCGCCCAGCCGTAGCCCTTGGCGACCTGGTCGCCGAGAACCGCTCCCCAGGGGGAGTTGCGGTACGACTCGGTCAGCAGCTTGGCGACCAGGCGGGGTGTGAGGTCGATGGATTCGACCTTCGTCCCGGCGAGCCTCTGGATGTCGTCCGGGGCCCCTGCCTTGGGCCTGCGTTCGATGGTGAAGCCGATCACGGCTCCGGAGAGCGCGACGGGGGCGTAGGCCGTGGTGCCGGACGGAGCGGTGGTGCCCTCGTCGGTGCCCAGGGCCCGGGTGGTGAAGACGAGTCCGGCGGAGCCGGTGTTGGCGAGCCGGGTGCGGGCGTCGGGCTCACCGAGCTTGGTGTAGCCGTAGACCGTGCCGGTCGGGCACAGGGCCGTCTGCCAGCTGGTCATGGCGTCGGCGACGAGTTCGCTGCCCATGGTGGTCCGCTCGTCGGAGCCGAGGGCGCAGCCGCTGCCGACCGGGTTGAAGCGGAGCGGCACGGCGATGCGGTTCTTCCAGTTGGTGGAGGAGACCGGCGAGCCCGCGTTGACGATGCTCTTGTCGGCGTACGGCTTGCCGTCGAGGTCGAGGTGGCCCTGCGGGACGATCACCAGCCAGCAGGAGCGCGGCCGGGCGGCGCCCTTCTTTCCGGCCTGGGTACCGCACCCCAGGTGGGGTGCCTCGTTGGCGGTCTGCACCTCGAAGTACTCGCGGCCGGTGCCGTCGGAGCCGGTGCGGGCGAAGTGGACCTCGTTGGTGGTGTTGCGGTTGTAGAACGGGTTGTTCTGGGTGCCGGTGGTGACCATCGTGCCGTCGACCGACTTGAAGGGCACCTCGCCCTGGCCGAAGGCACCGCCAGCGCCGTACCGGTCGTCCTCGCCGTAGCTGGTGGGGGCGGCGCTGTAGGTGACGTTGCGGGTGTCGTCGCGTTCGTTGCCCGGCCAGCTGCCCCGGCCGGTGGTCGGAGAGGCGCCGTACTGGCACTGGGTGCGCGGCGGGCCGGGGTTGCCCGGGACCGTGCCGTCGTCGTCGCCCCAGCACTGCATTATCTGCACGAAGTCGGTGTTGAACAGGGTGCCCGCGAACGTGGTCGGGGTGCCGCCGGTCCAGGAGACGGTGATCGCCTGGCTGGTCAGGTGGGTGGTCTGGTCGACCGTGAACTTCATGTCCTTGAACTCGCCGCGCCCGGAGACCGTGACGGCGGAGCCGGTGCCGGCCGTACCGCTCGCGGCGGTCGCGGGCTGGGCGGCCTGGGCCACGCAGAGGCCCGCGAGGGCGCCGGCGGCGGCCCCGGCCACCAGCCGCAGGAGCAGCCCGCGTACGCGCGCCGTCCTGCCTCGTGTGTCGCGGCTCATCGCGTACCCCCGTCCGTGAACCGGTCGTGGCCGCCGCGGCCGCCGTTGCGGGCGGCGATCGCCCGGGAGACGACGGAGGGCAGCAGGACGAGCCCGAGCAGCAGCAGGGCGGTGATCAGCATCAGGGTCTGGGTGCCGGTCCAGCCGTGGCGCCCGGCCACCGTGACCGGCTGGGCCAGGGCGATGGTGCCGTCGGCGACCGTGGCGCCGCCGCCCGCGCCGTTGGGCGCGAGGGTCTGCCCGGTGTCGGGGTCGACGGACGGCTGTCCGGTGCCGTCCGTCCCGGCGCCGCCCGTGCCGCCGGCGTCACCGGTGCCGCCCGTGCCGCCCGTGCCGCCGCCGGAGGTGCCGCCGGTCGCCGAACCGCCCCCGGTGGAACCGCCGGTCGCGCCGCCACCGGTCGCGCCGCCACCGGTGGAACCTCCGCCGGTGGAGCCGCCGTTCGTGCCGCCGCCGGTGGATCCACCCGAGGCGCCACCGGAAGTTCCGGAGCCGCCGCCGGACTTGGCGCCGCCGCTGCCCGTGGTGCAGGCCGCGGCGCCCTTCTTGTCGCACTCCGCCGGGTAGGGCGCGGTCTCGGCGAGCTTGTTGTGGCCGTCGCCCGTGAAGGTCGGGTTGTTGCAGCCCTTGATGTTGATGTTCTGGGTCTGCACGCCGGGGATCCGGCGGATCTGGTCGAAGCCCGCCTTGACGAGGTTGATCGGCAGTGGCGAGTACCCCAGTTGGGGTGCCTGCTGCTGGCCCTGGCACATGAAGTAGTAGGAGAACGCGCCGAGCGTCTTGCCCTTCTCCTTGGTGAACGTGCCCTGCACCTTCAGCGGCAGGATCATGTACGAGTAGCTGGAGAGCGGGTAGTTGCGCTTGTCCCTGTCGTTGTAGACGCCGTCGAGCTGCTGGGTGAGGTAGTCCGGCGAGCTCTTGTTCGTGTTGATCCTCGCCTGGAGCAGCGAGACCGCGACGTTCTGCGGGGTCGGCTCGGTGTAGTAGCCGGCGTGGTTGAGGACCTTGGCGACCGGGTAGTGCGCGTTGAGCGCGTACGAGTAGTTGACATAGCCGATCGCGCCCTCGCCGTAGCTCTGGGCCACGTACGCGGCGACACCGAGGTCACCGGACTGGGCGATCATGCCGGGGACGGTCGGGTAGTACGAGGTCTGCCCGCACGCGCCGGAGCGTCCGACCTTGCGGCAGTAGTCCTGCCACTGGGCCTTGTGCTGGTTGGCCATCCACAGCGTGAACTGGGCCGTCGAGCCGGAACCGTCCGAGCGGACCACCGGGACGACGGGGCGGTGCGGCAGCTGAAGGCCGGGGTTGTCGGCCTTGATCGCCGGGTCGTCCCAGGACTTGATGGCGCCGGTGAAGATCTTGGTGACCACGTCACCGGAGAGCCGGAGGTTGGTGACCCGCTGGCCGTTGACCGTCAGGTGGTACATGAAGACGGTGCCGCCGGCCACGATCGGCATGTAGGCGTACGATCCGCCGGCCGGCCGTTCGGCGGCGGAGCCGTCGGTCGGGTTGGTCTGGAACGGGATGTCCGAGACCGCGAAGTCCACCGTGCCGCTGAGGAACTGACGGCGGCCGTCGGAGGATCCGGTGCCGGCGTAGCTGATCCGCATGCCGTACTGGTTGACGGCGCGGCGCCATTCGTCGACGGCGTTCTCGGCCCAGGTGGAGCCGGCTCCGGCGATCGGGGTGTAGCTCTCGGCGGCGGCGGTCGCCGCGAGCGGGCCGGCCAGCAGCCCGGCGATCATGGCGAGCAGCGCGCCCAGGATCGCCGGCGCGCGCAGGCGGCGCGGACGAAGGTGCAGGTGACTGCGCATCAGTCGGTTTCTCCGGGCTTGTGTCCCAGGTCCTCGGTGGTGGGCCTGGAAGGTCTGGCGTACGGGTCGGTGGTCTGCGGGACGCTGTCGAACAACGAGAGCGCGGGGGAGTGCAGTTCGGCGAAGCGGTCGACGTCACGGCGCGAGGCGAGGGCCGCGCGGCGGGCCTGGCGGCGGCTGAGCTGGCCGGGACCGCGTCCGCCGATCACCCGGGCGATGGCGAAGAGCACGAGGACCAGAGCCATCAGGACCGCCGCCGCGCCGAAACCGCGGGCGATGTACGTGGGCTCGGGCGACTTGACGAGGGTGAAGACGGCCAGCGGCAGCGAGATCATCGGCCCCTTTGTCGGATTGGCGTTGATCGCCGCGATGTAGCCGGCGGTGAGCAGTACGGGCGAGGTCTCGCCGATACCGCGGGCCGTGCCGAGGATCACCGCGGTGGCGAGCCCGGAGCGCGAGGTCGGCAGGACCACGTGCCACACGGTGCGCCAGCGCGGAGCGCCCAGCGCCTCGGCCGCCTCGGTCAGCGTGCCGGGCACCAGCCGCAGCACGACGTCCGCCGCGCGGATCACGATCGGCAGCATCATCACGCTGATCGCGAAGCCCGCCGCGAGGCCGGACTTCTGCATGCCGAGGCTGAGGATCCAGATGGCGTACACCATCAGGCCGGCCACGATCGACGGCAGCGCCGTCATCGCCTCCACGATGGTCCGTACGAACCGGGAGAAGCGGCCCGGGATCTGGTTGAGGTAGACCGCGCACGCCAGGCCCAGCGGCACGGTGATCGCCAGGGCGATGGTCATCTGGATGAGGGTGCCGAGCATCGCGTGGGCGATACCGCCGTGGTTGAGCGGGTCCAGCGGGCCCGTGGACTGCATGTCCTCGGTGAGGAAGTTGAGGTGCCCCAGCGCCTCGTGCCCGCGCCAGGCGGTGAAGCCGACGACGAGGGCGAGCGTGAGGAACAGCAGCGTGGCCGCTGTCCACAGCACCACGGTCATCACCCGGTCGCGTACGGCCTGCCCGTCCTCCTCCAGTCCGGTCAGCACCGCGTAGCAGGCGAGGAAGGCGAGGTAGGCGGTGACCGTGAACCCCAGCAGGCCGGAGAACGGGGCGAGTTGACCGAACAGCAGCACGGCGGTGCAGAGCCCCGAGAGGGCGGCCCCGCACAGGGCGAGCACACCCGAGCGTGTCGCGCCGCCGATCCGGCGGGGCTGGTCGGGGAGTTCGGCGGGCGCGGGAGCGCCGGGGGGTGCCGAGCCCTCGGTGATGTCGTGGGCGGTGTCCTGGACGACGGTCATCTCATACCTCGCTCTGTGCGCCGGAACGGGAGCGGGCCGCGATGGTGGAGGCGGTGAAGTTGACCGCCAGGGTGAGCACGAACAGCGCCAGGCCCGCCGCCATCAGCGCCGACATACCGAAGGGGGAGGCGTCGCCGTAGTGCAGAGCGATCAGCGCGGAGACCGAGTTCGCGCCGGTCTGCAGGATGTGCGGCTGGATGACGAAGACCGGGGAGATGATCATGTAGACCGCGATCGTCTCGCCGAGTGCCCTGCCCAGCCCGAGCATCGTCCCGCCGATGATGCCGCCCTTGCCGTAGGGCAGAACGACCGAGCGGATCATCCCCCAGCGGGTGGCGCCGAGCGCGTAGGCGCCCTCGCGTTCGCCGGCCGGCGCCTGCGCGAAGACCTCGCGCATCACCGAGCACTGGATCGGCGTGACCATCAGGGCGACGACGATGCCGGCGACGAAGGTGGACGCGGTGTAGACGCTGGCAGAGGCGAGCGGGTCGCCCGGCTGGGTGCCGTCCACCTTGAAGAGGGGGATCCAGCCGAACCAGTCGGACAGCCAGCGCGACAGCCCGATGACGTTCTCCTGGAGGAGGAACAGCCCCCACAGCCCGTACACCACCGACGGCACGGCGGCCATCAGATCGACCATGGTGACCAGGGAGCGGCGCAGCTTCCGCGGTGCCACGTCCGAGATGAACAGGGCCGTCGCGATGGCCAGGGGAACGGAGATGATCACCGCGACGGCGGCGATCAGCAGGGTTCCGGTGAGTACGGCCGCGATGCCGAAGTTGTGAACGTCCGGCTGCCACGCGGCCGTGGTGAGGAACGAGAAGTTGGCGACGCGCAGCGCCTGTCCGGCCCTCAGCAGCAGGAACAGGCCGACCGCCGCCATGATGGCGAGGACGACGACTCCGGTGGCCGTCAGCTGGAAGCGGAAGACCCGGTCACCGAACCCGCGCGCGGCGCGGGGCCGCCGGGGCGCCGGTCCACCCGGCTCCGGGCTGCCGAACTGCCCTTTGTAGGGCTCCGGTCTGTCGGAGTCAGGTCTGTCGGGCTCCGATCTGTCGGACTGCCCTCTGTCGGAGTCAGGTCTGTCGGACCCCGATCTGCCGGAAACCGATGCCTC
The DNA here is from genome assembly GCF_040643155.1 of Streptomyces sp. NPDC047453. NCBI lineage: Bacteria > Bacillati > Actinomycetota > Actinomycetes > Kitasatosporales > Streptomycetaceae > Streptomyces > Streptomyces sp. NPDC047453. The sequence goes on along the minus strand of NZ_JBEYTS010000039.1, from coordinate 58,538 downwards.
GGACGCCGCTGTGCCCAGGCCGGGTCCGTCCGCATCTCGTCCGCCGAGCCCATGGTGCGTGGCCACCACGTGTGGTCCCCCCACTGTGGAAACGAATCTCGCGATGACCGGTCGGTCCGCGCGATGAGATTCAATGGCCGGATCTTGTCGCCCCAACGCGTCTCGCATGGCCGGTCAATGAACGGTTCATGCCATTTCTGTGCCGCCCCTGTGCGCGCGTCGAGTGCGGCGTCCCGGCTGTCCCGCCTCCGCGTGTCCGACGTGGGCGAGGGCGCGTTTTGGACACCACGTACGCTTAGGCGAGCCTAAGCTAAGCGATACGGGGAAGGGTTCATGTCAGGAGTCCCAGGACGCCGCTTCGGGTGACTGGTCACCATTCTTCTCCTGTTGTTGCCGGCGGTGCTGCTCAGTCTCGCGGTGGGCAGTCGCCCGGTGGCGCCCTCGGTGGTCTGGGACGCCCTGCTGCACGGCGGGACCAGCGCCGACGCGCAGGTCGTACGGTCGTTGCGAGTGCCGCGCACGGTCATCGGGGTGATGGTCGGGGCCGCGCTCGCCGTTGCCGGAACGGTTCTTCAGGGGATCACCCGGAACCCCATCGCGGAGCCCGGCATCCTGGGCATCAGCCAGGGGGCGTCGATGGGCGTCGTCTGCGCCATCGCCTTCCTCGGGGTGCACAGCCTGACCGGGTACGTCTGGTACGCGTTCGTGGGCGCGGGAGTCGCGTCGGTCCTGATCTACGCCGTCGCCAGCAGCGGGCGAGGCGGGGCCTCCCCGGTCAAGCTGGCGCTGGCGGGTGCCGCGATGAACGCGTTCCTCGCCTCGCTGATCTCGGCCGTCCTCACCACCAACGCACGCGCCCTGGACGAGTTCCGGTTCTGGGACGTCGGTTCGATCAGCGGCCGGGACGCCACGATCGCCGGGCAGGTCTGGCCGTTCCTCCTCGCCGGCCTGCTGCTGGTGCTGGCCATGGCGCGAGGCCTCGACGCGCTCGCGCTCGGCGACGACATCGCCCGGGGCCTTGGCCGCAACGTCGCGCTGCTGCGAGCAAACGGCGCCCTGGGCGCGACCGTTCTGACCGGCGCCGCGGTCGCGGCGGCGGTCCCATCGCCTTCATCGGCCTCGCCGTGCCGCACCTGGCCTGTGCCCTCGTCGGACCGGGCCACCGCTGGCTGCTGCCGGTGGCCGCGCTGCTCGGGCCGGTGATGCTGCTGCTGGCGGACGTGCTCGGACGGGTCGTGGTGCGGCCCGCGGAGGTGCCCGGGGCCGTGATGACCGCGCTGGCCGGTGTGCCGTTCCTGATCGTGCTGGTCCGGCGGAAGGCGGTGACGGCATGACGCGGTTGAGTCACGGGGAGCGCGCGGCGCACCTGGAGCAGACAGAGCACGCGGGGCACGGCGCACACGATGCCGTCGGCGGCAACGGCGGCGGGCGTCCGCCCGGCCGGCCCGCCGGACATGCCGTGCTGCGGGCCGGGCGGGGCAGTTTCCTGGTGCACCGCAGGGCCCTGGTGGTGGGTGCCGTCCTCACCGTGCTGCTCGCGGCTGCCGTGGTGACGTCGCTGTGCGTCGGCGAGTCGTTCGTCGCGCCGAGCGAGGTGGTCCGCGTTCTGCTGGGACTGCCGAGCCCCGACCGGCTGGTGGTCGGCACACTGCGGTTGCCGCGCCTGATGACGGGCCTTCTGGTGGGCATCGCCTTCGGCCTGTCCGGCGCGCTGATCCAGACCATGGCCCGCAACCCGCTCGCCAGCCCGGACGTCATCGGCGTGACGCACGGCGCGGGAGCGGCGACGGTCGCCGCGATGACGTTCGGCCTCACCTCGTACGCCGTTCTGCCGTACGTGTCCGTGGCGGGCGGTCTGCTCGCCGCACTGCTCGTCTACCTGTTCGCCTGGCGGGGCGGGCTGGCCGCCTCCCGCTTCGTCCTGATCGGCATCGGCATCTCGGTCGCGCTCGGTTCGCTGACCCGGCTGTGGGTGACCAAGGGCGACTATCTGGTCGCGCAGCAGGCCAAGACCTGGCTCACCGGATCGCTCAACGGCCGCGGCTACGACCAGGCGGCACCGCTCGCGACGGTCCTGGTGCTGCTGGTGCCGTTCCTGCCGTGGGCGGCCCGCGCGCAGCGCGGCTCGGCCTTCGACGACGACACGGCCGTCGCCCTGGGTGTCCGGCTCGGCCGCGTCCGGGTCGGGCTCAGTGTCCTCGGTGTCGTGCTGGCGTCCGTCGCGACCGGGGCGGCGGGGCCTGTCGACTTCGTGGCCCTGCTCGCCCCGCAGATCGCCCGCCGGCTCACCCGTGCCCCGCACATTCCGCTGGTGTGCTCCGCGCTGACGGGCGCGCTGATCGTGGTCGTCGGAGATCTGCTGGCCCGCAGGCTCTTCTCGCCGCTGGAGCTTCCGGTCGGCGTGTTCACCGCCCTGGTGGGCGCCCCCTATCTGATGTGGCTGATCGTCCGTACCCGTAGCAGCCGTTCCGGAGGAACCGCGTGACCGGCAACCATCCCACCGCCCCGGGGACTTCCCGTCTTGCCGCGCGGGGGCTCACCCTCGCCTACGAGGACCGAACGGTCGTCGAGGAGCTGGACCTGGACGTCCCGGACGGCAGGGTCACCGTCATCGTGGGCCCCAACGCCTGCGGCAAGTCCACCCTGTTGCGCGCCCTGGGCCGACTGCTGAAGCCGCGGCGCGGGGCCGTCCTGCTGGACGGAACCGAACTGGCCCGCCTGCCCACCAAGCGGATCGCCCAGGCGGTCGGGCTGTTGCCGCAGACCCCGGTGCCGCCGGAGGGGATCACGGTCGGGGATCTGATCGCGCGCGGGCGCCAGCCGCACCAGAAGTGGTGGCAGCAGTGGTCCGAGACGGACGAGGCATCCGTCTCGCAGGCCATGGAACGCACCGGGACGGCCGATCTCGCCGAGCGTCCGGTCGACGAACTGTCGGGCGGGCAGCGCCAACGGGTGTGGATCGCCATGGCCCTTGCCCAGGACACCGATCTGCTGCTGCTCGACGAGCCGACGACGTATCTGGACATCGCCCACCAGGTGGAAAGAGGGCCGGGGCCCTCGGCGAGAAGCTCGGTACCGACAAGCCGACCGTCTCGATGGTCCGTTACCTGCCCGACGGCGTCATCCGCCTGTACGCCAACGCCTCGTTCATCGGCACGATCCTCAAGGACGCCGGCATCCCCCGGCCGAAGAACCAGGACATCGACGACCTCGCCGCCGAGGTCAGCGCCGAGAACATCGACCAGGCCGACGCCGACTACATCTTCACCGGCGTCTACGGCGACGTGAAGGCGACCGACAAGTCCAAGGCGCAGAGCAACCCGCTCTGGAAGGGCCTCGGCGCCGTCAAGGCGGGGCACGCCTACGACGTTCCGGACGAGACCTGGTACCTCGGCCTCGGCGTGACGGCCGCCCAGGAGGTGCTCGGCGACCTGGAGACGCACCTCACCAAGTAGGCCCCGGCCGCGAGGGCCGAAGGCGAACGGCGTGTGGACCCTCGGCGGCGGTCTCGCGCCCATGATCGCCCTGGCCCCCGGCCGGGCGGTTGGGGAAGGAACCCGCGCGGCCGGGGGTGTCGGTGCGGTGGCGACTACCCCTTCGGGCAGAAGGGGTACGGCTCCAGGGCGAAGGAGACGTCGCTGGTCTCGCCACCCTTGAGACGGACGTCGGTGGTCCGCGCCCGCCACTGGTCCTTGGCGACGATGACCGTCAACGGCCCGGAGTGCTCACCGATCCACAGGGCGTACGTACCGTCGCGACCGGTGCGCAGGACCCGGTGGAACCCGTCCGCCGAGAGCGTCACCGTGGCCGCGCCGATCGCTCCGGCGCCGCCGTCGGCGCAGGTGGCGCTGGTGACGGTGCCCTTGACCTTGCCCCACTGACCGGGCGCGGTCACCTTGAAGATCACCCGCACCGGGTCGACGCGGTCGCCCCGGTCGGTGCCGACGGTGAGCGAGGCGGTGTAGCTGCCGGGCTGGGCGAGGTTCGCGCTGTCCATGGTGACGGTGACCGCGCGCTCCTGGCCGGGTTCGAGCACGAACTCGGCCGGGTCCGGCGTCAGCCAGTCGACACCGCTGCCGCAGGAGTCGTGACCGGGCAGGAGCTCGGCGTACGTCGTCCCCGCGAAGCCGCCCGTGGAGCCGCCGATCCGGTAGAGGCCGCAGGCGCTGCCGCCCCGGTAGGAGGCCTGCCCGGAGTTGGGCAGCGCGCTCCAGGCATCGGCCGCCGGGTCGTACTGGTAGCCCGCGTTGGTGTACACCTCGCCACTGGAGCCGCCGGAGACCAGCAGCCTGCCGCCCGCGGCCGTGAACCCGGAGGCCCACAGCGACTCGGGCATGTCCCTCAGCTTCGCCCAGCTGTCGGTGCCCGGGTCGTAGGTGTACGTGCCGGCGGTGGCCCCGCCCGCGTCGGTGAAGCCGCCCGCGCAGTACAGCCGTCCCGCGATGGCGCCGCAGGACGTCCAGGACACCGGCTCCGGGTAGGGGGCGTGGGCGCTCCAGGTGCCGGCGGCCGGGTCGTAGGACTGGACGGTGGTGTGCCCGCAGACGTTCTTGTCGCAGCCGCCGACGGTGTACAGCTTGCCGTCGAGCACGGCGGACGCGGCGGCGGCCAGCGGCTCGGGGTTGGCCGCGGCCTTGCTCCAGGTGTCCTGCTGCGGGTCGTAGACCTCGGTGGTCTCGACCGGGGAACCGGAGTTGGTCCAGCCGCCGGTGACATAGAGCTTGCCGTCGACGAATCCCCCGGTGGGCTTCTCACGGACCGTGCTCATCGGCGCGACGGTGTTCCAGACGCCGCTGACGGGGTCGTAGGCGCGCACGGTCGCCACCATGGCGGCGTTGCTGACGCCGCCCGCCGAGTAGACCTTTCCGCCCGGTCCCACGGACACCAGGTTGTCCATGACGGGTTCGGGGTGGGCGGTGATCGACTCCCAGGGTGCTTCGGCGAGTTGAGCCTCGGTTCCCTTGTCGGCGGTGCCGTCGCCCCGGTCGGTGCCGGCGGTGAGGCGGTGCGGGTTCGCGGCGCCCTTCACGTCCTTGCGGGCGGCGCCCGCCCGCTGCATGGTGAAGTCGCCGGCGGACTCGCCGAGGATCACCTTGCGGGCCTCGGTCCCGTGGTTGGCGAAGGTCAGGGCGGCCTCGGCGGAGCCGCCCAGCTCCGCGGTGGCCGTCAGCTCCGAGGTGCTGACGGTGACATCGGGCGCCTCGTCGGCCTGGGCCGAGGCACCGGTGACAAGCCCGGCGGCGAGTACGACGACCGCCGCCGAGATGCCGAGGAGGGATCTGCGGCGCATGGGAATCTCCCTGCTGTGTGCGTCGTGGAGTGGTGTCACTGTCCCGGGCACCCGCCCGCCGGCTTGAGGGTCAGCGTGATGTGCGCGGACCCGGACCGCTTGACGGTGGACACGTCGGTGGCAGAACTGAGGCCGTCCTTGGACGCGATGACGGTGATCCGTTCGCTCTGCCCGTCGACGGGCAGCCACACGGCGGCCTTTCCGCCGCGGTCGGACTTGCGGGCCAGCGGGACACCGCTGCCGCCGACCTCCAGATAGGCCCCCTTGAGCGGGTCGCTGCCGCCGGTGCACGCGGCCTGCTCGACGTCCACGGTGACCTTCGCCCAGCCGGGCGGCGGGGTGACCTGGGCGTTCAGCGGTATGGAGAGGGAGGCGTACGGGCTGTCGGTGCGCAGTTGGACGGCGGCGGAGTAGGCGCCGGGCTGGGTCAGCCTGCTGGTGTCCAGGTGCACGGGCAGCGTGGTCCGCTCGCCGGGCTTGAGAGTGACGGTGTCCTTCCCGGTGGACGCCCAGCCGAGGTCGGCGGTGCCGCAGTCGTCGTATCCGGTCAGGGTCTGCACCCTCGGCATGCCGGGCCAGCCCTGCCCGGCGCCGCCGACGACGGTCAGGCCGCAGGTCGAACCGGCCCGGTACAAGGGATACTTGGTGTCGGGCAGGGGAGACCAGGCGTTGCCGGCGGGGTCGTAGGCGAAGCCCTTCGCGGTGGTGCGGCCGTCGTCGCCGATGCCTCCGGTGACCAGGAGCTTTCCGCCGCCGGTGTAGTAGGAGGCGGCCCAGGTGCCGGCCGGCACGTCGGCGATGCGCGACCAGTGGTCGTAGGCCGGGTCGTAGACGAAGGCGTCGGTGCGGATGCCGGTGCGTACGTCGATGCCGCCCGCGCAGTAGAGCTTGCCGGCCAGGGCGCCGCAGGACGACCAGGAGACGGGCACCGGGTAGTCGGCCGCGGTGCCCCAGAGGTCCTGCTGCGGGTCGTAGACCTGGACGTCGGTGCGGCCGCAGTCGCCCTGCAGGGTGCCGTTGTCGACGCAGCCGCCGATCACGTAGAGCTTGCCCTGGAGCACGGCTCGGGACATGCCGCCGTACGCCTTGGGCAGTGTGGCCGCCTGGGTCCAGGTGTTCTTCCCCGGGTCGTAGATCTCGGTGGAGGGCAGCTCCCGGACACCGGCCGACCAGCCGCCGGTGACGATGAACTTCCCGTCGATGAACGCGGACGCGCCGGCCTGCCGGGCGGTGTTCAGCGGGGCGAGTGCGGTCCAGGTCCGCGCGACGGGGTCATAGCGGTAGGCCTTGGCGGTCGTACCGGACCCGTCGTAACCGCCGGCCGTGTAGATCTCGCCCCGGTACATACCGGTCGCGGGGTCCATGATGCCGGTCGGGTACGGGGCGAGGGTGGTCCAATCACCGTTGGCGGCAACGGAGTTGTCCGGCGTCGCCGTGGGCTGCGGCCCTGCGGCCGCCCGTCCGGCGGTGTCGGCGGACAGGAACCCGGAGACGGGCTTGCCGCCGGGGACGGCGCGCGCCGAGGCGGCGGAGTCGCCGGCGGCGCCGGCGGCCTTGGTGACCTTCGTGGCGGCCTTGGGCTGGGCGGGCTCGGCCTGGCCGCCACCGCCGGTGGCGGTCGCGGTGAGCCCGTCGCCGGACAGGCCGGTGCGCACGGTCAGCGGCGCCTTGCCGGTGTTGGTGAGCGTCAGGGTCTCGCCGGTGCTGCTGCCCAGGCGCACGGTCGGGTCGAGCGAGGACTGCTTGACGTCGAGCCGTCCGGCCTGGAGCGTGAAGTCGGCCGTGGACACCTGGTCCTTGTGCACGGTGACGGTCTTCTCGGCCGAGGCGTAACGGTCGTGCCCGGCCGAGACCTGGTGTGTGCCCGCGGGCAGGAACGCGGTGTACAGGCCGTCGCCGGTCTTCGGGTCCTCGGTGGTGGGCACCGAGCGGGCGTCGCCCGCGCCGGGCGCGGTGACGGTGGCGGCGGCGAGAGGCCCGCCAGTATTGCCGTCCTGCACCTGGCCCACAAGGAGGCCGCCGTCGACGGCGGCGCAGGCCGGGTCACCGACGAGCACGTCGTCGATCATCCACCACTGGTCGAAGGAGCCCTTGTAGTTGAAGCGCACCCGGACCTTGTCGTGGCCGGCGGCCTGCGGCAGCGGGAGGCTGACCGAGGCGACCAGATTGGACTTCTGCCGGGTCCACAGCTGCGTCCAGGTGGTGCCGTCGTCGGTCGACAGGTGGATGGTGGCGACGGAGCGGGTCCAGGAGGGGCCCTGGTACTGGGTCTCGAACTGCAGGACCGGCTTGTCGACCTGGGTCAGGTCGACCGCCGGGGTGATCAGGTCGGAGTCCTGGGTGCGCTGGTAGCCGTAGAACTCGCTGTTGACGGAGGCGAAGTTGCCCTCGCCCTTGGGGGTGCGGTTGCCCAGCGGGTCGGGGTCGTCGAACTCCCAGCCGCCGCCGTCGGCGTGCTGGACCACCGTCCAGCCCTTGGGCTTCTCACTGGAGTCGAACGGTTCGAAGAGGCCGCCGACGGAGTAGCCGGGCGCCACACAGCGCTCGGCGACCACGGCGAGTGCGAGGTCCACGGTGTCGTCGGCCGTGAACGGCACCTCGCGGGTCAGGGACCGATAACCGGCCGACCGGGCGTCGACGCGCAGCGTGTACCGCGCGGTGGCCGGCAGCGTGATCTTGTACGCGCCGGTCGCCGGGTCGCTGAACCAGGGGCCCGCGCCGGTGACACCGACCGCGCTGATCTTGGCGTAGAGGCCCCAGCCGTGCCCGGAGGCGTCGCTGACCTTGCCGTGGATGGTGGTGGTCGGTGCGGCCTTCAGGGCGATGTTCTCGGTCACCGTCCTGTCGGCGACGGCGGTGACGGTGCGCTGGACGTCCTGGTAGCCGAAGGCGGTGACGGCGACGGTGTACTCGCCGGCCTGGAGGCGCAGCCGGTAGCCGCCGTCGGCGTCGGTGATCAGCCGTCGGTCGTTGATGTGCAGCTCGGCGCCGGCGACGGGTTCTCCGGTCGCGGCGTCGGTGACCTTGCCGGTGACGATGCCGGTGCCCTCGCGGGGCGCGGCGGTGATGGCGGCCAGGGCGTCGAGCTTGCCCTCGCCCCAGACGTTGTTGTTGCCCGCGGTGCCGCCGCAGCTGGTGTCGTTGACGTCGACGGCGGTGGAGTCCAGCAGCTCACGCGTGGCGGTGATGTCCCCGGCCAGGGCGGGCGCCGCCGACCAGAGCAGCGCGACCGCGCCCGCGGTGTGCGGGGCCGCCATGGAGGTGCCGTTCATGTACGCGTACGAGTTGCCGGGAGTGGCCGAGCGGATGCTGACACCGGGCGCGGCGATGTCGGGCTTGATCGCGCCGTTCTCGCCCTGGCCGCGGGAGGAGAAGGAGGCGATGACGCCCTTGGAGTCGAAGGCGCCGACGGCGTACGAGATGGCGTAGTCGCCGGGGCTGCCCGCGGTGTTGCAGGCGGGTCCGGCGTTGCCGCCTGCGAACACGGGGAAGATGCCGGCGGCGATCCACGCCTTCACGGAGTCCTGGTACCAGTCCTCGACGGCGATGCCGTTGTCGTTGCCCCAGGAGTTGTTGATGATGTCGGGCCGCAGCTCGGGGCGCGGATTGTTGCCGCTCAGGTCCGTGGGGGCGAGCATCCACTGCGCGGAGGCGAGCAGCGCGGACTCGGAGCAGGTCCGGCCCTCGCAGCCCTTGGCGGAGATCCACTTGGCGCCCGGGGCGACACCGATACGGGCGCTGCCGGCCAGACCGCCGGTCATGGTGCCGATGGTGTGGGTGCCGTGTCCGGCGTTGTCGCACGGCGCGAGCGAGGGGGTGCCGCAGACGCCGCTCGGGTCGAACCAGTTGTAGTTGTGGTCGTAGCTGCCGTCGGCGCGGGCGCCGCGGTAGGAGTCGCGCAGCGCCGGGTGGTCGTACTGGGCTCCGGAGTCGATGGAGCCGATGACCACGCCGTCGCCGCGGCTGCCGAACTCGGCCCAGGCCTTGTCGGCGCCGATCGCGTCGATGCCCCACTCGACCGGCTCGGCGTCGTCGGCCGCCGCGACGACCTTGACCTTCGGGCCCTCGGTCGTGTCGGGCAGTTCGTAGACATGATCGCTACGCAGCCGTACGACATTGCCGTCCTCGGCGAGCGACTTCGCGAGTTCGGCTGAACCGCGGGCCACGTAGACGGTGTTGGAGGCCCAGAACGTCCGGTACTCGGCGCCGGACTTCTTCAGCTTGGCAAGAACGCCGGACTGCTGGTCGCGGGCCGTCCCGCGCAGCGCGTCGACGACGTTCCGGCCCTGTTTCTCGCGTCCCTTGGCGGAGCGGGCCGCGCTCAGGTCGGCCTTCTCGCCGAAGCGGATCCAGAACGGGGTGGCCGGGTCCTTCTGCAGAGCGGCGGCGAGATCACTGTCGATCTTGTCGGTCGCGTCGGCCTGCTGGGTCCCCAGGGTGGCGAGCAGCGCGACCATGAGGGCCACGACGAGGGCGAGGGCGGGACCGGTTCGCCACCGGCCCGTGAGGTGCGCTCTGGGCATTGCTTTGTCAACTCCCGTTCATCACAGAGCAGCTGCATGCACAAAAAAGCGCTGCTGACGCTCGCAGTACGGTGACGGACAGGCAATGTGCGCCCTGATACGGGTTTACGCCTTGGCGTGTATCCGCCATAGATAATGAAGGACGCTCCTCATCGGGTGCCGGGATAAGGTGCACCCGTGGAACGGATCTTGGTGGTGGGCGTCACCGGCGCGGGCAAATCCACGCTCGCCCATGCCCTGAGCGGTCGACTTGGCCTGCCCTACCACGAGATGGACGCGCTGTACTTCAACGGTCCCGACTGGGCCGTCAACGACCAGCTGACCGAAGACGTTTCACGGCTCACCAAGGAGCCTTGCTGGATCATCGACTCGCTCGGCTATCCGGAAGTCCGCGACCTGCTGTGGGACCGGGCCGATACCGTGATATGGCTGGACTATCCCAAACGCGTCATCATGCCCCGCGTCCAGCGCCGGTCCTTCCGGCGCACCGTGACACGCGAGGTTCTGTTCGGCGGCAACAGGGAGACCTGGAGGGACTGGCTGAGCAGGGAGCACCCGGCCTGGTGGCCATGGTCCCAACACGGGCCCCGCCGCCGTGAGATCGAGCGCCGTGCCGGCGATCCCCGCTTCGCCCCTCTCGACACTCTCCGCTTCGGCCACCCCAACGACACGGCGGCCTGGCTGGCATCCCTCCTGCGCGGGAAATGAGGCGTCGCGGGAGTTCCAGCGGCGGGCACCTTCAGGGTGACTCGTTCAGAAGCCGTTCGAGGTGGCTTTCGAGGTCCAGTGCCTCGGTCTCATGGGCGGCCGGCACCATCTGGTAGGTGCGGTACAGCCAGTGCGTGAGGGTCGGGAGCGCGGCGATGAGGTGGGCGGAGCCGCCCGGTGGACTGAGGAGAATGTGCAGGAGGGCTTCCGGGCCAGTTCCGGTCGGCCACACCCTCACGTCGCCCTCTCCGCTGTCCGCCAGCATCCCTCGGGCAAGCAGCTCGCGTGAGATGACCCAGGACACGGGGCTCAGGGCGAGGCCCTGGAAGAGGAACTCCACCACGAGTGGGTCCTGCGACCTGTAGAGCAGGTGGGTCGGTACCGGGAGCCGTGTGCCCTGGGGTGACACGAGCTCCATGCCGAGCATGTGGTCTACGCAAGTGATCATGGCTCTGTGTGCGTCTGGTCGACGGAAGGGGCGGCGGTGGCCGCCGAACCTTCGCTTGGGGCGCGTGGGAGGCATTCGGTCCCGTGGTCGCCGCTGTCCCTTGAGCGACCCCGAACGCCGCCCCCGCCGTTCTGTGACATCGGCCCGCAACGGGCCGGGGTGGCTCGAGCTGCGTCACTTGCCCGCAGACGTACGGCAGCCCGAGCGGTGGCGGTCCTGGTGGCCGCGGTCCTCAGCGGTGTGAAGCGTCGTGGTGCTTCAGGCCGCCCCGGTAGGTGTGCCCGTGGCCGTCGGCCCAGCGGAGCTGGTCGAGAACCCACTGCCGACGGCCTTCGTCGATGTGCGCCCGGTCACCGTCATGCTTGTCGTGCCGGATCCAGTGGCGGCCACCGTGGTGGTTGTGCCGGTCCTCTTTGTGGTGGTCGGAGATGCGGACCGCCGAGACGACACCCGACCGGCTGCTGCTCGGGTACGTCGCAGCCGATGCGGAGCCGCCGGTGGCGAGAAGCCCGGCTGCCGCGACGACGGTCGAGATGATCGCGACGACAACCCCACGAACAGTCCTGCTTGCCATGGTGTTTCCTCTCTTTCCTCGCTCCACGATGCGAACGGGAAAATTGGTGCTTATCTGCCTCACTGGGCACTGAAGACCCTAACCCTGACTTGTTGAACGGTGAACTAAGTCTGGCGTGAGGTGCACCACGCGCCGAGGAGTCGTCGCGCCGGAATATTGCTACGGCCCCCGCTGTTTTGAGCCGTTTCTCGGCCGGCGGCCGGCGGCCCGCTGCCTTCGGCGCCTTGTGCCACGTCATGGCGAGCAACTCGCCGAATCCACGGGCGCATTGGAATACCGCGCAAAACCAGGCCCTGCCGTGAGCGTGGTCGCACAAGAGGCGCCTGACGGTCGAAAGACCAGGTCAGGCGCCGTTTTCTGGTGTCTGGAAGAATCCGGGCTCCGGGACGGCTCGGAGCCTCGTGTCAGACCTGGAGCGGTTCGGGGAGTGTCGGCCCGATTACGGCGGGCCGGGATCCTCCCTGTGCTCCGGGTGGCGCTGTCACCAATCGTCGCCGTCGTCGGTGAGCACCAGGAAGCTGCCCACGACGCCATCGTCACCGAACAGGCCGCCTTCGACGGTGCGGGTCACAACGCCATTGGTGGCGCCGTGGGGACCCACGGTGGCGACCGGAGCGCCGTTGTCACAGGTGAAGCCACGGAAGACCTCGATGGTCCTCCGGCTGTCGTTGAAGACGTTGAAGCTGCTGGAACCCAGTCCGCTGGCCGTGGTGATGCAGCCCTCGGCGGCAGCGGAGTACACGCGGTCGTTGAAGTAGATCCTTCCCTCTCCCTTGCGGCCGAAGTCGCGTCCGCCCCCCTCGCGTCCGCCGCCCTCGCGGTCGCCCCCCTCGCGGCCGCGGCCCCCGTCCTTCTCTCCGCCTGGGCCGCCGCCGCTCTCGGGAGCGGCGGCAGGGGCGGCCCGCTGGTCGGGCTGGGCGGCTGGTTGCTGAGGCTTGGCCGCCCGTTGGACAGCTGCGGCCGGCTGGTGGACAGATGGGGACGCCGGGGAGGATCCGGAGGTCGCGGCGTAGGTGATACCGGTGGCTGCAAGGACCGCCGCGCCTACGCCGGCAGCGGCCACAGCAAAGGTACGCGTGGGCATGTCACTTCTCTCTGTCTCACGGACGTCGGTCGAGTGACCGACCTGAGATGAACGTAATGACACCCCTCGTAACTGTCATTTCGGACATGTTCAATGCGTGACATCATGAGCCCAGCCGGGGGAAAACGCGGCCCTCACCGCATAGAGGAAGACGCCGAACGCTCGTTGTCCTTCTCGGCACCCACGTGCCGCTCCGCGGTCGACGACGTACGTGCCCGTCGGTACCGGCTTCTCCGCGACGCCGACGATGCCCCCGGTGGGGGTGCCGGGGGAGGAAGTTCAGGAAGAAGGCTTGATCTCTCCTGCGAAGACGATGATCTGATCGATGAGGTTTCGCCGCAGGTGGACGACGTCCGTCCCCGCCAGGCGAGGGCCATCGTCCGGTGTGGTGAAGACCCACCGGTACCGGGCCCACTCATCGGGCATATCCACCCCCGAGCAGCGGACCATCGTGCCACTTCCTGCCGGGTGGCGCCGGATGTCCAGCACAAAGCGCTCGACGGACTCGATCCCCTCGCTGCGCCCCAATGGTCCCCAAAAGATCACATCCGAGGTCAGGGACTGGGACAGCAGAGCCGTCACATAGCTGTCGTCCGCGGCGTTGAAAGCGGAGATGAACGTATCGATCGCGGACTGAGCGGTCTCTTCGTGCATGCATCAGTCATACCAGGTGGTTCACGCAACGGGGCCTTTCACGAGCGTATTTGGGGACCATCCGCCGGGCCGGCGTGAGCTCGCATTCCTCACGCCGGTTCCGTGCTCCGCCCGTCAGCGCCGGACCGTCCGTCAGCGGGTTGTGCCGCCGAAGGCCACGTCGCCCGCGCGGATGATGGCCACCATGCCGGCCGAGGTGACGTGGAGCGAAGCGCCAGATCGTGGGCAACCTGGTGTCCAACGCCTTCCGCCACACCTCCGCGGGCGGCACGATCACCCTCACCGCAGAGCAGACCGACGACCACGTCCTGCTCATGGTGCGCGACACCGGAAGCGGCATCGCCCCGGAGGATCTCCCGCACATCTTCGACCGATTCTGGCGGGCGGAGAAGTCACGCAGCCGGCGGACGGGCGGCAGCGGCCTGGGGCTGGCCATCGTGCGGCAACTCGTCACCGCCCACGGCGGCACCGTCACGGCAACGAGTGACCCCGGCGTCGAAACGGTGTTCACGCTGCACCTGCCGAACCCGCGGCGAGCGGAGCGGCCCCGAGCGTGAACCAGGCACCGCACATCGCGTCCTCGTCCGGCACGGCCTGCCCGCACTGGCCGCCTGCGACCGGGCCACCCGCGAACCTTCGGGGCTCTGCGCCACTGTCTGTTCGAGCCCGCCTGCTGCGTCACGTGTCCCCGGGGTGCGCGGACAAGGTGAGCCGCAAGACGATCTCGCCGTCGTAGATCTCCCCGGTGGGCTCGAACCCGAGCTTCTGGTAGAAGGGCAACGGTTCGCCGTCGCCGGTCTCGTAGCTGGTCAGCAGCTCGGTGCCGCCGTCCGCGCGCACCAGGTCGGCGATCTGCGTGAGCGCGTCCCGGCCGATCCCTCGCCCCTGGTACCGCTTGTCGACGAGGAGGCGCCAGATGAAGTGCCGTCCTTCGAAAGGACCGGTCGGCGGCTTCCAGGACAGCATCACGAAGCCGACGGGCTCGTCACCGCGGTACACGGCCCGGTACCAGGGATTCGCCTCCGCGCCCTTTGTCGCGTCCTTGAGCGACCTGGACACGGAGGCGACGAACTGCTTCTGGTCACGGCGGACGCGCAGGGCGCGAACGGCATCCCGGTTGTCGTCGGTGATCTCCCGTAGGTGCACGCCTGGGGACCTCATGCCACACCCCTTCCTGGATCCGGCAACCGCGCCGTCCGGGCCGATGTGAAGAACCGCCGCCGCAGCGTATGCGACACAGGCGATCCGGAGCGCGACCGGCGCGCCGGGCTGTGTTCGGCATGGTGGCGTTCCCGGCCCAGTCGCATGGCAGTACCTCTGACGCGGCAGGAGTGACAGGGCTCACACCAACCCTGCCCAACAGGCCCAGACATCGGGGAAGTTCAGCCCTACTTGAGCTCCGGGAGGACCGGCACGATCGATGTGCCGGCCGTGTCCGCACGGCGGACCACCGGCTGCGACGGCGTGTGCCGTCCCCTGTCTGCCCGCACTGCAAAGGAGAGCCATGCTTTCGCCCGAGTCGGCCGCCGTCGTCCGTGCCACCCTGCCCGCCGTCGGCAGTGCACTGGACGAGATCACGACCCGCTTCTACGGCACCATGTTCTCCGATCAGCCCGAATTGCTGGATGGCCTGTTCAACCGCGGCAACCAGGCAAGCGGCGAGCAGCGTCAGGCGCTGGCCGGGTCCATCGCGGGCTTCGCCACGGCGCTGCTGGCCGACCCCGACACCCCCGGACGCCCTGCTTGCCCGGATCGCCCACAAGCACGCCGCTCTCGGCGTCACCGAGGACCAGTACACGATCGTCCACAAGTACCTGTTCCGCGCGATCGGTGACGTATTGGGTGAGGCGGTCACCTCGGAGGTGGCCGCGGCCTGGGACGAGGTGTACTGGCTGATGGCCGGCGCCCTCATCGCCCGGGAGGCCCGCCTCTATCAGGAAGCGCAGGTCGACCCGCGCAAGCCGTGGCGTCAGTGGACCGTCGTGGAGCGGCGGGAGGAGACCCCGGACGTGGTGTCCTTCCTGCTGCGCCCGGCCGATGGCGGCCCGCTCCCCGCGGCCCGCGCCGGCCAGTACGTCAGTGTCCGGGTGCTCATGCCCGACGGCATCCACCAGACCCGCCAGTACACCCTGTCCAACGCCCCCGGCGACCGCCTGCGGCGCATCACCGTCAAGCGGGTGGCGAGCGTCGCCGACGCCCCCGAGGGCGAGGTCTCCAACCAACTGCACCGTGATGTCCGGGCAGGCGCCGAACTCACCCTGTCGGCCCCGTTCGGCGACGTGGTCCTCGACGACGCCGACACCCCGCTCGTGCTGGTCTCCGCCGGAATCGGCTGCACCCCCATGGTCGCCATGCTCGAACACCTCGCCGCCACGGGTTCGGCTCGACCGGTTCATGTCCTGCACGCCGATCTCACCGCGGCCGCTCACGCCCTGTGCGCCGAGACCCTGCGCCTCGTGGACCAACTTTCCGACGCGCGAACGGAGTTCTGGTACGAACGGGACACCGCCGAGGAAGCCGGTTTCCGCGCGGGTCTGATGGACCTCGCCGGTCTGGACCTCCCCGCCGACGCGGACGTGTACCTGTGCGGCTCCCTCCCCTTCATGCGCGCCGTCCGCACCCAGCTCCTCCAGGCCGGCATCCCCGCCCGCAGCATTCGCTACGAGGTCTTCGGCCCCGACCTGTGGCTGGCTGACGCCGAAGGCTGAGAGCCGGACCGCCGTACGCCGCACGACAGCATGGCGCCCCGGGCCGCCAGGTCCTGGCCTCAGGGACGTGGCGGCCCGCTCACAGCAGGCTGCTCCAGTAGGGACCGAACCGGGTGAGGATCAGGACGGTGATCACGCCGTACCAGGCCGCGAGGAGTATCCAGTGCGTCTCCAGGACCAGGGTGAGCGCGCTCCGGCCGGCCGCCGGAACCGGGATGACTCCGTGTCTGAGGTTGCGCAGGGTGACGTACCAGAACAGGGCGATGGTGACGACCCAGACCACGGCGCAGTAGGGGCAGAGCCGGCCCAGGCCGAACAGTGACCGGTGAATCAGCCAGTGCACGAACACGACGCCGGCGAGAGCGCCGGTGTTCAGGGCCAGCCACAGCGCCCGGTGCAGACGGGCCCCGGTGAGCACGGCCACGCCGAGAACGGCGACCGCGGCGAAGGCGCCCAGGCCGAGCAGCATGTTGGGGAAGCCGAACACGCTGCCCTCCGGGCTGGACATGACGCTGCCGCAACTGACGATCGGACTGTTGCACGGCGGCTCATAGCCCGGATCCTTGAGCAGGCGCCAGTCGTCCACCGTGAGCGCGAAGGAGGCGAGCCAGCCGACGACGCCGGTCAGGGTCAGCAGCCAGCCGATGCGGCAACCCGGCCGTCCTGGGCGGGCCGGACTCACGAGGCGCGCCGGGAACGCGACTCGGAGGCCGGGACGCCGCTTACCACGGGTGCCGCAGTGGCCGCCCGCCGCCGGTAGACCAAGGGGCGGACAAGGTAACCGATCGGGGCGCTCCACACGTGGACCAGGCGAGTGAACGGCCAGGCGGCGAAGAGCAGGCAGGCGCTCAGTGCGTGCAACTGGTCACCGCCTCCTCGTCGGCCTTGGTCGGCGGCGGCAGGAGGGCGAGCAGCGCGGCCAGGTGGTGCCGGTACAGCGAGTCGGCGGCCTCCAGCGCCCGGTGGATCAGGTCGAGGCCGCGGCGGTGCCGGCGCAGCGGCGCCTCGCCCGCGCCGGTGCCGGCCAGAGCGGCGAACTCCAGGACGACCGGCAGGTGGTCGGCAGTTCGCCGCCGCTCATGTCCCATCCCGCGGCCTGGTAGTAGCGGGCCAGAGTGAGCAGGCCATGCCGCGGCGGCGGGTGTCGCCGTGCAGGTAGTAGGTGAGGTAGAGGCTGCTCTTGCGGCGCAGGTCGAATGTCTCGACGTAGTGCCGCTCGAGTGCCTGGGGGTCCTGCTCGGCGCGGTCTCTGCGGTCTCTGCGTTCTCACCGGACTCGCGCCCGAGGTCCGCGGCGGTCAGGAACCCGTCCGGGACGAGCCCATGGGGGCTGTCCCGCAGCGTCACGAGGAACGGTGCGTCCGTGTACGTCCGCAGGTAGTCGCGGAAGTAGGGCACCTCGCGGTCGACGAGGAACTCGCGCAGGATCACGTGCCCCATGGCCATCGCGAGCGCCCCGTCCGTGCCGGGATGCGGGGCGAGCCACTCGTCGGCGAACTTGACGTTGTCCGCGTAGTCGGGGCTGACCGCGACGACCTTGGTGCCGTTGTAGCGGGTCTCGGTGAGGAAGTGGGCGTCCGGGGTCCGGGTGACGGGGATGTTGGAGCCCCACATGATCAGGTAGCCCGCGTTCCACCAGTCCGCCGCCTCGGGGACGTCGGTCTGGTCGCCGAAGACCTGCGGGGACGCGACGGGGAGATCGGCGTACCAGTCGTAGAACGACAGCAGCGCGCCGCCGATCAGCGACATGAACCGGGATCCGGCCGCGAACGACGCCCTGGACATCGCCGGGATCGGGGAGAAGCCGGCCACGCGATCGGGACCGTAGGTCTTGATCGCGTGGACGTGGGCGCGGCGACGAGCTCTGTGACCTCGTCCCAGTCCGCGCGCACCAGGCCGCCCTTGCCGCGGGCCCGCTTGTAGGCGCGCGCCTTGGCCGGATCGCCGGTGATCTCCGCCCAGGCCGCGACGGGATCACCGAGCCTGCGCCGGGCCTCGCGCCACAGCTTCAGCAGAGCACCCCGGACGTACGGGTAGCGGACCCGGCTGGGCGAGTAGGTGTACCAGGAGAACGACGCACCGCGCGGGCAACCGCGCGGCTCGTACTCCGGGCAGTCCGTGCCGATCGACGGGTAGTCGGTGGCCTGGTGCTCCCAGGTGATGATGCCGTCCTTGACGTACACCATCCAGGAACACGATCCGGTGCAGTTCACGCCGTGCGTGGAGCGCACCACCCTGTCGTGCGCCCAGCGGTCCCGGTAGAACCCCTCCCACTGGGGGTCGCCTTCACCGAAGACAGCGCGTCCGTCGGCCGACACCTCGCGACGGGTCAGCAGCCGACGGGCTGCCAACGGCCAGTCCTGCCCTGCGCGCCGCTGTGACGGACGCGCGATCTCGTCGTTCTCCATGGCCACGAACGCTAGGCGCCGGGCTCTGCTCCGGGCCTGGGGCCGAACGGCCCTACCGGGATACCTACCGGCCCGGTCCTCACCTCCGTCCCGCCTGAACTTGCCCTCCGGCCGAGGGCCGTTCGGAGCCATGACAGGGGCCACGGGGCAGTGCCCCCGAGGGTCGGTCGGCTCAGGCGCCGACCGCCGCGGCACGGCGATCCTGGCCTGTGACCGGCCCGGGAATGGCCACGGACCGTCAGGTCCGGCTGTCCGGCCACGTCTTCTCGTGTCCACGGGCTGAGGCAGCCGCGGCGCGCTCCTGGTCCGGTCGCCGTCCGGCCCGGTGCCATCGGCCGGGCGGTGGTCCGCCATGTCGCCGTACCTGTGCCCGGCCGCCTGGTGCGCTGTGTCGGGGATGTGGCGGACGGCCCGTTTCCCGGCCGGCCGCGGACACACCCGCAGAAGGCGCTTCCGGATCACATCGCCCTGAGATGGTGGAGGACATATCGGGTGGCGAGGCGGAAGAGGGCGGTGGCTGTGGCGGCGTGTGCGGCTGCGGTGGTGCGGAGAAGGAGGCCGTGCCCGAACGGGACGTGCGGTCCGTACCCCATGCCCTGCGTCATGTCACGGTCTTCGGCGCGCGCGACGCGGTCCCGGCCGGCGGTGCCCTGGTGCCCGTCGCGCCGCTCGACCCGCTGTCGCTCAGCGCCCTCGTACACGCCGAGTCCACCACCAGGAAAACCAGGCCGACGAAGAAAAACACAGGAGGGCATGTCATGGATGTTGTGCACCGCCGGACCGGCGCACTGGTCGGGATGGCCGGCGCGGCCCTGATGGCCGCCGGACCCGTCATGGTTCTGCGCGGCCGTATGGGCCGCAAGGAGATCCGTACCGAACTGGCCGCGCAGCGGATCACGTTCCCGGACCACGGGCTGCCCGCCCACCTCGCCGCTCTCGCCGGCCAGAGCGTGGAGACCGGCGCCCAGGCCCACGCCTACGCCGAGCTGATCAAGGAGCATGTCGTCAAAGCGACCGGCGGCCGTACCTATGCCGAGATCACCGACGAGCTGTACGCCGCGGGGAACGACGACGAGAAGCTCGCCGAACTGCGCCAGACCGCCTTCATGGGCGAAACGCTGCGCGGCTCGCTGTTGTCCGCCTACCAGGCCTGGCACCTCACCACGCTGGTCATGGGCCTGGGCGGCGTGCTGACCGGTCTCGGCGCGGCACTGGTGGCCGCGGCGGACGCCTTGGGTGCGGACCCGCACCGTCGTTGACGGACTGACCCGTCTCCGGGCAGGCGGCCGCCGCCATCGCCGACCAGGACGGCGGCCGCCCCTTGAGTCGTGATCACTGGAACCAGGGACAGTCGGCCCATGTCCGTGGGCTCTTCGGCCGCTGCCCCAGGGCCGCCTGATGCCGGATGCTGGCTGTCGACCGATCCGGAGGTATCCCGTGTACGACCGTGCAAAGCGCCCGCGCGGCCGTCTCCATCGCCGTCCCCCGTGGCGGGAGCCGCGCACGGGCCGGACCGGTCACCGTCCGGCCGCCCGCCACGTCTGCCCTGACTCGCGGGCTGCCGGACGCACGATGCGTACCCATCCTGTACGGAGGCCGCGGTGAGCGGCATACGAGCGATCCGCCGACAGCTCGCCGCGGCCCTGCCCGTCACGTGAACCGTCCTCCGCTTCGAACCCCACGCCCAGGTGGCCCCGTTGTGGACCCCCCGCACCGTCAGTCCGGGCTTCCCGCGTCTGTGATGTGCCGGACGGCCCCCCGTCCACTGTCCGGTGTTCTGCCAGGACGTGTGGGCAACCGGCGTACGCGACCTCGCGTTCCGGCCGGACGCTGAATCGGGGACCGCCGGGCCGGGTGATGAGGCCGGACGGCCCGACCCATGGAGAACTCCGCACACGCATAGTGGCGTTGGACCGACGGCACGCACCACGCCGTCGGATGGCCTGCGCTCCTGGACCCACAGCCGGGGCAACACCACTGCGACGCGAAGGGACGGGCTGACGAGGCTTCAGCCGTCGAGGAAGCAGAACGAGGCAACAGCCGTGCCCATGCCCGTGCCCGTGCCCGTGCCCGTGCCCGGCCGGGCGTGGCTGATGCTGGCACTGGCCACGGTGGGCTTCGCCGTGAACTTCTGGGCGTGGGCCCTGCTCAGCCCGCTCGGCCCGCACTTCAAGGACAGCCTGCGTCTGACCTCGTTCCAGCAGTCGCTGCTGGTGGCGGTGCCGGTGGTGGTCGGCTCACTGGGCCGGATCCCGGTGGGTGCGCTGACCGACCGCTTCGGCGGGCGCGTGATGTTCCCCTTCGTCTCGGCGGCCACCGTCGTGCCGGTGCTCTACCTCGGCCTGGCCGGACACTCCTCGCTCACCGCCCTGCTGACGGGAGGATTCTTCCTCGGCATCGGCGGCACCGCGTTCGCCGTCGGTGTGCCCTTCGTCAACGCCTGGTTCCCGCCCGAGCGGCGCGGGCTCGCCATCGGGATCTTCGGGGCCGGCATGGGCGGCACCGCGATCAGTGCGCTCACCACGGTCAAGCTGGTGAAGGCGCACGGCATGGCCAATCCCTTCCTGATCACCGCCGCCGTGCTGGCGGTCTACGCGGTGGTGGCGGCCCTGGTACTGCGGGACGCGCCCGGCCGCACGGTGCCCACCGAACCGCTGGCCGGCCGGCTGGCCACCACCCTGAGGCTCGGGATCACCTGGCAGGCATCCGCCCTGTACGCGGTGGCCTTCGGCGGCTACGTCGCCTTCTCCGTCTACCTGCCCACCTACCTGAAGGCCGGCTACGGCCTGGCCCAGACGGACGCGGCCAACCGGATGGCCGGCTTCGTCCTGTTCGCGGTCGCACTGCGCCCGATCGGCGGCTGGCTGTCGGACCGCATCGGCCCGGTGCGGGTCCTGGCCATGTCCTTGACCGTGGTCCTCGCCGGAGCCTTCGTCCAGGCGTTCACCCCAGGCCTGGCACCGATCGGCACGATCGCCTTCCTCGCGCTGGCCGCCGCACTCGGCGCGGGCAGCGGCGCTGTCTTCGCCTTGGTCGCGCTCATCGCCCCGGCGAACAAGGTCGGCTCGGTCACCGGCGTCGTCGGCGCGGCCGGCGGCCTCGGCGGTTTCATCCCACCGCTGGTCATGGGCTCGCTGTACGGCGCTTACGGCTCCTACGCCCTCGGCCTGGCCCTGCTCGCGGCGGTGGCGGCCGCGGCGCTCACCCTCACCGGCACCGGCGTGCGCCAGTCGGTCACCCGCCGGGTTCCCGCACCCCATGCGACCTGAGCAGGAAGGACAGCGACACCATGTGCGAGTACTGCGGCTGCCAGGCGCTGGAAGCGATCGACGAGCTGACCCAGGAGCATGAGAGGGTCGTGACGCTCATCAGCCATGTCCGCGACGCCCACGGCGGCGGCAACGTCGCTCGCATGGCGGCGGTCGCCCGCGAGATCGCCGCCCTGCTCGGCCCGCACACCCAGGTCGAGGAGCACGGTCTGTTCCCGGCCCTGGCCGCCGACTTTCCCGAGCAGATGGCCGAACTCCAAGATGAGGACCGGCGCATCGACGCCGTGCTGGCGGAGGCGAACGGACCGTTCCTGGCCGATCCCTCCTGGCCGCGGCGGTTGATCGAGACGCTCGACTTGCTGCGTCACCACATCCTCAAGGAGCAGGACGGCGTCTTCCCGGCCGCCCTGGCCTACCTGACCACCGAGCAGTGGGAAGCCGTCGAGGCGGTCCGCGCCCGCACAGGCACCCGCCTGTCGTCGCCGTCACCGTGACCTGACGCTTCCCCCCTCCGCCGTGCCCCGGCAGCCTCGCCTGGCCGGGGCACGGGTCGAGCTTGTGGCGCCTTCTCATCCCCTTCGATCGCATCGACCACACCGTCGATCCGGACCGGCGCGTCGGGCATTCTGACGGGTGCGGGCGGCATGACGGAAAAGGGGAGCTGGGGTGGGTGACCGCGACCAGGGACCTCGCGATGCCGGGGCGCTGGGTGCTTTGCCGCAACTGCGGGGAGGAAGGCACGATCAAGCAGTTCCTCACCGTCGGTGTCGATGAGGAGACCATCGCGCGGATCGTCACTCCCCGCGAGGCGAGGGCATCCTGGGGCTGCTGATCCGCCACCCGGAGCCGCTGCGCCTGGCCGACCTCGCACGGTATCCCTCAGTCTCCAGGGGCGGGGCTCGGCACGGGGCCCGGAGAAGCTGCGGACGTGCGCGGGTGTTAGCTTCCCTTCCCGTGATGGAGCACCAGGACGAGACCAGGGCGGCCTACGACGGGGTCGTCGAGCTGTATGCGTCGATGTTCGCTGATCGGTTGGAGACCCACCCGTTCTCGCGGAACATGATCGGCACCTTCGCGGAACTGGTGCGCGGGACGGGGAACCCGCGGGCAGCCGACGTCGGGTGCGGGCCGGGACATCTGACGGCCATGCTGCACGACCTGGGGCTGGACGCCTTCGGACTCGACCTCTCCCCGGGCATGGTCGACCACGCGCGGCGGGCCCATCCGGCGCTGCGGTTTGACGAGGCGCGGATGGAGGCCCTGCCGGTCGAGGACGGCGCGCTCGGCGGCGTGCTGGCCCACTACTCGATGATCCATACCCCGCCTGGGGAATTGCCCGCGCTGCTCGCCGAGCAGGTACGTGTCCTGGCACCAGGGGGCCTGCTTCTGGTCTCGTTCTTCGCGACCGACGGACCGGAGCCGGTCCGCTTCGACCACAAGGTGACGCCCGCCTATAGCTGGCCGGTGGACCGGTTCGCCGAGTTGCTGGCCGGGGCCGGGCTCGTCACGTTCGCCCGGCTGCTCCACGATCCGGCCTCCGAGCGGGGCTTCCTCGACGCCCACTTGCTGGCCCGCCTCCACTAGAGCGTGCCCGTGGACTTCCGGACGCGGACGTCCTGTGCGTGGCGGGACCTGCCGGCGTGTGATGGGAAGTGGAAGACGGTCTGCAACCGGCATCGGCGCTGGTCGCTGGACGGGACCTGGGAACGGTTCCTGGACGGATCGTGTGCCGGCTGCGATGAGACTGAGGGCGAGGGCTGGACGGTCAGCGTCGATTCCAAGGTGGTGCGCGCTCACCAGCACGCAGCCGGGGCGCGGCACGCTCTGGCCGCCGACCGTCCTTCAAAGGGGACCGCGCGCCACCGCGCTGTGCGCCCCCATCCCGTTCCCGAGGGGACCGGCTCTCAGCCTCGCCGCCCAACAGGCCACCACCTCAGTCCGGTTGGCCGTGCCTCCCCCCGGCCATTCCTTCGCCGCTGATCGGTCTGCGCCTTGACTGGTACAGACCAATGCGATTGAGTGTGCCTCAACCCCCCACCACGGTCGGCCCCGCGCCCCGTCCGGCTCCGCCGGCACGCGCACAAGGCTCGCTCCGTCCTGCCTGCGCCGGGTACGGCCTTTCTCCGCCAAGGAGTTGATTCCGTGTCGAGGCGTCGAATCTCCGCGGTCGTGGCCGCGCTCGCCCTCTCCGCCGCCGTACCGGTGCTGGTGCCGACCAGCAGCGCGTCCGCCGCCACCTGTTCGAGCTACCCGAGCTGGGTGGCCGGCAAGGCGTATGCCACCGGTGACATCGTCCGCTACACGGACGGCAAGGCGTATATCGCCGAGCACGACAACCCGGGCTACGACCCGGTCATCAGCACCTGGTACTGGGAGCCGTACAACTGTGACAGCGGCACGTCCGTCGGTAACTTCGTTGTCCCCGAAGCCAAGTTCAACCAGATGTTCCCGAACCGCAACGGCTTCTACACCTACAGCGGTCTTGTCGCCGCGCTCAGCGCCTACCCCGGCTTCGCCACCACCGGCGGCGACGAGGCCAAGAAGCAGGAGGCAGCCGCTTTCCTCGCCAACGTCAGCCACGAGACGGGCGGACTGGTTTACGGCGTCGAGCAGAACACCGCCAACTATCCGAACTACTGCGACTGGAGCCAGCCGTACGGCTGCCCGGCAGGCCAGTCGGCCTATTACGGGCGCGGCCCCATCCAGCTCAGCTGGAACTTCAACTACAAGGCCGCGGGTGATGCGCTCGGCATCGACCTGCTCAACAACCCGTCGCTGGTGCAGACCGACGCCGCCGTGGCGTGGAAGACGGGCCTCTGGTACTGGAACACCCAGTCCGGCCCCGGCACCATGACCCCGCACAACGCCATGGTCAACGGCGCGGGCTTCGGCCAGACGATCCGTTCCATCAACGGTTCCCTCGAGTGCGACGGCAGGAACCCCGCCCGGGTGCAGAGCCGTGTGACCACGTACCAGCAGTTCACGCAGATCCTGGGCGTGTCGGCGGGCGCCAACCTGTACTGCTGACCCGGTCCCCGGGTGTGTGCGAATCGTTCCCGGGACATCGGAACGGGAGCACCGCGCACCCACATCCGGACAACCGGTTGACGCGGCCGTGGGCCGCATCGGCTTCGGCGTGATGCGGTCCGCTGGCGGTGCCTTCCCCACCGCGGCACGACGAGCGACCGTGAGCGGTCGATCGCCGTGCCGCACCAGGCGGCCGTGCCGCTGTGTATCGGATCGGGGGTTCCCCGGTGTTCCTGGCCGGGCCACGGCGCGCCGGACGGCCGCGACGTGTCGGGGAGCCGCATCTTTCCGCCCTCACCTGTGACACCCCTGTGACCGGAACTGTGATCGCCATCGCACACGTCTGGTTCGTGCCTTGATGAGATGACCGCATGCCCAGACTCGTTCCCCTCCAACTGGCTCTCGTTGCAACCGCTCTGCTGCTCACGGCCTGCGGTACGGAGCACGCGGGTGCCGGGAACACCGGTGCCGACACGGCCGCGTCTCAAGGCGGCGGCATGCGGATCGACGATCCGGGCAAGGACGGCGTACGGGTCACGTCGCTGACCCTCCCGTCGGCCGCTCCCTCGCCCACTCGCAGCTACTCCGTCTCCGCCGACAGACTCACCACGGGCTCGGCCCCGAGGGTTTCTGCCGCCTATGAGGTCACCAATGAGAGCACCGAGACCCTGACCTACTCGATCGTCTTCACCTTCAAGAGCGGTAACGGCGGAGCAGTGACCAACCGGACCGAGACCGTACGCGACGTCGGCCCCGGAAAGACCGTGAGGGGCATGGTTCGGGCCGGGGAACTGCCGCCCACCGCACCGCGGGTGACGCAGGTCGAGGTGCTCGAAGTGACCAAGGTCCCCGCAGGCGAGGCGCCGGCTGATCCGGGCACGTGCCCCGCCTCCGGGATCCGGGTCAGCGCAGACGAGGGCGACGCGGCCATGGGGCTGCGCCTCGTGGGCCTTCACCTCGACAACTGCGGGACGCGCGCCTACTCCGTCGGGGGCTACCCGCTGCTGGAACTGCTGGACGACGACCTCGAGCCCGTCGACGGCGTCGAGATCCTCGACGGCAGCGGCGAGATCACCACCGGCGCCG
This sequence comes from Streptomyces sp. NPDC047453, assembly GCF_040643155.1. Classification (NCBI taxonomy): domain Bacteria; kingdom Bacillati; phylum Actinomycetota; class Actinomycetes; order Kitasatosporales; family Streptomycetaceae; genus Streptomyces; species Streptomyces sp. NPDC047453. The sequence continues at coordinate 32,760 of NZ_JBEYTS010000039.1, read as the reverse complement.
GGCCCGAAGAACAGCCCCGGCCTGTCACGCTCGAGCCCGGCGAGTCGGCCACCGCCGGCCTGGTCTGGCGCAACACCAGCGAGTTCGGTACGGCGGTAAACGTGCCCTACGTGCGGGTCCGGGCGAAGGAGAGTGCCGCCCCGGTGACGGTGACCCCGCACCTCGACCTCGGAACCACCGGGAAGCTCGGCGTCAGACCGTGGGAAAAAGCGGAACGCTAGTACTTCAAGGAGACTCCAGCATTCCCGATTCCCCGTTGGTCGGAGGCGCAGTTCCGGGCCTGTCGGGCTGAGAGCACGTCAGGAGCACTTCCTAGTTGCTGCTTCGCGCGGTGGACGGCTCCGGACACCGCACGAAGGAGCACAGCATGCCGATTGGTGAACTCGCGGGCCTCTCCGGGGGTGAGGCTGGAGGGCTCGCATGTTGAGGTGTCACGTATTCGTGGCTGACGCCCGCAGCTCCATGACGCTGAGTGAGCCGGCAGGGGCGATCGATCGCGGTCTGGGATGATCGCGCGGTGAGTGATGCGAGGCTGCCGGCTGCGGAGGCCGTTGAGTCACATGTCCGGGCGTTCTTCGAGGGACACTCTGTGGAGGTCGTCGACTACGACCTCGGGCCGGAACGGCGAGAGGTAGCACCCGATCTGCGAGTTCTCGTTGTGGGGCCCGGTCCCCGCAGCGACAGCTGGGCCTATGTGACCGCCGGGTGCTGGGCCGCGATGGAGAAGGACGGTCATGGACTTGAGTTCGTCATGACCGCTCACGTCCGCGACCAGCGGTTCATCGAGCTCATGGCGATGATCGCCTACTACCACTGCGGAGGACATCAGCTCGACCTGGAGCACAGCATGCCGATGGGTGAACCGTGGGTGCCGGGTTCAACCTGTGATCACCTGCTGATCAGCCTGCCCTATCTCCACGGACCCGACCTTGAACATTGTCCGATTCCCGGGGGCCACGCCCGCATCCTGTGGACCCTGCCCGTGACGACAGCCGAGATCGTGTTCCGCAGGCGTCACGGGCACGAGGCGTTGGAGCAGCTTTTCGACGAGGCAGAGATCATCCCCACCGATCCGTTCAGGGCGTCGGTCGCCTGAGATCCCGGCCTCCGGCGGTCACCACTTGTGACCGCCAGGGGCGTATCGGTCCAGGTTCGCCGGCTTCGGTGACGAGCCGCGTAGCGGCGACCTGCTGGCGCCGCCTGGCCGAGTGGAAGCCCAGTTCACCGTCCTGCGCTACTTCACCCTTGACGGTACCGACCAGGCCACCCACAAAGAGCAGGGCAGCATGATCCGCCGCTACATCATCTGGCGAAACCGTCACGCCGACGACCGGCGCCTACGCTCCGTCGTCGACAGGGCCAACGTCGCCTGACCGTGCAGGAAGGCAGAGAAGATGACCACACAGACCGACCGTGTCGACCACGAGCTGATCCGGGCAGCGGCACACGTCGCGGCCACACGCTGCCGGGGCGACAACCACACCATGGCGGCTGCGGCCCGCGCCCGAGACGGCCGGATCGTCACCGCGGTGAACGCCTATCACTTCACCGGAGGCCCCTGCGCGGAGCTGGTCCTGATCGGCACCGCTGCCGCCCAGGGCGCCTATGACCTGGACACCATCGTCGCCGTGGGTGATCGCGACCGAGGCGTCGTGCCCCCATGTGGCCGCTGCCGCCAGGTCCTTCTTGACTACTTTCCAGCCCTCAAGGTCATCGTCGGGACAAACGACGGCCTCCGGATGGTGCCCGTCACCGACCTGCTCCCCGAAAGCTATATCTGGGCGGACCACCAACTCGACGCTGAGGCCGGCGCACCACCCAGCACGAGCTGACGCCCCAGGCGGTTACAGGGCAAACGTTGCCTGATGCGGCACTGGATCCCCTCCGTCAACCGGAACGCCCAGCTGCTAGCGTCCGGCACCATGTGGGCTCAAGAGATCGTGGCCGGCCGACCGGCTTGGCGGCACACCCCCTCCGGAGTGGTCTTCCGGGCTGTTCCCGGTGGGACGTTCCGGATGGGCTTGTCCGACGCGGAACTGGACGCCGTTCGTGCCATCGAGCGGGCCGACGGCGCCGATGACGACCTCGAGGCGTTCTTTGCTGGTGCTGTCAGAACCCGGCCGGTGCGAGAAGTGCGGGTCGAGCCATTCCTGATCGCCCGGCATCCGCTGACGGTGGCGCAAGTACGGCACTGGCTCCCCGAGTACGAGGACAGCTTCGCCGACTCGGCTTCGAGTACGGCCCGGTTCGAGGACGACGTGGATGACCTGCTTGGGACGTTGCCGTTCCGGCTGCCCAGCGAGGCGGAGTGGGAGTATGCGGCCCGGGCAGGCACGACCACTCTGACCTTCCGCGGGGATGGGAGGCCGGACGAGGATCAGGTGCTCGACGACTTTGCCGACGAGGAGCGCACTGCCGCGGCTGAGAACGCCTTCGGGCTGGCGGCGATGGGATCGGCAAACGAAATCTGCGCTGACGTGTGGATCCCGCATTTCACGGACGCGCCGGTGGACGCACGCCCTCGCACCGGGGACGGACCGCGGGTGGTGCGCGGAGGCGCCGGCGACCTCTATCCGTGGCAGGGCTGCGACGAGTGGCTGCTGTTGCTCTCCGCCACCCGCTGCGAGTTCCAGGACTTCACCGCGGTCCGTCCGGTTGCACCTGTGCCAACCAGTCAGGCGGCACGCTGAGCACAGAGGCGTGCGGCCATGCCGCCAGTTTGGAAGACCGCGCATGCGGATGGGCGCTGACCTCGCCTGCCGTCGGCTGGCGACCGCATCAGGCCCAGCCGTCGGGTGAAGGGTCAGCGGCATGAGTGTCGAGCTGCGGATACAGGGCCCTGCCGTGAGTGGGTCGAGCAAGAGGCGCCTGATGGTTGAAAAGCCGGGTCAGGCGCCCCTTTTCGAGTGTCTAGAAGAAGCCGAGCTTCTTCGGGGAGTACGACACCAGGAGGTTCTTCGTCTGCTGGTAGTGGTCCAGCATCATCTTGTGGGTCTCGCGGCCGATTCCGGACTGCTTGTAGCCGCCGAAGGCGGAGTGCGCGGGGTAGGCGTGGTAGCAGTTCGTCCAGACGCGGCCCGCCTGGATGGCGCGGCCCGCGCGGTAGGCGGTGCCGTTGTCCCGGGTCCACACGCCCGCTCCGAGGCCGTACAGCGTGTCGTTCGCGATCTTGATGGCGTCGTCGAAGTCGTCGAAGGACGTCACCGAGACCACCGGACCGAAGATCTCCTCCTGGAAGATCCGCATCCGGTTGTCGCCCTCGAAGATGGTCGGCTGGACGTAGTAGCCGCCCTTCAACTCGCCGTCGTGCTCGATGCGTTCGCCGCCCGTCAGGACGCGCGCACCCTCCTGCCGGCCGATGTCCAGGTAGGAGAGGATCTTCTCCAGCTGGTCGTTGGACGCCTGGGCGCCGATCATGGTGTCGGTGTCGAGGGGGTGGCCCGTCGTGATGAGCTTGGTGCGGGCGACCGCCGCCTCGACGAACTCGGCGTAGTGACCCCGCTGGATCAGCGCCCGGGACGGGCAGGTGCACACCTCGCCCTGGTTGAGCGCGAACATCGTGAAGCCCTCGAGCGCCTTGTCGCGGAAGTCGTCGTCCGCGGCCGAGACGTCGTCGAAGAAGATGTTCGGCGACTTGCCGCCGAGCTCCAGCGTGACCGGCTTGATGTTCTCGGCGGCGTACTGCATGATCAGCCGCCCCGTCGTCGTCTCGCCCGTGAACGCCACCTTCGCCACCCGCGGGCTGGAGGCGAGCGGCTTGCCCGCCTCCACACCGAAGCCGTTGACGATGTTCAGCACCCCGGGCGGCAGCAGGTCGGAGACCAGGCTCATCCAGTAGTGGATCGAGGCCGGGGTCTGCTCGGCGGGCTTGAGCACCACCGCGTTGCCCGCCGCGAGCGCGGGCGCCAGCTTCCAGGTCGCCATGAGGATGGGGAAGTTCCACGGGATGATCTGCGCGACCACCCCGAGCGGCTCGTGGAAGTGGTACGCCACCGTGTCGTTGTCGATCTCCCCCAGCGATCCTTCCTGCGCCCTGATCGCGCCCGCGAAGTAGCGGAAGTGGTCGATGGCCAGCGGGATGTCGGCCGCCAGCGTCTCGCGGACCGGCTTGCCGTTCTCCCAGCTCTCGGCGACCGCCAGGGATTCGAGGTTGGCCTCCATACGGTCGGCGATCTTCAGCAGGATGTCGGAGCGTTCGGTCACGGACGTGCTGCCCCAGCCCGGGGCGGCAGCGTGCGCCGCGTCCAGTGCCCGCTCGACGTCCTCCGCCGTTCCGCGCGCGACCTCCGTGAACGGCTGCCCGTTCACCGGCGAGGGGTTCTCGAAGTACTGTCCGCGGGCCGGCGGCACGTACTCGCCGCCGATGAAGTGGTCGTAGCGCGTCTGGTAGGAGACGATCGCGCCCTCGGTGCCGGGCGCCGCGTAACGGGTCATCCTGGTCTGCCTCCCTCAGCAGCGCTGCCCGCCGTTGGGCAGCTCTCGGCGCGAGGCTAGACATGCCGACGTTGCAAGTACGTTGCGGCGCGGGCCACCGCGGGCCACCGCGGGCCCGTGCCGGGCCGGAGACGTCAGCGGGGTGCGGTGCGGGACCAGCCCGGTGGCGCCGCCAGCTCCGCCTCCAGCGCGGCGAGCCGGGCCCGGGCCGTCGCGGTCGGCAGCACGGCGACGAGGGCCCGCCACACGTCCAGGTCGTCCTCGCCCCACGGCGCGTGCGCCCAGTCGGCCAGTAGGTCGGGGTCGCGACGGGCGATCAGCGCGCTCCGCATTCCGTCGGCGAGACGCTGCCGCAGCCGCACCACCGAGGGAGCCTGCGAGCCGGGCAGCAGCGGACCGGAGTACGCCGCAGCGGCCGCCGCGACCGCTCCCGTCTCCAGCCGGCGCTGGACGACCGCCACGTCCGAGCCGACCGGAACGGCCAGCCGGTACGGGCGCGAGGAGAGCAGTCCCGGACCGAGCACCCTGCGCAGCCGGGCCAGTTCGGCCCGCAGTGTCACCGGCGTCACCGACTCGTCCTCGTACAGCGCGCACAGGAGCTCGTCCCCGGTCAGACCCTCCGGGTGACGGGCCAGGAGCACCAGGATCTCGCTGTGCCGCCGGCTCAGCCGGACACCACGACCGCCGACCACCAGCCGGGCCTCGTCCCGCCCGAGCGCGGTCAGCTCGGCAGCGTCGGCGGCGGGCCGGCGTGGGGCGAGCAGCGCCAGTTCGGACTCGGCGGCCCGCGCCACCGCCCGCACGAAACCGAGGCTGTGCGGGTGGGCGAGCCCGTCCCCACCGGTGATGTCCACCGCGCCGAGCACCTGTCCCGTGCGCGGATCGTGCACAGGGGCCGCCGCGCACGTCCAGGGCTGGACGCGCCGGATGAAGTGCTCGGCCGCGAACACCTGCACCGGACGGTCCAGGGCGACCGCCGTGCCCGGCGCGTTCGTCCCGACGGCGGACTCCGACCAGCGCGCGCCCGGCACGAAGTTCATCCGGTCCGCCTTGCGTCGCGTGTCCGGATGCCCCTCCACCCACAGCAGTCTGCCGTGCGCGTCGCACACCGCGAGCAGATGCTCCCCGTCGGCGGCGAACGTGCCCAGCAGCTCCCGGAACAGGGGCATCACCCGCGCCAGCGGATGCTCCGCCCGGTAGGTGCCGAGGTCGCTGTCGGCGAGTTCCACGCTCGCGGTGCCGTCCGGCCCGACACCCGCCCGCGCGGACCGCCGCCACGAGTCGGCCACCACCGGACGCACCGGGCGCGGCACCGCGCCCACCGCGGTGAACGTCTCGTGCGCCCTGCGCAGGGCCAGAACACGCTCGGCGGGGTCGGCTCCCGGCTCCAGGGCCACCCACGGATCGGTCAATGCGGCCTCCCCGGACGGCGATGCGGCTGGGGACATCGTCACTCCCGGCGCGCGCCCGGACAACCTCTTCGCCCGGGCTCGCCGTCAGGCGAGATTCACCAGCCTGATGTAACGCACCCAGTCCCAGTTGGGCCCGGGATCGGTGTGGTCCGTGCCCGGTACTTCATAGTGCCCGATGATGTGCGCGCGGTCCTTGGGGATGCGGTATCTGTCGCAGATCGCCGCGGTGAGTCTGGCCGACTCCTTGTACAGGGCGTTGGTGAAGTAGGCGGGCTTGGTCACCCAGCCCTCGTGCTCGATGCCGATGCTGCGCGTGTTGTAGTCCCAGTTCCCGGCGTGCCAGGCGACGTCCGACTCGAGGACGCACTGCGCGACGTGTCCGTCGGCGGACCGGACGACATAGTGCGCGGACACCTCCTTCTTCGGGTTCTGGAAGATCGCCAGGGTGCTGGCATAGGTCTGCTGGGTGACGTGGATGACCACCCGGTCCACTGAGTAGCTCATGGGCCGACTGGAAACCGAGTAGTTGGAGTTGCTCGCCGGCTGCCACTCGGCTTCCGGGTAGTCCACTGCCCGGGGTCGCGCGCCGGCCTGCGCGGCGGGAAGCAGCGCGTAGGGGACGGCGGCCAGAGCGGCGCCCTTGAGCAGGTGTCGTCGGCTGGGGAGAGATCGAGCCCGTTCCATGGGCGGTGGCCTTTCTGTGAGGGAGTGGCGGTGCGAGTGTCCGTGGGGAAGCGGGGCGGGAGGTCGGTGGTGAGGTGGGGCGGGAGCCCGGTGGGGTGGGGAAGTGGTGCGGCCCGCGGTGAGTCTCGCTCACCGACGGCCGCTCCTTGCGGAGCTTGGCCACGCACGCGGAGTCGGTGTCACACGGATCGGTCAACGGGGACTCGTCGGCCCGGGTGGCCAACGGGCCGGGGTGGCCGGGGCTCGGCCTGCCGAACCCGCGGTCGCGCACGAGTCACTTCACCGCAGCGACCCGGGATATCCCGAACGCGTCCACCGGCCGGCGTGCCTCGCTGGCGGACAGGACGTGCGTGTCCGGGACAGTTCCTGTTGCCCCCGTCATGTGAACCCCTTCGTCCACCTGAGATCCGCGGTCGACCCGACTCGACGGCGGCACCTCGCGTGAATCACGTTACGGGGCTCGCGGGTTGGGCAGAGGAGCCCGGCGGGGTTCGGTGGACTCCCGGGGAAATGTGGAAAACTCCGCCACTCGATCGGGTGAAGTGGGCCTGCGATCAGGCGCGTTCGGCCACCGCCGCCGGGTCGTCGAGGACGGCACGTACCACCGCGTGCGCGGCACCCAGCAGCGGCCCCTCGGGGCCCAGCCGGGACACGGACACCGGACAGGCGGGCCCCGCGGTTCGGCTCGCCAACTCGGCCTCCAGGGAGGGCAGCAGCCAGGGCGCGAGTGCGGCCAGGGCCCCGCCCAGCACGACGCTCCGCGGGTCGAGCAGATTGACGGCCCCGGTCAGCGCGACGCCCAGTGCCCTGCCGGCGTCGCGCAGGGCCCGCCGTACGTCCTCGTCGCCCTCGGCGGCGCGGATGGCGAGCAGCCCGACCCGCCCTTCGCCCGGCTCCAGGCCGGCCGTCCGCAGCACGGCTTCCTCTCCCGCGTACTGCTCCAGGCAGCCGCGGCCGCCGCACGGGCATGCGGGCCCCTCCGGCTCGACCGGCACATGCCCCAGCTCGCCCGCGAAACCGCGCGTCCCGCGCAGCAGCCGCCCGTCGACCACCACGGCGGCACCGATGCCGATCTCCGCCGACACGTGCAGGAAGTCACGCGGTGTGCCCTCGCCGAGCCAGAGTTCCGCGAGTCCGCCGAAGTTCGCCTCGTTGTCCACCGTCAGGGGCAGGCCGGGCGGCAGCAGGGTGCCGAGGTCGGTGTCGTTCCAGTCGAGGTTGGGAGCCCGCACGACCGTACGGCCGTCCCGTGCGATCAGTCCGGGCACCGCGACCGAGAGCCCCGCGGGCCACAGGTCCTGCCGCTCCGCCTCGGCGACGACCTGTCGTATCAGCGCGGTGAGTTCGCTCGTCACCGGTTCGGGGGAGCGGCCCCGGTTGGTTCCGTGGCGTACCGCCCGTGCCCGCACCTGACCGCGCAGATCGACCACGCAGGCCGCGAGGTGGTCGACCCCGACCTCCGCGCCGACCCCGGCGGGGCCGTGCCCGCTGACGGCCAGCGCCGAACCGGGGCGGCCGACCCTGCCGGGCCGCTCGGGTCCCAGCTCTTCCAGCAGTCCGGTCCGGACCAGTTCGTCGACGAGGGTCGACACCGCGGCACGGGTCAGTCCGATGCGTGAGGCGACCGCCGCCCGCGACAACTGCCCCTCGGCGCGGACGGTGTGCATGACCCGTGCGAGGTTGCGGCGGCGCATGCCCTGCTGGGTGTCGGGCAGCGCGCGCCCCGTACCGGCCGGGCGGGCCTCGTGCAGCGGTGCGGTCATGCCTCCGTCGTCCTTGGTCGGTGTCCGCCGGCTCCGCGCCGAACGGGTGCGATGCGGGCGGACGGCCGTCGGACGGCCGTCCGTCAGCAGGTGTCCGTCATGGGGTCCGCGTCCCGCGCTCCAGCAGCGGTGCCGCATCGGAGAGTACCCCGGAGATCCTGTTCAAGGTCGCCTCGTCGCGTTCCACCGCGTCCAGCATCGGGCCGTCGGCCGTCCGCCAGCGGCGGGCGACCGCGGCCGGGTCCTCGCCGGTGAGCAGCCCCGCCGCCTGGGCCGCGGCGCCCAGCGCGACCAGCTCTCGGGCCTCGGGGATCTGCACGGGCCGCCCGGACAGGCGCCGTACGGTCTGCTGCCAGGCCGTGCCCCGGGCGCCGCCGCCGATCAGCAGCAGCGGGGTGGTGCGGTCGGCGTCCTGGTCGAGCACCAGGTCCAGGGCGCCGAGCAGGGCGTGCACGGCTCCGTCGTAGGCGGCCTGCAGCAGCTGTCCGGCCGTGGTGTCGTGGCGCAGCCCGTGCAGCAGCCCGGAGGCGTTCGGCAGGTTCGGGGTGCGTTCGCCGTCCAGGTAGGGGAGCAGAGTGACGGACGTACCGGGTTCCACGGCCTCGCGGTCCAGGCCGAGCAGGGCGGCGACCCGGTCGACGGCGAGCGTGCAGTTGAGGGTGCAGGCCAGCGGCAGCCAGTCACCGCGCGCGTCGGCGAAACCCGCCACCGTTCCCGACGGGTCGGCGGTCCGGTGGCGCGACACCGCGTACACCGTGCCGGAGGTGCCGAGACTCAGCACCGGGGTTCCCGGCCGCAGCCCGAGGCCCAGGGCGGCGGCGGCGTTGTCACCGGTGCCGGCCGCCACCAGCGTGCCCTTGGAGAACGGCAGGTCGTGGCTGTCGCGCACGGTTCCCGCCACCTCGCCGGGGCGCACCACCCGGGGCAGCAACGCCGGATCGAGCCCCACATGGGCGAGGATCTCCTCGTCGTAGGCCTCGGTCGTGGACGCCCACCAGCCCGTACCCGAGGCGTCTCCCCGGTCGGTCGTGCCCTCGCCCGTCAGATGCTGGGTGAGGTAGTCGTGTGGCAGGCGCACGGCCGCCGTCGACCGCGCCGCCTCCGGCTCGTGCTCGGCCAGCCAGGCCCACTTCGTGACCGTGAAGGAGGCTCCCGGCACGCTGCCCGTACGCTCCGCCCAGACCTTCGGACCGCCCAGCTCCTCGACGAGACGGCGGGCCTGCGGGGCCGAGCGCACGTCGTTCCACAGCAGGGCCGGCCGCACCGGGGCGCCCTGCGCGTCCAGGGTCACGAGTCCGTGCTGCTGGCCGGCGATCGACACGGCGGCGGCCTCGTGGGCCGCCTCACCACACTGGTGCAGCGCCTCGCACAGCGCGTCCCACCACTGGCGCGGATCGCTCTCGCGGCCGTCACCGGACGAGACGGTGTGCGGCGCCTGGCCGCTCGCCACGACCTGCCCGGTGGCCGCGTCGACGACGAGCACCTTGGTGGACTGCGTGGACGAGTCCACACCGACGACGAGCGGACCCTCGGCTGCTGACATCGGCTCTCCCTCTTTCCGCGGCTCGCGGGATGTGACCTGCAGTTCTCATGGTGTACATGGCCCGGCGACGCGGGTGCCGTCCCGGTCGGGGCCCTCTGTTCCCTTCCCAGGGATGCGTCGGCATACTAATTTGTAAATCGCCATGACGAAATAGTCGCAAGCGAGCAAGGAGCCGCGGCATGAGCTACCAGCCCACCCCCGAGGACAGGTTCACCTTCGGCCTGTGGACCGTCGGCTGGCAGGGACGGGACCCGTTCGGCGACGCCACACGCCGCGCCCTCGACCCGGTCGAGTCGGTGCAGCGCCTGGCCGAACTCGGCGCACACGGCGTGACCTTCCACGACGACGACCTGATCCCCTTCGGGGCCTCCGACACCGAGCGCGAGTCGCACATCAAGCGCTTCCGGCAGGCGCTCGACGCGACCGGCATGACCGTGCCGATGGCCACCACGAACCTCTTCACCCACCCCGTCTTCAAGGACGGCGCGTTCACGGCCAACGACCGCGATGTGCGCCGGTACGCGCTGCGCAAGACGATCCGCAACATCGACCTGGCCGTCGAACTGGGCGCGAAGACGTACGTCGCCTGGGGCGGCCGCGAGGGCGCCGAGTCGGGCGCCGCCAAGGACGTGCGGGCCGCTCTGGACCGCATGAAGGAGGCATTCGACCTCCTCGGCGAGTACGTCACCTCCCAGGGTTACGACATCCGCTTCGCCATCGAGCCCAAGCCGAACGAGCCGCGCGGCGACATCCTGCTGCCCACCGTCGGCCACGCGCTCGCGTTCATCGAGCGCCTGGAGCGCCCCGAGCTGTACGGTGTCAACCCCGAGGTCGGCCACGAGCAGATGGCCGGGCTCAACTTCCCGCACGGCATCGCCCAGGCGCTGTGGGCGGGCAAGCTCTTCCACATCGACCTCAACGGCCAGTCCGGCATCAAGTACGACCAGGACCTGCGCTTCGGCGCCGGTGACCTGCGTGCCGCCTTCTGGCTGGTCGACCTGCTGGAGAGCGCCGGCTACGCGGGCCCGCGCCACTTCGACTTCAAGCCGCCGCGGACCGAGGACCTGGACGGCGTGTGGGCGTCGGCCGCCGGCTGCATGCGCAACTACCTCATCCTCAAGGAGCGTTCGGCCGCCTTCCGGACCGACCCGGAGGTCCAGGAGGCCCTTCGCGCCGCCCGGCTCGACCAGCTGGCGCAGCCCACGGCGGCGGACGGCCTGGAGGCGCTGCTCGCGGACCGCTTGGCCTTCGAGGACTTCGACGTCGAGGCGGCCGCCGCGCGCGGGATGGCCTTCGAGCGGCTCGACCAGCTCGCGATGGACCACCTGCTGGGGGCGCGCGGCTGACACGGAGGCGTCCGGCTCCCGGGGCACACGCGCGTGTGTGCCCCGGAGGGTCCGTACGCGCGTGCGTGCCGAGGGGTCCGCACGTGCGTACGTGCCGTGGACGCCTCGGGCGGCACGCCGTCCGTCCGCCCGTGACCGGTCCCGCGTGGAATGCCGCGGAACCATGCGATCCATGGCATGGGTTCGTATCGACATCCGCGCGGGGCCCGCGCGTTGTCCGGCCGACGGCGACGATGGACGCCATGGCCATCCCGCCCGTACCGCCTCGGCCGCCCGGGCCGCCGAGGCGCAGGAACCCGCTCTTCCTCCTCCTCACCGTGCTGGCCGCCGTCGGTGCGGTCGCCTTGGTGCTGGTGCTCGCTTCCTCGGGGAGCGGCACACGGGACGAGCAGCCGCCCGCGGGCAGCAGCCCGCGTACGAGCCCGTCACCTGCCACGAGCCCGTCACCTGCCCCGACCCTCAGCCTCCCCATCGAGCTGCCGACCCGGCTCCCCAGTTCCCTGCCCTCCGGCTTCCCGAGCGGTCTGCCGAGCGAGATCCCCAGTGATCTCCAATCGCTGCTTCCCTGACCGGACGGCGGCGGCCCGCTGTCACGGCCTGCCGGACCGGGCGGGGCCGCCGGACGCGTATCGGACCGGACAGGGCTGCCGTACGCAGATTCACCCTGCCCCGCTACTCCTCCCAGCCCTCGGCACGGGCCGTCACGGCCAGCGCCGTCGCCGGGTCCTGGGCGGGTGACCCGGCGGGCACCCAGTGGCCCTGCCGCTTCCGGTAGGGCCACCAGCGGCCGTCCCGTCCCAGGCGGAGCTGGCGGTCCTCCCCGTCGACGGTCCAGCGGTTGTTCTCGGCCCGCAGCGACGGCCTCTCGTCCTCCTCCCAGGCCGACTCCACAGCGACGCACGCGCGTGCGTGGTCGTCGCCGGCCGGTGCCCACTCCTCCTCCAGCACGGACAGGCCCGCAACGCCTCCCAGCCGAAAGGCGAGCACGGCCCGTGCCAGCTCCTCCTTGCTGCGGCCCGAGCCTTCGGCCAGCCGGTCCAGCACGGCACTGTCGGTGACGCCCGCGGCCAGGCGTACGGCGTCCTGGGCGACGGTCGGCTCCGGGACCGGCGAGTGCGCCGCCGTCCCGGCGCTCAGCGTCTCGCCGAGCCACTGGTGCGCCGCCACCGCCGTCCGCGCGGCCAGGATCTCCAGCGCGGCGGGATCGACCCCCGGCGCCGGCGGGGTCCCGGAGTCCAGGGTGGGCGGCAGGCCCGGCTCCGCGGGCAGCTCCGGCAGGGGCGGCAGCTCAGGCAGCGCGTACCCCGTCGCGTACGCCTCCGCGGCGTCCACGCCGTCCGGCTCCGACGGCCCTTCGTCGCCTGCCGGGTCACGGCCTTGGAGGTCGGCGGACAGGAGTCGCTCAGCGCGGCCGCGCATCAGCAGCAGCACGAACGGATCCTGGTCCAGCAGCCGCGCCACCACGTGGCACAACGCCGCGGTGTGCCCGCAGTGGTCCCAGGCGCCGCAACCGCACTCGGGTTCCAGATCCCCGATCCCGGGCAGCAGTTCAATCCCCGCAGCCGCGGCGTCCTCGGCGAGGGATGGCGGCAGGTCGCGGTCGAGCAGCGCCGCCAGGTGCCCGGACCGTTCGACGACGACATCCAGGAACCGGTCCCACTCGGCGTCGGACAGTTCCTCCAGCAGCACGTCCGCGCGGTGCGCCGTACGATCGCGGTCGTGCACCACGGCCGTGATGCGGCCCGGGCGCACCGAGACCGCGCCCACCGCGCCGGCGCGGGCGAGCCTGCGGCCGGTCTTCACCTGCTCGCCGTCCAGGGCCGTGTCCTCGAGCGCCTTCAGCCAGGCCTGGCCCCACCACGTGCGGGCGAAACCCCGCCCCCGTGCGGGCGGCAGCGCGGCGAACGTGCGCTCCTGGTCGGCACGGTGCTCCGTCATCGCGATCCTCCTCGCAGCTCCACCAGGTCGGAGAGCTCCGCGTCCGTCAGTTCGGTGAGCGCCCTCTCGCCCGTCCCCAGTACCGCGTCGGCCAGGTCCCGCTTGCGGTGCAGCAGTTCGGCGATACGGTCCTCGATCGTTCCCTCGGCGATGAGCCGGTGCACCTGCACGGGCCGGCTCTGCCCGATGCGGTACGCCCGGTCGGTGGCCTGCGCCTCGACAGCGGGGTTCCACCAGCGGTCGTAGTGCACGACGTGCTCCGCGCGCGTGAGGTTGAGTCCGGTGCCCGCCGCCTTCAACGACAGCAGGAAAACGGGTACTTCGCCGGCCTGGAAGCGTCGGACCATGGCCTCCCGCTCGGCGACGGGTGTTCCGCCGTGCAGGAACTGCGACCGCACACCGCGTGCGGCCAGGTGCCGCTCGATCAGGCGCGCCATCCGCACGTACTGGGTGAACACCAGGACGCTCGCCCCCTCGGCGAGGATGGTGCCGAGCAGTTCGTCCAGCAGTTCCAGTTTCCCGGACCGGTCGGCGATCCTCGGCCGGTCCTCCTTGAGGAACTGCGCCGGATGGTTGCAGATCTGCTTCAGACCGGTCAGCAGCTTCACGATCAGCCCTCGGCGCGCCATGTCGTCGGCGCCGGAGATCGCCGCGAGCGTCTCGCGCACCAGGGCCTCGTACAGGCCCGTCTGTTCCACGGTGAGCGACACCGCGCGGTCGGTCTCGGTCTTCGGCGGCAGTTCGGGCACGATCCCCGGGTCGGACTTGCGGCGCCGCAGCAGGAACGGGCCGACGAGCCGGGCGAGGCGCTCGGCGGCGGCCGGGTCCCGGCCGCTCTCGATGGCCGCCGCGTAGCGGGTGCGGAAGGTGCCGAGCCGGCCCAGCAGTCCGGGCGTCGCCCAGTCGAGGATCGCCCACAGTTCGGACAGGTTGTTCTCCACGGGGGTGCCGGTGAGCGCCACGCGTGCGCGTGCGCCGATGGAGCGCAGCCGCCGGGCCGTCGCCGAGTAGGGGTTCTTCACATGCTGGGCCTCGTCCGCCACGACCATGCCCCACGCCACCTCGGCCAGGCGCGGCGCGTCCAGGCGCATGGTGCCGTACGTGGTGAGGACGAACTCGCCGTCACCCAGGGCTTCCAGATCGCGCCGGGAGCCGTGGAAGCGTCGTACGGGCGTGCCGGGCGCGAACTTCTCGATCTCCCGCTGCCAGTTGCCCATCAGCGACGCGGGACACACCACGAGGGTCGGTCCGGCGGACGCCGGGTCGCTCTGGCGGTGCAGATGCAGCGCGATCAGCGTGATCGTCTTGCCGAGCCCCATGTCGTCGGCCAGGCAGCAGCCCAGTCCCAGGGACGTCATCCGGACCAGCCAGTCGAGCCCGCGCAGCTGGTAGTCGCGCAGACGGGCGGCGAGCGCGGCCGGCTGTCCGACCGGTTCCCCGGCCTCAGGGTCCGCCAGCCGGTCCCGCAGGGCCGCCAGCCATCCCGTGGGGCGGACCTCGACCTGGCGGCCGTCGACCTCCGCCGAGCCCGTCAGGGCGGCGCCCAGCGCTTCCACGGGGCTGATCTTCCGGTCCTGTCGGTCCCGGGCGCGGCGCAACTCGGCGGGGTCGACGAGGATCCACTGGTCGCGCAGCCGCACGAGGGGCCGGTTGGCCTCCGCCAGGCGGTCCAGCTCCTCGCGAGTGAGCCGTTGGCCGCCCAGTGCGAACCACCAGTCGAAGGCGAGCAGGGCGTCCGCGGACAGGGCCGTTCGGGGATCCGGCAGTGTGCCGCCGGTGCTGCCGGAGCCGCCGTCCTCGTCCACGGGGCCGACCGTGAGACCGGAGACCAGTCCGCGGGCCTGCTGCGCGGGCCACTGCACGTCCACGCCTGCGGAGGCCAAGGTCCGGGCGCCCTCGCCGAGGAGTTCGGCGACCTCCTCGGCGACGAGTTCGACGGCGTCCGGCACTGATGCCGACAGCAGCGGCGTCAGCGCCGGCCACGAACGGGCCGCGCGGCGCAGGGCGAGCAGGACGTCCGTCCGCACCCCGTGGCCGAACGCGTGGCCCGTGCGGCCCGATCCGGCCCACACGTCGGCGGCGTCGGCGACCTGCGCGAGATCGTCGACGTCGTGCACCTGAAGGACCGCGCGGAACCGTGGCTCGGCGCCGTGCCGCCCGGCGGACTCGAGCCCAAGCACCTCGACGCGCAGCGAGATCCTCGCGCCCGCTTCGTGACCCGCGGCGACGTCGGTGGTCCACGCCCGCAACTCCGGAACGCGCCGCGGTTCCCTGGCGGCATAGGCGGGGCCGCCCGTGAGGAGGGGCGCGGCAGGGGAGCGGGGCAGTGTGTCGGCCACCGCGTCCAGGAAGCCGCGCAGCAGCTGCTCGGGGTCGGGCAGTCGTGGCCGCTCGGTGCCGTCGAGGGGGACGGCGTGCGCCTCGGGCGGCATCGAGGCGGCCAGCGCCCGGACGTGCTCGGCGTCCCGGCCGTGCAGCGGTGCCGCGCGCCAGGCGTCGTGGTCGCCGGCGGACAGGCCGGGCAGCAGCAGGCCACGTGCCACGAGGTGCAGGCCCAGGACGGAGGCCGCGCCCCAGAACACGGTGGCCCGGTGCCCGTGTCCGGTGACACGCGCGTGCGTGAGGACCGGCAGGGCCGTACGCACGGGAAGCAGGACGGCCGGCACGGTCACCGCCCCCACACCACCGCTGAGGGGGAGGACGACGGTCACCTCTTCGACGGGTGCCGGGACCGCGGCCGGCGGAGTACGGCCGTCGGGGTGCCAGAAGGCGACCCGGCCCGCGCGGGCGGGGTCCGAGGGTACGAACACCGCACAGCAGCGGGCCAGTTCGGAGATCTCGGATGGTGATGCCGCGGGAGTTCTCTGCACAGCCAAGCCGATTCCTCAAATTTGACTACTTGGAGTTGGGTCGCCGAGGGTACAGCACAGCGGCGGCCTACCGGGAACGATTGGTGCGGTGGTGTGGGCCACCGGAACGAGGGGTGGTCCCAGGGCGCAGTGGACCAGGGTGTCGTGCGGGGCCGAGGAGAGCGGGCCCCGCACGACCAGTAGGGGTGCGCCTCAGGGACGTCTCAGGGTCGCGGTCCGGAACCGCCGGGAGCGCGGGCCCGTTCTCACGACAGAGAGCGGCAGTGGCCGCGAAGGAGGCGACAGATGTCGAAGAACGCGAAGATCGCCGCAGGAGGAGTGGCGGTCGGACTCGTCCTGCTGATCTGGCTGCCCTGGTGGGCCGCCGTCCTGATAGTGCTCGGAGTCCCGGCCGCCGCGTACCTCGCCCTGGACCCCTCGCAGCGACGCCGGCTGCGCCGCGTCACCCGCAAGGAGCTCGGCCGCTGAAGCGCTACCGCCCCCGCGCGTTTGCGTTTAGGGCGCAGGAGTCGACCACATCGCCGCTCGCGGGCCTGCTGACGGTCCGGTCCGCGGGCGGTCGGACACCGCGCTCCACCCACGCCACCAGCGTGTCGAACGCCGACCGGTAGCACGGCAGGATCGGCCGCAGCCGGTCGGGATGGGCGTCGTACAGTCCGTCGACGTGCGTGCCGCCCTGGATGGTGTAGTACCGGTGCAGCCCGCCCCGTCCGCTCGCGTCGACCATGCGCGCGTACACGTCCGAGTCCGCCGCACGGGGCAGCAGCGCGTCGAGATCGCCGTGCAGCGTGATCAGGGGTTTGCCGATCCGTCCGGTCAGGGCCACACGGGCCACGGCGCGGTGCACGGAGGCGGGACGGGCCGCGTAGTCGTACACCGCGTCCGAGGCGCAGGGCGCCAGGATCCGCTCCGGCGTGGTCCCGGCGGACGGTCCGGGACAGGCAGGGTCGTAGGCCGGGTCGAACGCGGCTCGGTAGGTCTTCTGCGTCACGCCCCAGTACGCCTGCCCGTGGTACGGCCACAGGAACTCCGAGCCCCGCGCGAAGCCCACCGTGTACAGGTCCGCGTCGCTTGCCGAGCCCAGGGTTCGGGCGACCGCCGTCGGCAGTGAGGTGAGCAGATTCGGGCCGTCGGCCGTCCACAGCGCCCCTTCCCAGTCCACGCCGCCGTCGTACAGCTCCGGGTGGTGCTCGAGCTGCCAGCGCGTGAGGTAGCCGCCGTTGGAGATGCCCGTCATGTACGTACGGCGTGGCGCGTGGCCGTAGCGCTGGGCAACCGCGCGCCTGGCCGCCCGCGTGAGCTGGGTGGTGCGTGCGTTCCACTCGGCGACCGCGTCGCCGGGACGGCTGCCGTCGCGGTAGAAGTCGGCTCCGCTGTTCCCCTTGTCGGTCGCGGCGTAGGCGAAGCCCTGCGCCAGCACCTGGTCCGAGATCGCCTTGTCCGTCGCGTACTGCTTGCGTGTGCCGGGCGCCCCGGTGACCACGAGGCCGCCGTTCCAGCGGTCCGGCAGCCTGATCACGAACTGGGCGTCGTGGTCCCAGCCGTGCGTGGTGTTGAAGTGGGAGGAGTCCGGGAAGTAGCCGTCGATCTGCGTCCCGGGCACCCCGGACGGTGTGCGCGTCGCCCGGGCCGTGAGCCCCGCCTGGTCGTTCGGATCGGTGTACGGGGTACCGGTCAGCCCGGTGGTGGTCAGATCGGGCAGACAGGCGGTCTGCTGGAAGGCCGCGCCCGGCACCCGCACACGCTCCTGGTGCGCACAATGCCCGCCGGTGCCGGAGGCGGCCGTGGCGGGAACGGACGATGTGACGGCCGCCGCCATCAGAGCGGCGGCGACGAGCGGAAATCCTCGGGACAGACGCATGGCGGCCTCCAGCGGCACGACGGGTCGGCGGGTACAGCGCGGGCGTATGGAGCGCCCAGGGCTGCCCCATCGTGCGGACCGGTCGCCCCGTCATCCATGGATTGGCACCACATGGAGCCGGGGCTCGTCATGGAGAGGCAGGACATGTGCCAGGAGGCTTCTCCCTCTGAGCACCGGACCTCAGAGGGGGCGTACCGCCAGCTTGTCGAGGGCTTCCAGCAGACCCGGAAGCTCCGGCCCCCGGCCAACGGGCAGGACTTCACCGGGCTCGTCGTCGAGGAGCACGAAGGCGATGTCGTCGGTGCGAGCCACCATCGACCAGCCGGGACCGTCGGCCCGCAGGGTGCGCGCGTCGCCCGGCGCGAAGGACGACCGGACCCGGCCCAGCGGTGGCGGCGCGTCCACGTACGCGCGTGCCTGCGCCAGAACGCTACGGATGCCGCTGTGGCTCGGGGAAGCCTTGCCACCCGTCCCGTCCTGCGGTTCGCCGCTCTCTTCGGTCGACGCGCTCGACGGACCGTCATCGTTCCCGGTCAGGGACCCGGCCCGGTCTGCGGGAGCGAGGAATTCCGCGTCGTTGATCTGCTCGCGCCACACCGCCCACTGCAGCGCGATCTCGTCGGCGCCCAGACGGCGCTGGGCCGGTCCCCAGACGCTGGTGTCGGGCGGGGTCAGCGCGGGCCCGCCCGAAGACTCCGGGTCCGGGTCGTGCGGTGCGGGCACGCCCGGAGCCGCCACGGCGAGGGCCAAGGGCCAGCCCGGCAGGGCGGCGACTACGCTGCGCTCGTCGGGCGACAGGTCGTACTCCATGCCGCAATCCCAGGACGCGATGGCCACGGCGACCAGCGACACGTCGTCGACGACGACCGTCCACCGCGCCCCGTCGCCGTCCTGACCGAGCACCAGACCGTACCCGTCGGCGAGCGGTGCGAGGCCGAGTGCCGCGCAGGCCTCCGGATAGTCGTCGCCCAGAACGCTCGGGAACTGTGCGGGCGTCAGCAGTACCGCCGTGAGCACATAGAGAGCGTCGTCCGCGGCGGCGACCTCCTCGTCCGTCTCGGCCATCTCAGCCTCCCCATCGGTTCGTCCAACGGCGCGCACCCTAGTGCCATTGGAAGGCCGTTGTCACGACTCCCGTGCACAGCCGGACCTGCGGTTCTCCACTGTGGGGCCCGTACGGTCGGACGGGGGGTCAGTCCTCGCGTACGGCCAGCGCCAGGAAGCGGGCGTCCTCGTCGACGTAGGAGGTCATGCGCCATCCCGAACGGGAGAGCAGAGACCGGAGGTTGGGTTCGGAGCGCAGGTCGTCCGGCGTGATCTGCCGACCCTGGCGCGCGGCGAGCGCCGCACGGCCGATCGGATGGAACAGCGCCAGGGTGCCGCCAGGACGTACGACGCGCCGCAACTCGCTCAGGTTCTCCGAGGGATGAGGCAGGTGCGCGATGAGGCCGGCGGCGAACACGGCGTCGAACGACCCTGACACGAGTGGGAGCGCGCCGACATCGGCGAGCAGCAGCAGACCCTCTTGGTCCCGCCCGGCCCGTACGGCGGCTTCCAGCATGGCCCACGTGAGATCGGCGCCCACGACGATGCCCGGCGCCCCCACCGCGGCGCGCAGTGGGGGCAGGGCGCGCCCGGTGCCGCATCCCGCGTCGAGGACTCGGTCGCCCTCGCGCAGCCCGAGTTCGGCGATCGCGGCCGCGTAGGCGGGGCCGTCGTCCGGGAACCTGCTGTCCCAATCGGCGGCGCGGGCGGTGAAGAACTCCTGGACGTGCGTGTGGTCGTCGCTCATGTTCCGCATGATCCCTCACCGGGGCCGACGGGCGCCCGGGAAGCGGATGCTCGTCCGGCGCGTGAAGTGTGCCGGGTGGATCGCCGGCGCACCACCCGGCTCCGCGACTCCGCGGGCCGAACGGAACCGGCCGCGTACGGCCGGACGGGCGGGAGCCCACCGGCGGTGGGTCAGTCCGCGACATCCTTCACCGCCAACACCTTGTCGATCCTGACCCGGACCAGGAGTTCGCCCGGTACGCCGTTGCGTGCTCCGAACTCCTCGCCGCGCTCCTCGCCCATGTAACGGCCGCCGATGCGGGTGGCCCACTGCCGGAGCTCGTCGAGGTCCTCCGACAGCCGGGCGCGGCCCTGCAGCACCACGAACGTGAACGGCGGCCGTTCGTCGTCCACGCACAGGGCAACCCTGTCGTCTCGGGCCAGATTGCGCCCTTTCACGGTCTCCTTCCCGGTGTTGAACACCACGTCGTCGCCGTCGAGCAGGAACCAGATCGGCGCGACATGAGGGCTTCCGTCGGTCCGTACGGTCGACAGCTTTCCGGTGCGGGTGCCGTACGAGACGAACGCCCGCCATTCCTCGTCGGTCATCTTGTCTGCCATGCGCCCATCCTCCTTGCCGGGACAGCGGCGGTGGGGAAGGCTGGCGGCAGATCCTCCGGCCAGGGGGAAGAGATCACACGGGGAGACCGCATCATGGCGCAGAACCAGACACTGAGCTGGCTGCTCGACGATCTGACCCAACGCGTGGAACACGTACGCCACGCCTTAGTCCTGTCCACCGATGGGCTGGTGACGGGGACGAGCACGGGACTGCGACGCGAGGACGCGGAACATCTCGCGGCCGTCTCGTCCGGTCTGCACAGCCTGGCCAAGGGCTCGGGACGCCATTTCGGCGCGGGCGGGGTGCGCCAGACGATGGTCGAGTTCGACGACGCGGTGCTGTTCGTCACGGCCGCAGGCGCGGGCAGCTGCCTGTGCGTCCTCAGCGGAGCGGAGGCCGACATCGGGCAGATCGCCTACGAGATGACTCTTCTCGTCAACCGGGTCGGCGAGCACCTCGACGTGGACGCCCGCCGGCCTGAAGGGACATCGTCGACAGACCTCTGACCTGCATCTTTCGTCATCCTTTGCGGAGTTGTCCACAGGCTCGCGCCGTAGATTCCCGTCACCCGCTACCGTTTTTCGCAGGTGAGCGCAAACGGCGCGATCCCGACACTCCACGGGGGAGACGAGTATGTCCGGCAACACCGCCACACACGAGGTCACGCCAACCGCCCGGACGGCCGCCACCAGGGTCCGAGCGCCCTTCTCGCAGAGCCGGGCGGCCCGCGAACTGGGGCTCAAACGCAGCGAGTTCGACCTGGCCGTGCACCTCGGCCACATCCGCGCCCGTCCCGCTGAGGCAGGAGGTGGCCGGCATGTCGACCGCGCCGAGGTCGAACGGCTGCGCGGGCAGGAGGGCTTCCCGGAGGCGCTGCGGCAGCGGGTGGCGACCGTGGGCACCAGGGAGGGCTCGGCGATCATGGAGGTGACCGCCGCCCGGTTCACCCGTCTTGCCAGACTGGGCCTCCTGGTTCCGGTCACGTTCCATCTCAACCGGTACCGGGCCGTGGTCTGGCGGTATCTGTCCGCCGAACTAAGGGAGTTCGCCTCCGACGCGAAGAACGCCTCGCTGCTGAACCGGCCCCTGCCGGAGACACTGCGGGGCCAACTGGACACCGGCCTGGACCTGCGCCCCCGCCACTGGCGCGGACGGCACCTCGGCTTCCTGCTGCGTCAGGCCGGGGATCCATGGGAGCGGGCGGGCGTCGTGGCCTCGCTGCTCGACCCGGTCCAGATCTCCGAGATCGTCACGGATCCCTACGAGCGTTCCCATCTGAGCCGCTTCCGGCCGCCGTCACCCGCCCACGGCGCACCCGGCTCGCCGGCCGCCCACCTCACCGAGCGGATCACGACGGCGCAGGACCCCGACGAGATCGACCTGCTCCGCGCGGACCTGGCACGGGCGGTGCGGGAGGCGCGAACCCACTGGCCCGCGCCCCGCCCGGCCTCGCGGCACCCTGACCCACACCCGGGCCAGGACCCACACCGGCACCCGGACTCACACCCGCACTCGGCACGGCACCGGCGTACGCCCGCGCCCAGGCGCTGCGATCGACCCCGGTCATCCGAGAACCTCCGGCCGTCCGAGAACCCCCGGCGGTCACGCGGCCTGGTGGGCAGGCTCTTCCGCAGAGCCACCTGAACCACACACGCCAGTCCTGGACTGGACCGGACCGCCCGACTGACCACCGCGGAGAGCCCGACGGACCACCGCGGAGGGAGTGTCCGCCTACACCGCGCGGAACAGCCCTTCCTGGACGACCGACACGAGCAGGCGCCCCTGAAGGTCGTAGATGCGCCCGTGGGCCAGACCACGGCCGCCTGTCGCGATCGGAGACTCCTGGTCGTACAGGAACCACTCGTCCGCACGGAACGGCCGGTGGAACCACATGGCGTGGGCGGAGATAGAAGCCGCGAATGCTTGGTGACTTGCATGTTTCCGGTGTAGAGAGCGTTTGGACGCATGCTCAGCACACCATGCGCACAATCGTGCGATGGGTGGTAGCCAGCCCATCTGACAATTTCTGGAGGCACGCTGAGCGAATGCCGCAGGTTTCCTGCGCGGAGGGGCGCCAGCAGGTTCTTCGTCTGCTGGTGGTACACGACTGCGGTCCCTTTGACCTGCGGATATGGGCGTCAGGGCGAGCTACGGTTGGCGGCTGGTCCGGGAATGGTCCGGGCCTTAGAACCTGCCGATCAATAACTCGCAGTCTTGATCTCCGGTTTGGGGATGCCGAGGTGTGCGGTGAGGTCGGTGAGATCGTCGAGGGTGGCCAGTTGCGTCTCGGCGGGTTCGATGGCGTGTCCGATGTCTCGGAGGAGCCGGCGGGTTTGGCTGATGGCCCGGTTGAGGGTCACGGGTGTCACGGTGAAGAGCGGGGCGATGACGACCTGGGGGAGCTTGAACCTCTGGTAGAGGATGGTGGCCAGGAGCCGGTCGACGAGGGTGAGGCCGGGGCGCCGGCCGGTGTAGAGGCCAGCGGCTGGGGTCCTCTGCCGGTCGCCGCCGCGTCGCTGATGGAGGTCTGCTTCCCGCTGAGCCGCGCGGGCCGCTGCCAGCTCGGTGACCAGCGAGTCCCACTGCTCGTGCGGGATGCCGGTGAGGGCGGGATGGGTCAGCCAGTCGCGGCCGGGGCCGGCTTCGTTCTGGGGCGGGATCGGAAGGACGCCGTCCCGGCGGTGTTCCTGGGGGTGGAGGGTGTAGTTCCAGTCGCCGTGCCAGTCATGGCGGCTCAGTGGCAGGGCGTTCAGCTGCCCGTCACTGATGCGGACGCCGGTCTCGTAGCTGGCGGTGTCGAGCTCTGCGCGGACTGTCAGTCCCGCGCGGGTGGTGGTCGCCGCGATGCTGTTCACGATGACTTCATGGCTGGTCAGCAGTCCAGCGCACCTTCGGTGCGCGCCGGGGGCGTGGTAAATGCTGTGGCGCGCGCCGGAGATGCTTCTGTCTGCCCTGTCGAGGGACGGGCCCCGTTCGGGATCATGAAGTGTTCGTTCCGGCCGAAACCGATGCCTCTGTGATGCTGTGCAGCTCGCTGGTCAGCATGGTGCTGAGGGCCGACCACGGGGACCGTGGAGCGTTGCTGTGAGCACGTGCGTCAGAATTCCTGATTCACCCTGGCCCTCCCGGGACGGCGTTCCTCCTGGCCCTTCATGGATGGAAGGAGCGGGCCGTGGACGTGCTGCACGAACGCTGCGCGGGGATGGACATCAGCAAGAAGGACGCCAAGGTGTGCATCCGTACGCCGAATACCCGGCGCCGGGGGTCGTTCACGACCGAGACCACGACCTGGGGCGCCACGACCAACGCGGTCCTCGCCCTGCGGGATCATCTGCTTGCCGCGCAGGTGACCCTGGTGGTGATCGAGGCCACCTCGGACTACTGGAAGCCCTACTACTACGTGCTGGCCGAGGACCTGAACGTCATTTTGGTCAACGCGCGACAGGTTAAGAACCTGCCCGGCCGCAAGACCGACGTCTCGGATGCCGCCTGGCTGGCTCAGCTCGGCGCCCACGGGCTGGTCCGCCCCTCCTTCGTCCCGCCACAGCCGGTGCGTGAGCTGCGGGATCTGACCCGAGCCCGCACCGTCACCACTCGCGAACGCGGCCGCGTGGTCCAGCGCCTGGAGAAGCTGCTGGAGGACACCGGGATCAAACTGTCCGCGGTTGCTTCCGACATCATGGGCGTCTCCGGCCGGGCCATGCTCGAAGCCCTCATCCGTGGAGAACGCGACCCGCAGATGCTCGCCGACCTGGCCAAAAGCAAGCTCCGCAGCAAGATCCCCGAGCTCACCGAGGCGCTCACGGGACGCTTCCGCGAACACCACGCGTTCCTGGCCCGGCTGTATCTGGACCAGTACGACCAGCTCACCGCGATGATCGACCAGCTCACGGGGCGGATCGAGGAGGCGATGGCCCCCTTTCGTCCCGCACTGGACCTGCTCGACACCATCCCCGGAATCAACCGGGGAGTCGCCGACGTGATCATCGCGGAGACCGGTGGGGACATGGCCCGGTTCGCCTCGGCCAAGCACCTCGCCTCCTGGGCCGGGGTCTGCCCGGGCCACCATGAGTCCGCCGGCCGCACCAAGAGCACCAAGGTCCGGCCCGGCAACCCCTACCTCAAAGGCGCTCTCGGACTCGCGGCGTTCAGCGCGGCGAGAACCAAGAACTGCTATCTGCAGGCCCGCTACAAGCGGCTGGCCGCACGTCGCGGCCCGCTGAAAGCCCTGGTCGCCGTCGAACACTCAATCATCACCGCGGTCTGGCACATGCTCACCGATCACAAGCCGTACCACGAGCTCGGCGGCGCCTACTTCACCCAGCGCGACCCTGAACGCGCCACTCGTCGAGCGATCACCGCGTTGAACCAGCTCGGCTACACCGTCACGCTCAACCCCATGGAAGCCCCAGCCTGACCGCCCCGACCCCGGATACCCGACGGCCTCCACGGCGCCCCGCCAGTTCATCGTGATGTGGGAGAACAGTCGGTGCTCGATTCGGTTCCACTTAGATGTGCCTGGAGGAAAGTGACACACGGTGATCTCCAGGCCGGTCTCGACAGCCAGCGCGGCCAGCTCGAACTTCCAGGCCCGGGTGCGGTAGCCGTTGGAACCGCCGGCGTCCGCAGTGATCAGCAGACGGTGCGCGCGCGGGTAAGTATTGCGCCCAACCGCGTGCCACCAGCGGCGGACGGAGGCGACGGCGAAGGCTGCGGTGTCGTGGTCGGTGCCGACGTTGACCCAGCCCGTGTCCGCGGTCAGGTCGTAGATCCCGTATGGGATCGCCTTGCCCAGATCGGCATCGGGAAAGTCGTGGGTGTGAACCCGGACAGGATCACCTTGGCGACGCCACTCGTGGCCGGCGTTTTTGTAGTTGCCGACCAGCTCCTTCTTTTTGGTGTCCACGCTGATCACCGGGTCTCCGGCGGCCTGGAAGTCTTTGGCCTGGTCGTTGATATAGCGGAACTGCGCATCGCGGTCAGGGTGTTGGGCGCCCTCGATGGTCTTGGCGTTGCCTTGGAGGCTGAAGCCTTCCTCGCGCAGCACGGCCGCCACGGTGTCCGCCGAGACCCGGTGCCCCTGCCTGGTCAGCTCGGCAGCCAGGTGCCGGGTCGACTTCGTCGTCCAGCGCGGCGACATCGGGTCCCCGCGTACATCCGGTTCCACCAAAGCCAGCAACGCGGGCCGAAGGCCCGGATCCAGGTCCACCGCACGCTTGCGGCCCCCACCGGACCGGCGCACCCGCCCCAACGGCGCCTCGCCGGACTCCAGTTCCGTCACACCGCACGACACGGTACCCTCCCGGACTCCGGCCGCACGAGCAACGAGCCTGATGCCTCCATGGCCCAGCGACCGTGCTTCTGCTCCTATGGCCAGCCGCCGCTGCCGCTCGTCGAGATGCGGGAACAGCGTCGCGAACTTCGCGGCCAGGGCCGCCTCGATCCCCTCCGAACTCCCCATACCACAACAACGAGCCTCGGAGCCGGAAGCAACGGCTTGTTTCCCGGCAAGCCCTTAGTGATGGGCCTTGGGCCAAGGCCCCCGGTTGATGGCCATCACTTCTGCGCGTTCGACGGAGTTTCCAGGGCCGGCAGCCAGCGCTGCGGACTGCCCTCGCTGCGCAGGAGGGTGCCGATCCGGACCGTCTCCCTCACCACGCCCGACCATGGGCTGCTGTCGGCGATCGTGAGAAGGTACCGCGCTGTGTCGTCGGTGCGGTGGCGGATGCCACTGCGGATCAGCACGCGCAGGAGTTCCACCGGGCCGTCCCACACACCCTCGACGAGTTCCCTCCACTGCTCCGGGCCGGCCCGTTCGGCAAGGCGCGAGAGGGGTCTCTGCCAGCGCTGCGCCAGCGTCGTCACCTTGCCCGTGGACAGCGTGCGCAGTTTCCTGGCAGCCGCGTTGACCACCGTCACCGCCTCCTGCGGCGCGGCGTCGGCCAGGCGTTCGAGGAGTCGCCCGAGCACCGTCACGTCGCCGACCTGCGTGGCCGTCGCCAGGTGGCGCAACGCCCCGTTGCGTGCCCGGCCGACCTGCGCCTGCGTGGTGAGCGGGTAGTGGCGGCACAGCAGGCCCGTCATACACCGGCGGGCCGCGGCCTGCACCAGCTCACGCTCGCCCTGGCCGGTACGCCCCTCGACGTAGTCAGCGGCCGCGAAGTGACGCAGGTCCTCTTCCTCCAGTTGCTGCCACTCCGGAGTGTTTAGAGAGCCGTTCGGACTGTGCTCGACCACGGTCTCCACCAGCTGCAGCGCGGCGCCGACATGGCGTGGATGACCGCGCCTGCCCAGCATCTCCCGGAGCCGGGCCGGGGCAGGGGGGCCGAGGACGCCCAGGGCGATGAGCCTGCCGCGTACGTGCAAGGCGGTCCTGGCGTTGTCCGCGCCGTATTCACGCGTAACGGCGAGATCGCACACCTCCTCGAGTGCGGTGCGATGCCGACGTAGGGCGGCCGCCAGCCGGCGGTCGATGTCCGTCCCGGCTTGAGGCAGCACCGCGTTCAGCCACGCCGGATCGAGCCGGGGATCCACGGCCCCTCCGGCGAACAACTCGTCCAGCAGCTCGGGATGCTCCGCTACCAGCACCTGCAGCGAGCCGGAGATCTTCTTGTCCGTCTGGGTCACACCGGTGCCCCTGCCAGGCCCCGTGACGTGGCCCTTGCCCGCCCGTTCGGTGCGCCACAGCCGCAGGGCCGTCCGAGCCTGCGCCTGTCCCGCCGCGGCGGCGGCGACCAGCAGAATGGCCACGTCTGGATCGGTCAGCCAGATCCGGTGCAACTCCGCTTCCGCACCGCAGCTGCCTCCGCTATCAGGCTGCTGGCCCGCGGCGCCCTCCGGCCACGCTTCGCCGACCAGCCGGGCCGTGGTGGCCACGTCCAGGCTGCGTTTCCAGGTTTCTGCCGCCAACTGGTGGGTGGCGTCGGCGAGAGCGGCCCGATTCTGGGTCCGCAGTCTCAGCGCCAGCCAACTGCGCACGGCTTTGGTGGCGGCCGGCTCCGGTCCGCGGGCACGGCTCGGCGGGGTGTCGCCGCCGAGCGTGTCCGGGGCGCGGGTGGCGGTCAGCAACGGCAGCAGCAGGCAGGTCGACAGCAGAGTCAGCGACGTCGGCGCGGTGACCTCCTCCAGCACGTCGAGCAGGTGGCCGACCTCCTCGGGGGACGCCTGCCGCGCCATCCGCGCCACGGCGTGTACTTGCACGTACGACGTGAATTCCTTGGGATGCCGGGCAGCGGCCCTCAGGACGGAGTCCAGCGGCGGCTGTCGGCCGCTGGACAGCCAGTTGCCGGCGATCAATTGTCCCAGTGCCGCCTGGACCTGTACATCGCTGTTGTTGAACCTGGTGCCGTGGCCCCATCGGTGGCGCACGATATGCCGGACCGCGGAGAACGGCCGTTCCGGCCATTCGAGCGGCCGGGCCACCAGCCGCAGGCAGCGGGCCACCGTCAGTAGGTCGCGCCGCGGATCCGTCACCACCATGCGCAGCCGATGCCATACCCAGCCGGCGTTCTCCAGCGCGAGCGCCTCGAGAACCCCGAGGAACTTGTGCATCTCGGAGTTATGCAGAGTCAGCAACCAGGCCCACACGCAGTTCCGGGGATCACAGCGCGGGCCTTTGCAGGCGCCCCCTCGGGACCCGTTGGACGGGCAGCTCCGGTCGAAGACGGTGATCACGCTCTTGGGCAGCGTCTCCGCGAACCACTTCAGAGCGATGAGCACCGGCTGCCTCAACTCCTCGGAGTCGCTGCGCCACAAGGCCAGCAACTCATTGACGATTCGGTCACCGTCCTTGTGCAGGGTTGTCGGCAGTGTCCCTAGGTAGACCCGCGCCAGGTCGGGATCCAGCGTGGCGATCAGCGACGTGAAATGACAACGCAGGGCGGCATCGGGCTGTGGCAGTCTGGCGTAAACCCGCAGCTGCATCGCGCGCAGCGGGTGTGTGTCCGCCGTGCCGGCGTCCCAGGTGTCGGCGAGCGTGCCGGTCAGCAGCGCTGTGCACGCCTCGGCGGCCTGGTTGCCGCCCCTGCCGGCCTGGACGAGCGCCTGCTCGGCGACCGCGACCCGGAACTGGTCCCCGGGATGCTCCTTCAGCCAGCCCAGCAGCTCACCCAGCAGTGACGGGACGTCGGACGCGGCAGTCCGGGAGAGCCGGCGGCCCGCCGCGTACTCGAACAGTGTCTGGTGGAAGTAGGTGTAGCGCTCCGTGGTGCCGGCACCCTGGCGTTCGACCACGCCCCGCGCCACGAGCCCTTGGAGGCCGCGTTCCAGTCCAGGGCGGCCGGAGGGTGAGCGATCGGCGAGCACCTCCGCGCCCGAGATGTCGAGCCTGCCTTCCCCCAGCATTAACTGGGCCAGTTCCTCACCGGCCCCGGTGAGATCGGGCAGCGGCCCCGTGCCGGTCGCGGGGGCGTCTCCTGCTCGCTGGTCCTGGCTGACACGGTGGCTCCAGTACCGGTCGTACAGGATCGCGGTGTCGATGTCCTGCACTTGGGGCGGTTGGGGGGCGAACGTCTCGAACAGCATGCGCAGTGTCAGGGGAGCCTCGCAGACCTTACGCATCGGCAGCCCCTGCACCGCCGCGTTGGCGATGTCCCGGCACACCTTGTCCACGGAGACCTCGGCCTCCCCCTCGTAGAAGTACCGCGCGTGCGACCGGATGGCCGCTTCCTGCTCCCGCGGGCTGTAGGGGCCCAGCACGCGCTGCTGGACGCCGAAGTCCTCCACCTGCGACTGCACGACGTTCCACTCCTCCTTCCTGCACGTCATGAGGACCCGTACGGAGTTGTCCGCGGCGATCGTGAGCAGTTCCTGTAGCACGTGGAAGCCCGTTGCATCCGACACCAGCAGGTCCGCGGTGTCGAAGAGGAAGACCGCGGGATCCGTCAGGGAACGACAGGCGGCGCGCAGCGTCTCCAGGGCGAGTCCGGCACCGGACGCCGTGTTCCGGAGGTCGCCGGCCCGCAGGAAGTACGGCCGGGGGCCCAACGGGTCAGCCGAGAGCTCATGGTGCAGCCGCCACAGCAGCGTCGTCTTCCCGCTCCCCGGATCCCCGACGACGCAGATCGGCTGCCCCATGTCGAGCAACTTGAGCAGGTCTCTCTCCAGATCCCGGGGGACAGCGAGCGCCGTGAGGTCCAGGCGCTGCGCCTGCATGCCGGACGCACCCTGGTGGCCCGCCGCAGCGACGGCGGTGTGGCTGTACGCTTCCAGTTCGCGGAGCTCCTCCGACCGATCCGTGGTCGCTCCCCGGGACACGGACGCGGCCCGCGCCGCGCGGTCCGCCGCTGCGGCGGCGCCGGTCCACCGCTCCGGCGGAACCGCTGTACCGCACGTCACGTACCGCCCGGCCGGTTCCGGTCCCGTGATCGTCACGCCCGGCGGAATCGGGGTGCCCAACCGCTCCAGCAGCTCACCACCGGCGCGCGCCGCCAGCCTGAAACACCACCACCGGCCGCCGTCGCCCATGTTCTCGTAGGTGCTGCCCCGCAGACCGGTCACGATCAGGGAGAGCAGGAACTGGCGGTGCCACAGGTCGTACTGGCCGCCCGCGAAGATCTCCTCGCAGATGTCGCGCACTGTCTGCACGATGTCTTTCGTCGCCGGCTTGATCTGGCGCAGGGAATCCTCGTGGGGTCGCACCAGATAGTGCAGCAGGGCATCGCCTTCCTCCGTCGGCTGTTCCCGGACGGTCGGTTCCACGGCGGACAGGAGCAGCGTGGCTACGTCCCGCGACAACGGGGCGTTCTGCGAGAACGTCGCCAGGTCGATGAGTTGGAACTTCTCGAACCGGGCCCTGCCTTCCCGGACGGGCACCAGGACGTTGTGCAGGTGCAGGTCGCCGTGCGCCCGTCCCCGCATGACGTCCAGCTTCGGGTGCCCGGCGTCCGCCCGGGCCAGCGCCAGAGGGTTCGGCAGGTCCAGGCCGTTGATTTTGATCCACGGCGTGTCCGCCTCCAGGCCCCCGATCCGTGACCCGTAGGCGAGTGCCGAGCCACCGCGGGAGACAAGCGCTCCGAGTTCCTGGCGCAGCAGCTCACCGACAGGCAGGTGGTCGGACGTGCCGCCCCCCGGGCCGTTGTTCCATTCCGTCAGCAGCCACCTCGTGAGGTACGCGCAACCGGCCGGCAGGTCATTCCCCAGGGACGCCATGGCGCACAAGTCGTCCAGGCTGCCGGTCGCGGGGGACTGGAACGTCAGTACGCGCCCGTCCTCCACCGGCCATGAACCGTGCAACGTGGGCACATGGTTCTGAGCCGTCTTGCGGGCCTCCGCGTGGGGATGCCCCTCGCCTCCCTGGCCGTGGGGGGACACCTTGACCACCATGACCCCCGGTCCCCGGCTGGCCACCACGGCCGTCAGCCCGGCACCGCTGGCACCCTGGCCCAACGGTCGCCACCGGGGCACGTAGGGCCGAACCAGGCCCCGATGCACCTCGTGGGCCCAGGCGACCAGCGCCTTGGACGCCAGCTCGTCGTTCTCGAACAGAGAGGCGAGGCTGTCCGCGTTCTCCACCGTGCTTTCCCCTGATCCATGTCCCGTTCACGCGCGATCCACTCCAGCCGGACGCCGGCCGGTCAGCCAGGCTGGGGCGTCCGGCGGGCGACGAGACGTTCCACGTCGTCCATGGCGGCCTGGAAATCGGCCCGGTCCGTGCTCTTGAAGCGGCGGAAGAACCAGTCCGGCACGCGCGTGTACCGCTGCCGCGAATGGAAGATCACGTCCTGCACCTGCCGGGCGAAACCCATCAGTGCGCCGGTGTCACCGCCTGCGGCGACCCTGGCCTCCAGTAGCTCCATCACCCGCTCCCGTTCTGCGGCGACCTGCCACTGGGTGCGGCACACCTCCAGACCCATCATCGCCGCGCCGAGCGACGGCACGTACCACAGCAGCACCAGGTCGAGCACCTCCATACGCGTCGTCAGGCCGACGACGAGACCGCCACCCAGCCAGAGCAGGACCGCTGCCAGCACCGTCCGCGCGTAACGGCGGCGGACCCGCGCGCCCCACCCGAGATTTTGCAATTGGCAGGCGACCACGTCATAAGGGTGCGGCAGTTCGGGGATCTCGTAGTAGTCACGTAGCTCCGCCTCCTCACCCGAGTAACGCCGGCTGAGACTGCTGATCAGGTGTGACGCGGGCGGGGAGCCCACCATGGCACTGTTCCACTCCAGGTGGAACAGCCGAACGTCGAACGACTCCTGCAACAACGCCGCGCGACGGGCCTCGCTGCTCTCCCACTGTGTGAGCCCGACCGAGTGCGCCACCGCCCACACCCCGCCCACCACCGTGACGGACGCGCTGACATGCGGCACGAAGACGGTGACGAGGCCGGACACGGCCAGGAGAACCGATACCCCCATGCGCGCATTGGCCAGGCGCTGGGCCCTGCGGTGGGACACCGTCATGGCCCGCAGCCGGTGCAGTGCCGCCTCTCCGTTCTGTTCCGACAGGATGCGGGAGCCTCCGAGCGGCTCGCTGCCCATGACGTTCCCCCTCGTCCTCGCCGTGCCCATACTCTGCCCGCCGGCCCCAACCCCGTACACAGGCGCCACAGTTCACGTCTCGCCGTCGGTCAGCGCTTCCGCTGCTTTTCGCCATGCGCCGGCAGAGCTTCGCTCGGCGTGACCGGAGCTGTTTCCGCAGGTGATAGACGGGTGGTCACGCGTCGCGTGAGGGCTGGCGGAGAGGGCCACGGTGAACGGCTTGGGAGCTTGGAAGGGTGTTCGCCCAGCTGAGTCGCCTCAGGCTCGCTGTACCGTGATCGGCCTGACGGTGTGGGCCTTCCTGGCCTGATGGCGACTCGGTCCTTCAGGGCTCCTCCCCCCTCAGTAGGATCACCGGCAGCGTAGGGCGGGAGGCGCACGGGGTGGGGAGCAGCGGTATGGCAGCGGGGGGCTGGCGACCGTCTCACCGGACTTGAAATCTTCCGGGCAGCTTCTCTCGCCGGGCGGACAGTTGGCGGTGTCCCCGAATCGGCCGCCGCCCCCGTCAGCCATGCCGGAACCCGATGTGGAGCCCCATGAACTCCACGACGAGGTCGCGCGGGGGCGGCTCGGCCGTTGTCTCGAGCCGGTCCCAGGAAGTCCTGGACTCGCGGCGCTCATGAGCGGGCGGCTCGTGGGGTGATGTCCCACGGCGCCGTTTGGTCCACGACTGGTCCGGGCGAGACTCCCTTGGGTGTCAGAAAGTAGCGCGAAGACTCCAGCTCATCACAGTGTGTAGCCGTTATTTCGGGTTGCCTGGAGCGCAACGATACTTCCAGGCAACCGACTTCAGGCTCTAGTAGGGCTCCGTTAGGTCTTCTCGGCCCTGTTTGGGGCATGTTGGACGTTGTGGACTTACATGAAGTGAACCGTGCTCGGGCGAAGTTGGCGTTATTCGTAGCGGATGTCTTCGCATCGGTGCCACGCAAGGATCAGCGGGCGAAGGGTGACTGCTACCTGCGAGGGCTGATGCTGGATGGGCGGCGCAAGTCGATCCAGCCGATGGCGGAGCGACTGCCGGACGGCAACGAGCA
>NZ_JBEYTS010000038.1:0-70775 GCF_040643155.1 Streptomyces sp. NPDC047453 | reverse complement strand
GTCCCCACCGACACAACCGACAACGACTGAACCAACACCAACCGGGTCAGAATTCAACCGCCCAAAGTGGGTCCGAGTTCAGCCGACGCCGACACCTTGAGATGCGTTCATCCCCGGCTTGAACGCCGGGGCTTTCGGCAAGAGTCCGGTAACCTGACGGAAGGTGAGCCGCGCGTCGCTCCGAGGCGTAGGGTGCCTCTTCGGTGCAATGCCCGCCAAAGGGCCTCGCTCGCATGTGGTTGGCTGAAGCTCTGCCGGACGGTTCGAGCCCTTGAGGCCGCCGACTATGAAAACCGTCCGAATCCGACATGAGCCAAGTACTTCAGGAGCCAGCTTGCCCCGGAGCCACTCTCGCAAGTTCTCTCGTTCCGAGACCACACGGGCCGAGGCCTTCAGCGACGGTGTATTCGCCATTGCCGTCACACTTTTGGTCCTGAATCTCGCTGATCCGCCGCACAAGCCGGGCGGCCTTGGCCAGGCATTGCTGGATCAGTGGCCCGCCTACCTCGGCTACTTGGCGTCCTTCGGCTATGTTTCGGTGATCTGGCTCAACCACCACCAAGCCTTCGTGCGCATCAGGGCCATGGACCGCGGACTGCATGCTGTCAACCTGTTTCTCCTGCTCACCACGGCGGCGCTTTCCTTCCCCACAGCGGTGGTCGCGGACGCACTGCAGGCTGACCCTACGGGCTCCGACGCGCGGGTGGCCGTCGCTCTCTACGCCGGCCTCGCCGCAGCGATGTGCCTGAGCTGGGTGGCCTTCTACCAACAGATCGCCCGCCGACCCGAGCTGCTGGACCCTGACGTGGAGGACACGTACGTACGCCACGGACAGATTCGTTCCGGGGTTGGAGCCGTTGCCTACACCGTCGCCGGCCTCCTTGGGGTGTTCGTCGCACCGTTGCTGGCGATCGCGGTGTTCGTCGTGCTCCCTGTCTTCTACTTCGTCACCAGCGAAGGTCTGCCAGGCGGCCGGGACGGCTCTCCTGATACAGGACCCCATGCCGACGAGGGAGGCCGCAGCGGTGCGGTCTAACGCGTCCTGACGCTCGGTGGCACGGTGTCGGCCAGGCGGGCGGTGTCTTCCAAGTGTCCGGCTCCCTGGATGGATGGGCCACTCGAGAGGAGAGTGACGCGGACTGGGCCAAGCTGCTCAAGAGCGGCCAAAGGCCGGTACGCGCTGGTCACGCCGTGCGGGGGCGATTCACCTCGCCAATGATCCGGCTGGTTCACTTCGATCACCGCAAGGCTGTTGCCCCGCAGGAAGCGATTCAACGCGGCTCCGTAGGAGCCGGTGCAGACAAATCAGAGTGGCGCGGGCACCCCTGCCGCACCCAGCACCCCACACCGGCCGGCACCGAGGCCCCGTGCTCAGGGCCTGCGACCATGGACAGAAGCGATGCAACTGAGCAGTGCGCCCCAAGGATTCTCGGCCGTGGCGGGCAAGGCGCCCGCCCTGTCCGGTCCTGGTCGGAGTCTGCGGGATCCAGTTCGGCGCGGCACTCGCTCTCCGCGTGAATCCCCAGGTGGGTTCTGCCGGAGTGGTGTTCCTGCGCCTGCTGATCGCAGGCGTGCTGCTGTGCGTGATGTGGAGGCCACGGCGCGCGGCACTCGGCCGGATGAAGGCAGCCTGGCCGGCCATGCCCGGCGCGGGCACGCTGCTCGCCGGCCATCACATCGCGTTCTTCGCGGCCGTGGAGAAGAACGTCCCGCTCGGCGTGGTCGCCACGATCGAGTTCCTCGGCCCGTTCACCATCGCCCTGGCCGCTTCCCGGCGCCTGGCCGACCTGGTTCCGGCCTGCATGGCGGCAGGCGGCGTGGCATTGCTGAGCGAAGGCGGCGCCGCCTCCCGCCCACGGAGCGGCGTCGTCCTGGCCGCCCCGGCGGCTTGCAGCCGGGCCGCATACATACTCGTCTCGGCCCGTATGGCCAGGCTGATCGACGGAGGCCAGGGGGCTGGCGGTCGTCTTCACCTGGGCCGCTTTGGTGAGCGCACCGTACGGCCGGGCCGTCCTGGGGACAGCACCTTCGCCGGCCACAGTGGCTCGGCATCGCAGCAGTCGCCGCACCTCCGCCACGGCAGCACTCACGAACCCCCGAGAAGCGGTCCCGTGTCCGAGCCACAGGCTCCCCAGCCGCCGAGACGAGTGCTGCTCGCGAAGAGGCCGAAGTTCCTGCCTTCCACGGCTGACCCCCGCCGCTGATTCAGTATCGTCGCAGCCTGAAGCCGCGCCGACTTCGGGCTGTTCGCGCGGGAGACAGTGACAGCCATCCCCCCAAGTGGCAGCTAACCGGCTCAATCGCGGCAAACTCAAGGCCCTCCTGTGCAAGCCCGCGTTGTCAGTGTCGGCTGCAAGGATGATCGAATGAACGGCGATGAGCAGCTGCTGCGCGGCCGGGTCTACGGCCACGACCACGACGACCCCAACCCCGGTCCGCTTCCGCACCGGACGTACGCCACGCTCATAGGCGGCCCGCTGGACGGCCTTCTGCTGGACATCACGGGCTGGCGGCCGGAGGAAGTCGACGACGGCGTGGCCCTGCCCACCGAGCTCGGGCAGTTCCCCGGCGGCCGCGCCCTGTACGACCCGCGCCCCGGCGAACCCCGCACGCCCGGTCCCGGCGTCGCGTGCCGTCTCTACTACTCCGGCGATACACCCCGACCGTAGCCCCGACCCATGAGCCCGATCACGGCAGGTCAGCGCGCTGCTCGCCCCCACCACCGGTCTGCTAGGCCTGCCCTCGGTCAGCTGGCTGGCGGTGTTCTCGATCCACAGCGGCGTCCACTCGGCTCCGGCCTGCCATCCGAGTTCCGCGCCGTCGTACCGGCTTTCGGCGGGCCTGGCGCCGCGCAGGCCGAAAGCGGAGACCGCCGCCCCAGCAGTCGGCGCGGTGAGTGCCGCCGCCGTCCGTGAGCGGAGTCGCATACTCGGTACGGCGATTACTACGAAGAGTTTCCTAGTGATCGATGACGAGGGGTTGCCGGCTCAGGCCACCGGGTCCGGAACAGTGGTGGACTTCCCGGGTGAGCGGGTGAGACGGCGGGTCATCAGCGTGATCGCGGCGCTTCCTGGAGAAGGCCGTCTACCTCCAGCGGCACGCCCACGCCGCCATGCTCGGGCGGTGCGTCCTGGGCGCGGACTCCAAGGAGGACTGCTCCACCGAGGGCGCCCGCCTCCAACTCAACGTCTGGGACGACGCGACGCGGCGGGACCTCGTCGAAGACGGCACCGAACCGAGTCGCCCTCCAGCGGTCAGCTGACCCCCTGCGGACCAGCTGGCCCAGGTTCCGTAGACCCTCCGTACCTGATCAGACAACTGATTGAGATCGTGAACGATTCGCGAGCCGGGGGATGCGTGAAGGAGGGGCGGGTGCTCGGAGGGCGCCTCCTGCCGGGCGCCGCGCATACGGGCCAGATCAGCCGACGACCCCGACCGCACCACCGACCGCACCACCGACCGGGACGATCCGACCAGGGGCGCGAAGTGACAACTCCGTTCTGGACCAGGCCGACATCCCCACCGACAACCATCCGACAACCGCCCGTGTGCGACCGCCCCCGGGCGACGTGTCCGGGATCAAGGCTGACGGTGTCCCGGTTTCTGCAAGCGTTCGCCAGGCTCATTCACCGGCGTTTTGCTGTGCTTCGACGTACATGCGGCGAGGCGCCGCACTCGCCAAGGAGTGCGGCGCCGCTTTGCCGTGCGGTCAGTACCGCGGGGTCAGTCTTCGGCCCCGGGCACGTTCGCGTACATGTGGTACTGCGGTGCCGGCATCTTGCTGTGCTGCCCGCGGATTGCCTTCCAGATCTCCTCGTTGAGGGCCGAGGAGTCAGCCTGGTCCGGCTCCCCGGAAAGCTCTTCCGGCGTCATGGCCAGGGAGGGGAAGACCGACGGGTTCGTGGTCGGGCTGGTCTGGCTGAGCGGCTGCTGCCGCATGGCCGGCTGGGAGCCGACCGGTGGGGCATAGGAGACCCAGATCGGGTAGCTGCCGACCTGGATCGGTGTGCCGGCCTTGCCCGTCGCGGTCGACAGGGGCAGGAGCTTGCCCTCACCTGCCGCGGTGGCGAACACCGTGCCGCCGTCGGGCGAGACCACGACACCGCTCGCGGCGGAACCGGCGGTCAACGCGGGCTTGGCGGTCCCGGTCGCGAGGTCGATCGGGGTGACCTTGTCGCTGCCGGTGTTGGCCACGTAGGCGGTCTTGCCGTCGGCCGAGATACTGATGTTGAACGGCGTCGCACCGGCCTTGATCCGGTCGCCCGAGGTACCGGTGGCGAGGTCGATCGGCGTGACGTCGTCGGATCCCATGTCGGTCACGTACGCGGTCTTGCCGTCGGGCGTGATGGCGATGCCGAACGGCTGGCTGCCGGTCTTGATCGCCGTACCGGCGGTACGGGAGTCGGTCTTGACCGGAGTGACGGTGTCGCTTCCCTTGTTCGCGACGTACAGCGTGGAGCCGTCCGGGGTGAGCGCGAGGTTTTCCGGGCCGCTGCCCACAGCGATCTCCGCGCCTGCCTTGCCGGTCGCGATGTCGACGGGCTGCACCGCGTTGTCGCCGTAGGCGCTGACCCACAGGGTCTTGTTGTCGGGGCTGACAGCGAGTCCGGCCGGGGTCTTGCCCACCGGGATGGTGGACACGACGGCGTCGGCGGCCACGTCGATCACGCTGACGGTGTTCGAGCCCTGGTTGGCGACGAACGCCTTGGTGTGGTCGGGGCTGACGGCGATCGTGCCGGGGGCCGAGCCGACCTGGATGTCGGCCATGCGCTTACCGGTCGACACATCGACGGCGGAGACGCTGTTGCTGGAGAAGTTCGCGACGAAGGCCTGCGGCACCTGCGCGATGTGCGGGTCCGGTACGACGGCCTCCACGGTGGCCTGCTGCGAGCCGGTCATGTGGCCGTTGATCGGGTAGTCCGCCTGCACGGTGAACCGCTGCTGGCCGGGCGTGGCCCCCGAAGGCACCTCGACCTTCCAGGTCAGCGTGGAGTCCGCGCCGGGCGCGACGGTGCCCAGGTCCGACTGGCCGTCCGGAGTGGCCTTCCACCCCGCCGGGGTGGTCAGCCGCACCTTCGCACCGGTCAGCGGGGTGCCGCCGGGGTTGGTGACCTTGCCGGTGACCGTGACGGTCTGACCAGGCTTCAGGATCGGGTCGGAGACGGTCGTCGTGACGCTCGGCGCCGTCACCGCGCCATACGGGGTGAAGTCGGGCTTGTCGGTGAAGGAGTAGATCATCGGCAGCGCGGCCGCGTCGTACTGCGACATCGGATCGACACCAAGGAACAGCTCCATGGTGCGCAGCATCGACACCTGGCTGTAGAAGTGCGAGTCGACCTTGCCGGTCTGCGTGTACGGGCTGATCACCGAGGCGATCGTGCGGTGCGCGTCGACGTGGTCGGGGCCCGCCTGGGCGTCGTCCTCGACGACGAAGATCGCTGTGTTCTTCCAGTACTTCGAGTGCGAGACGGTGTCGACTATCTTGCCGAGCGCCAGGTCGTTGTCCGCGACGAGCTGCTTTGCCGTCGCCCCGCCCGCGGTGTGGTCGCGCGGCAGGTCGATGAACTGCATGCTGGGCAGGTTGTCGTGGGCGACGTAGTCCTGGAACTCCTTGTTCCACAGGTCGTAGCGGTGCTGGTCGCTCACGCCCATGTCGTACCACGGGTAGGTGTGGTTGGTGGAGGCATTCAGCAGCGGGTCGTGCGCGCAGAAGTCGCCCTTGGCGCACGTGACCTTCTCGTCCTTGCCGATCCAGGTGCTCGGCACCGCGAACTGGCCGTAGTTGCGGAACGGCACCTTCTTCTGCGCGAGTTTGTCCCACAGGTAGGCGTGGTCGGGGTCGGCGCCGGCGGCCGCCACGTCGGGGTGGTAACCCTCGGAGTCGTACTCCGAGCCGTTGCCTCCGTAGCCCTGCGCGGTGGCCGTCTCGTTGTAGGGGTTGGAGCTGGCCTGGGTGGCCCACTGCCAGCCGTTCTGGCTCACCTCGCCATTGACGTAGAAGTTGTCGAGGGTGACGAACTGGTCGGCGAGCTTGTGCTGGTTGGGCGTGACGTCCTTGCCGAAGATGGCCAGGGACGGGTCGCCGTTGCCCTTGTGCAGGTCGCCGAGGACCTGGTCGTAGGTGCGGTTCTCCTTGACGACGTAGATCACGTGCTTGATCGGCGAGGAGTCGCCGACGTTCCGCGGTACGACGGTGCCAGGCGTATCGTCGCCGAAGCCGCGCACCTCGTTCTTGTCGTCGAAGCCGTTGTTCTCGCGCACCTGGCGGGTGTACTTGGCGAGCTGGTCGGCGCTCGGGACCGGCACGACGGACAGGTAGCCCTGCAACTGGTTCTCGATGTAGGGGTAGTTGTTCGGGTTCGAGGGGTCGGTGCCCTTGTTCGGGCCGGTGCCCAGGCCCTTGGCGCTGGTGATCAGCAGCTGCTTGCCGTCCGGCGTGACCTGCACACCGGTGGGGTACCAGCCGGTCGGGATGAGGCCCTTGACCCGGCCGAACTCGCCGTGGTCGGAGACGTTCACCACTGCGACGTCGTTGTTGCCGCCGTTGGTGACGTACAGCGTGGTCTTGTCGGGGGAGAGCGTCAGGTTGGTGGGCTGCGCTCCGCCGTGCGCCCCCTTGAAGGGCGCCAGCGAGATCGTATCGGTGACCTTGTTGCTGTCGGTGTCGAGCACGGACACGCTGTCGTTGTCGCCGTTCGCGACGAACAGGCGGTGGTGGTCGGCATCCAGGAGCATCACGTTCGGGTGGGTGCCGACCGTGATCGCAGGCCGCGGGGTGAGGGTGAGACCGTCGACCGAGAAGACCGAGACGGTCTTCGCGCCCTGGTTGCTGACGTAGGCGGTGCGCCCGTCCTGCGAGAGCGTCACCCCGTACGGGTACAGCTCCACCGGCGCCTGCTGGGTCTTGCCGGAGTCCACGTCGACGGCGATGAGCGAGCGGGAGTACTGGCCCGTCGCGTAGACGGTCTTGTCGTCCGGGGACACCGCCACATTCTGCGGGTACGAGCCCTGCGGCAGACGAAGGGACCTGTTCACGCTCAGCTTGCGCGCGGCAGAGTCCCAGTCCAGGACGAGGATCGCGTTCTTGCTCGCCGTCGCCAGGTAGGCGCGGCTGCCGTCACGGCTGAAGGCCAGACCCGGCGCCACGCCCTGCGGCGTGGAAGAGTTCGACGTGTCGAGCTCCAACTCCTGCAGGAGTTTGCCGTCGACTGCGTCGAGTACCTGCACGGTCTGCTTGCCGTGCGCATTGCGCACGATGTTCGGAACGACGACCGCGCGGCCGTCGGGTGAGAGCACTGCGTTCGCCGGGAAGAAGCCGGCGGCCTTCTGCGTACCGGCCGGAGTCACCCGCCAGCCCGCGGGGGTGTACGCGGTGCCGTCGCCCTGCGGGCCCGCGTGATTGAACCCGCCGAGGGCGACCGCCAGTCCGCCGCCCATGACTAGCGCGCTGGCGCAGACCGCCGCCACTACCGGCTTGCGTGACCTGCGTTCCTGCCCGCGCAGGAGTCCTGTCCATCTCACGGTTCGTGTCCCTTCCGTGGACTTCCGTTTGCCCCGCTCAGTGCGGGGAGGGACCGGAGCGTGCCCCTCCGGCCGTGGCGAGCCTCCTCGCCACAAGCAACCGGAAAGGCGGTTCACGCTGTCGTACGCATGAACACGTCCCCACATCTGGGCTAGACCCGTTACCCTTTAGATATGTGGCGGTGTGGCGGCTTGGCATCGACTCGAACATGACCTTCGCCGCTGGCGCCAACGACCTGGTCGTCGATCCGCATGCCGTCCGCATCCGTGATCCTCAGCTGGGCCCCGGGATGCGGCCGTTCCTCGCGGACGATCAGCCGCATGCCCTTCTGCCGGCCGTCGGCGAGTTCGGCGACCCAGGCGCCGTCCCGGACCCCGCCGTCGGTCTCTATGACCGGGGCCCAGGCCGTGGCCGGGATTTTCTGCACGTGCTGGTGGATGGTGTCGGTGATGACCAGCCGACGGGGCAGGACAGTCAGCGGCCCCGCTTCGCGAGCCAGGCGACGAAGTCGTGGGTGCCTCCGCCGGAGTCCGTGCGGATGAGGGTCTGCTGCCCGCGCCGGTACGGCTTGGGCAGTTGGGCCAGGGCGAGGCGGGCGGCGGTGATGTGGTCGGCGGCCGTGTTCGAGCCGGCGTTGCCCGGCCGCAGCAGGGCGGCGACGGGTTCGCCGGTCCCTTCCGGTCCGTGGTCGACGAAGCCCATCAGCGGATGGTGGCCGTAGGTCTTCTTCCATGTCGGTGCCGCGTCCTGCTTGTCCGAGTGCGCGACAACGAGTACGCCGTCCATATCGATGGTTACCTCTCCGCCCGTATCCCGGGCGTGGCTGCCGACCAACGACCAGACCCGTGAGCGGACTTCGGGCCACGCCCGGTGGACGGCGTCCAGTGCCTTCTCGCCCGAGGCGGCGAGGGTGTCGATGAGGCGGGAGACGGTTGGATCGGACGCTACCGGGCCGAAGACGGCCGGTTCGGCCCGTAGCATGGCGATGTCCGCCAGGCAGTCCCCGCCGAGCGCGACCGTCAGCGCGATGTCCAGCAGGACCTTGCCCGGATCATGGATGACCCGCGGTTTGCGCCAGGGAGGCGAGAGCCGCGGATATCGCCTGGTCAAGACCAACCTTGCGGACCGTCTCCACGAGCAGGACCGAACCAGGTTGAGAGACGACCTGGCGGCCGTCGGCCCGGATGCGTACACGCGGATAGGACCCGATAGGCTGCTTCACCTCGAAGGTGCCTCCGGCTGGAGCGGGAACAAGGACCTCAGCAACGGTCGCCTGGGATCCGGGGGTTGGTGCCCGGCGGCCGACGACTGGCCGCCGGGCGGACACGGCTCAGACCAGCGCGTTCTTGTAGCAGATGCTGGAGCGTCGGTCGCCCTCCACGCCGGTGGCGAAGCCGATGAAGAGGCGGGCCTCGCCGGCGTCGGTGCGGTATATCGCCAGGCCCTCGGGCTCGCGGTAGTGGAGGGTGGAGCCGGCCTTGGTGAGGACGGGGCCCTGCTTCACTGTGCCCGTGTTGATGTCGATGCTGGTGACGTAGGAGTTGCCGTCGCCGGTGGGGGTGCCGTCGCCGGGGTACGCGTCACCCGTCAGGTAGTACATGTACGAGCCGTAGACGGTGTAGCCCTGCGGAGTGCCGGAGATCGTCGGCTGCTTGAAGTCGACCAGCGGCGAGCCGAAGCTGCGCGTTTCGAAGGCGGAGAGAGGGTACACGGCGATGCGCTTGCCGGCGCTGGTGTGGTAGCGCACGATCATGCGCCGGTAGACCGGGTCGACGGAGCAGGTGTACTCGGTGGCTCCGGGAGATCGGCCGGTAGGCGGCCGAGGCAGCCGGCGAGCCCAGGGTGGTGTTAGCGGTGTAACGGATGGGGGCGAGCCCGGTGCCGTACCCGTTGGTGTTCGCTGCGCACTCGATCCACAGCTCGGTGCCGGAACCGCTCGGCAGCGCGGCGAAGCACGTAGGCAAGAGAGTCCGCGGGCTGTTTCGCACAGCCCTGGCCGTCGCTGCCACGGGCGTACTCGTCGGCACCCTCTCCAGCGCCCCACTGGCCGCTGCGAACGTCCAGCACCCAACCGTCGCTGCATGTCCCGCTGATCTGACCGACAAGGCCACGTGCTACAACGGCCAGGATGCCAACGGCGCCTACTACGCGATCGCCGTCCCCAAGCACTGGAACGGCTCCCTCGTCGTACACGCCCACGGTGGCCCGGACCTGGGCGCCGATTCCGACCCGGGATGCGGCGTGGGCGCCCCACCCCGGTGCGCGGGACGCGGATCTTGTCCATGGCCGGTTCGAACTGCCTGCAGTCCGCCCGCTGTCCGGGTGTGATCAGTACCGACAGCGGGCGGCAACGGCCCTCCGCGCTCAGGTGGACCTTGGTGGTGAACCCGCCGCGCGAGCGCCTCAGACACTCGCCTGCCGCACCGCCTCCGCCAGCAGGGGCCGCAGGCCCTGAAGCGAACTCCGCAGCCCCTTTCGATGGCCTCGGGGCGGGCGGAGTCGCTTTCGGGGCTCCGGCAGCGTGCTGGTGGGCGCGCATCACGCTGGAGTCGACCGAGACGTCCCAGTCGATGCCGCTCTCGGCGTCGACCTGGGCTTGGATATGCTGCAGTAGCACCTCCCAGGTGCCGTCGGCCGACCACAGCGCGTGGCGTTTGTGGATGGTTTGCCACGGTCCGAAGCGTTCCGGCAGCTCACGCCACTGCACCCCGGTGCCCAACCGGTGGATGATGCCGTTGATCACTTGACGGTGGTCCCGCCATCGGCCGCATCGGTTGTTGCTCACCGGCAGGAGCGGCTTCGGCAGCGCCCACTCCTCGTCCGTCAGATCCCCCCGGCTAATCACGTCCGAGACGATGCGTCACTTGCTCGATCAGAGATGCTCACGCGTCGCTGTGACGATCCAGACTGACCCGGGGATGTGGACACCGTCCGCGGTCTCGAACTCGGTGAGCGCATCCTGTACTTCGGCACGGAGACGGGTGATGGTTGCTGGGTCGACATCGCGCAAGTTGTAGCGCGTCGGGCCCATGGAGAAGATGAAGTCGGCAGCGTCACCGGCGTTGGCTCCAAAGGTCATGGGTGCCTGGAACGGGGCCACGTCGATGTCGGTGAACCCGGCGGCGGCGAGCACGTGGCGGATGCGAGCGGGGTCGAGGAGCGACCCCATGCCCCTGGCGGCGGGGGACGCCTCACGCAGGAACGGGGCGAGTGCGGTGGTCGCACGGGCGTAGGCGCTGTCCGGGCCCCCGGGCCGTGGGCCGAGGAACGCGAGTCGGCCGCCTGATACGAGCGCGTTCCCGAGGTGGGTGAAAGCGGCGATGTGGTCGGCGAAGAACATGACGCCGCCGCGGCTGAGAAGGACATCGAACCCGCGGTCGGGGAAGGGATGTACCTGTGCATCTCCCTGCTCGAAGGTGACGTTGTCGAGACCTTCCGCGGCTGTGTCACGACGGGCGCGTTCCAGCATCGGCGCGGACAGGTCGATGCCGACGACGTTTCCGTCGTATGCCCGTTGTGCTGCAAGGCGCGTGGTCTGGCCGGTGCCGCAGCCGACGTCGAGGACCTGGTCCTGAGCCGCGATGTCCGCGGCGGCGAACAGGGGGGTGTTGAACGCGCCCATCATCGCGTTGTACAGCTCGGGGTGTTCGGCCCAGTGGATGCCCTCCCAGTCGTTCCATGCCTCTGCCTGCTGACGGTTGGCGATGGTGTGCACGGCTCACCCTCCAGAACTAGAGTTGAACTCTAGAGATTGACTCTAGATATAGACTCCAGTCATGCGTGAGCGCAAGGGGAAGCAAGGCAAGAAGGCCCAAGAGACGCGGCGGCGGATCATCGAGGCAGCCGGCGCACTCTTCGTCGAGCAGGGCTACGGGGCGACCAAGTTGCAGGAGATCGCCGACCGGGCAGGCGTGGCGGTGCAGACGATCTACTTCGTTTTCCGGAACAAGCCCTCGCTGCTCAAGGAACTTGTCGATGTCGCGATCGCGGGCGACGACGAACCCGTGCCGACCATGGACCGACCGTGGTTCGTGGAGGTCATGTCCGCGCCTACCGCCGAGACCGCACTGTCCGCACTGACCGCCGGCACCCGCAGGACACTCGAACGCGTCGCGGCCGTCAACGAGATGGTCCGTGCCGCGACCGCGACCAACCCGGAGATCCGGGAGTTGTGGCCGGATCAGGCAGACCCGCGGTACACAGTGATCTCGACAGCGGCGAAGTCCCTGACAAAGAAGCCGGGCGCCCGCCCCTCCGTCCCCGTCGAAATGGCGGCGGACATCATCTATGCCGTCCTCAGCCCGGAGCTCTTCCTGGTCCTCACCCGTGACC
Organism: Streptomyces sp. NPDC047453; assembly: GCF_040643155.1. Classification (NCBI taxonomy): domain Bacteria; kingdom Bacillati; phylum Actinomycetota; class Actinomycetes; order Kitasatosporales; family Streptomycetaceae; genus Streptomyces; species Streptomyces sp. NPDC047453. Next base: position 58,921 of record NZ_JBEYTS010000038.1, on the reverse strand, counting down.
GCGCGTGGCCACCAGCCAAGTGGGAGCAATGGGCGTACGACACCCTCAGCTCTCAGCTGTTGGCTGACAACGCGCCCTGATCAACTCAGCCCTTGCGGGCAACGTGTTCCGCAGTCGGTCAGCGCCGATGCATCGGGGCCCTGATCGTGATCGAGGAGACAGGACCTAGCTTGATCTTTAACCTCGGGCTTCGAACGTCGTCTCGTACTTGATCACCCGCGTTGGTAACTGCCGTACACGCAGGTGGCCTTCGGCTGACCATGTGCTCCGCCCAAGGAACGCACATACTCAGCACGAAGGCCGTGAGGATGAGTCTGTTGCACCATGCTGTCCGGCAGGAGCCGTTCGCGGAATTGTCACGCTTCCGAGGTGAGTTCTACTCGTGCCTGACCCGGCGTGCGGATGCGTTGTTCGAGCTGGCCGACGCCGTGCTGTGTGCGGACGGCCCGGTTCGCTCTCTGGTGGAACTCTCCCTCGTTGGCGAGCATCGCCGCGGACACGGCGGGCTGTATGACGCCCTGGCCGCGGGCCGGGTGGACATCTCCCGGCTGCGGCGGGCACTGGCCGAGGTACCGCTGCCACGGGCGGCGGACGGCCGGCTGGTACTGGCTGCCGACATCACCTGCTGGCTGCGGCCGGACGCCCACACCTCACCGCAGCGGATCCTGTGTCACACCTACGGACGCGGCAAGGACCAGCACATCCCCGTCTCCGGCTGGCCTTACTCGGTGATCTGCGCGTTGGAGGCGGGCCGCAGTTCATGGACCGCGCCATGGGATGCCCGGCGGCTGGCTCCGGGCGATGATGCCGCCGCCGTCACCGCCCGGCAGATGCGCGAGCTGGCCGAGCGGCTGATCGAGGCCGGGCAATGGCGCCCCGGTGACCCGGACGTGCTGATTGTGGTGGATGCCGGATACGACGTGCCCCGCCTGGCCTTCCTCCTCAACGACCTGCCGGTGCAGGTGCTGAGCCGGATGCGCTCGGACCGTGTCCTGCGTCGCGCGGTCCCGCCCCGCGACCCGGGCACTCGGGGCCGCCCACCCCGCCACGGCGGCGAGTTCGTCTTCGATGACCCCGCCACCTGGAACACCCCCGATGCGGCGACCGTGACCGCCACCCGGCTGTATGGCACAGCCACCGCACGGGCCTGGGACCGGCTCCATCCCAGGCTGACCCATCGCTCGGCGTGGGCCGTCGACTGGGCATGCTGCCGGTGATCGAGGGCACCGTGATCCTTCTGCAGGTCGACCGCTTGCCCAGCGGTGCCACCCCGAAGCCGGTATGGCTGTGGTGGTCGGGCACCGACGCCACCGCCGCCCAGATCGATCTGCTCTGGCAGGCCTTCCTGCGGCGCTTCGACATCGAGCACACCTTCCGGCTGTTCAAGCAGACCCTGGGCTGGACCAGCCCGAAGATCCGCTCTCCTGAGGCGGCCGACCGCTGGACTTGGCTGATCCTGGCCGTCTACACCCAGCTGCGGCTGGCCCGCCCGCTGGCGGCCGACCTGCGCCGGCCGTGGGAGAAGCCGAGCCCGCCGGACAGGCTCACCCCCGCCCGCGTCCGCCGTGACTTTCGGCACCTGCGCCCGCAAGCCGCCTGTCCCGCCCAGGCGCCGAAACCTACTCGCCCTGGTCCAGGACGGCCGCCCGGACGCAAGAACACCCGGCCCACTCCGCGACACGACGTGCACACAGTCCGCAAACCAGGCACTGCGAAGCCGAGAACGAAGAAGTCAACGACCTCACGACCACGCCGCACAGGTTAAAGATCAAGCTAGGAGTTATTCAAATGTCATGCCCACATCAGGAGCGAGGCGAGGGTTACGGCACCTTGGTAGGACTCGGCGGTTTTGTCGTAGCGGGTGGCGATGCCTCGCCACTGCTTCAAGCGGTTGAAGCAGCGTTCGACCACGTTGCGCCGCCTGTAGAGCTGCTTGTCGAAGACCGGCGGGCGCCCGCCCGCGCTGCCCCGTCGCAGGCGGTTACGGATCTGGTCGGCTCGTTCGGGGATGGTGTGGGTGATGCCCCGCCGCCTGGGCCAGGTCCGGATGGCCCTGGAGCTGTAGCCCTTGTCGTCCAGCACGTGAGTGGGCCGGAGGCGGGGGCGTCCTGGGCCGAGCCGGGGAACCCGGATCGCGTCCATCACGGCGGTGAACTGGGTGCAGTCGTTGGTGTTCCCGCTGGTGACGGTGAAGGCGAGCGGCCGGCCAAGTGCGTCGCAGGCGAGATGGATCTTGCTTGTCAGGCCGCCTCGGGAGCGTCCGAGGGCGGGGTTGCGGAGCCCCCTTTTCGGGCCCCGGCGGCGTGCTGGTGGGCGCGGACGACGGTGGAATCGACCGACACCAGCCAGTCGATGCCCCCGGCCGCGTCTGCCTGCGCCTGCGCGGCCCGGAGCATCCGCTCGAAGGTGCCGTCCAGGGCCCAGCGGCGGAAGCGGGTGTGCAGTGTCGCCCACGGCCCATACCGCTCGGGCTCGTCCCGCCAAGCGGTCCCGGTCCGGAACTTCCACACGATCCCGTTGAGGACCGTCCGGTCGTCCAGCCGCTTCCGCCCCCGCAACGACTCGGGCAGCAGCGGCCGCACGAACTCCCACTCTGCATCCGACAGTTCATGGCGACGTATCACCCGTCCATGATCCACCATCCAAGATCATTTGAAGACACCGCCTAGTACTGCAGTCCGACTCGCGATCTTGTCGCGGACCCGGCTGGGGAACAGGTACGGCCGCCGCGTGATCTTCAAGGGTTGTGTGGACTCCTGAAGACCGTGCGGTGGCCGCAGGTCACGGCGTAGGCCCTGCCCGCTGGAGGGCGATGTTCGACCAGGTCATGGCCCGGATCGCGGGCAGGTTCAGGCGAGTTGAGCCCCGGGCCGCGGTCCGCTCCGTCCGCCGCATCGCCTACGAGCTGTCGTCGGAGTATCACCCCCGTACGACCGCGCCGAGATCACGTCGTTTCTGGCAAATCGCGTCGTGCCGGAGGCCCTCACAGGCATCGTCCGGCGGCGCAAGGAGGCGTGTTGGCACCACGTGGGCCCCCTGATCGGCGTGTTCACCCGAGCCCTCCAGCAGATCCAGTCCCACGCGGACGCGGCCGGGGACATCGGCTGGCTGGTTCCGAATCGACTCTGCCATCGTGCGGCGGCGGTTCCCGTCAATGCTCGATCTCTATCTGCGCAACCATGTGGACGGGTCATCGATGATGGTCCGGATGACCGAACTCGCGGCCCCGAGCACGGAGGCGTCGGTGCCCGCGAGCGAGATCCGGACGCGGACCGGAGACCAGGATGAGGACAGCACCCGAAGATCGACCTCACGCTGCACTTCTGGCTGGATCCAGGGCCCCAGCGGTGCGTAGATGCCGCCGAGCACGACGCAGCCGATGTCAAGGAGTTTGACGGCCCCGGCGATCGTGATGCCGAGAGCGCGGCCGGCCCGCCTGAGCGCCGCCAGGGTTTGCCAATGGCCAGCCTCGGCCGCCTGCACGATGCGGCCGACGGTAGCCTGTCCCCCCATTGAGGTGGCGGCCCGCAGGGGGAGTCCGGCAGCCCGCAGGATGGCCTCTTGTCCGGCCACTTGTTCCAGACAGCCGTGGGCGCCGCACTGACATGGTGGTCCGTCCATCCCGATGGCCATGTGCCCGATCTCACCGCTCCAGCCGTGCTCGCCACGAAACAGCGCACCGCCCATGACGATGCCGGCGCCCACCCCGATCTCGCCCGAGACATGCAGAAAATCGGTGGGCACGGCGCCCCGGTCCATGCGCAGTTCGCCCAGCGCGGCGAAGTTCGCCTCGTTGTCGACCGTGATCGCCAGCCCGTCCAAAGCTCCGGTCCGGGCGAGCAGGGACGAGATGTGGACATCGCGCCAGCTGAGGTTGGGTGCCAGGCGCAGCAGCCCCTTGTCGACCAGTCCGGGAACGGCCACGCCCGCACCGGCCACGGTCAAGTCCAGCCTCTCGGCCGCAGTGATCGCGGTCGCGGCCATGTCGGCGACGGTGCTCAGCACCTCGCGCGGGGTCCGCCCCCGCTGGTCCTGCTGTACAACCTCCTGGTAACGGATTCCTCCGGCGAGGTCGATGACGCATGCTGCGATGTAGTCGACGCTGATTTCCAGCCCGAGTCCGGCCGCCCGATCGTCGGCGAGTACCAATCCGGTCGCCGGGCGGCCCGTCGGCCTGGTTTTGCGTGGTTCCAGTTCGCCGACCAGACCACCCTCGATCAGGACGTCGACCAGAGCCGAGACGGTGGCCCTGGTCAGTCCGGTCGCCGCTGCCACGTCGGCACGCGACACCGGTTCCGCCGCGCCGGCGATCTGGTTGAGCACCAGCGACAGGTTTCGGGTCCGCAGGCTTTCTTGCCGGGCTGGACTGGCCATGACTTCTCTGTTCCCGGGCCCTGCCGAGTCTCCACCCTTCATAGGTGTTGACACTGCCACATTCCCGCTCTAAGTTCAGCGACTAAACAAAGCCAATCTGGACATGGATCTCACCTTGGGGAACCACGTGACCGTGCCGCGGTTGCGGGTGCAGGGCGTCAAGACGTTCCCCGGGGCCCGAGCACTCGATGGCGGTGACCTGGAGACACTCCCGGTGCGGTGCACTGTCGGCTCGGGCGGAACGGTGCCTCGGAAAGTCAATTCTGATCAAGGTTCTCGCCGGCGTGCATCAGCCGGACGGCGGTGAGATCCATGGCCGCGGCGATGCGCCGTGGCCCGATGGACCGTGGTCCGGCGCTGTCGGACCGCAGAGGGAGGGGCCGTCCATGCACGTAAAGCTCCTGCGTTTGCTCGCCGCGTCAACCGCGAGTGGCTAGGAGCCATCCACTGAGGGTGTCCCTCAGTCCCGGCAGGAGGCCCCCCGTACCGCATGACGAGGGGACCCCGACCCCGTCCCGGCCCCAGCCCGGCATCTGCGGCCGGACGACCCCAGAACGTGGGGCGGGGCGCTGACGCTGACAGCACCCCGGCGCACCCCAACCAGCAATCGCCCGATGAGTCCACTTTCCCCCGAGCCCCAGAGGAACGGCTGTGGCCCACAGACGTAGAACCCTACGCCGAATAGCCGCGACGATGGCGTTTGCCCTCGTCCTTCCCATCCTGTCGCTGGTCGCCCCGGCGGCCCTGGCATCGCCGGCGCACGCCGCCACTGCGGCACCTGCCTTCAAGGTGCTCGTCTTCTCCAAGACCACCGGATTCCGACACGACTCGATCCCTGACGGCGTCGCAGCCATTCAGAAGCTCGGCCAGGAAAACGACTTCGCGGTCGACGCCACCGAGGACAGCGCGGCGTTCACCGACGAAAACCTGGCGCAATACCAGGCCGTCATCTTCTTGTCCACGACCGGCGACCCGCTGGGCACGCAGGACCAAAAGGACGCCTTCCAGCGCTATATCCAGCGCGGCGGCGGTTTCGCCGGCGTCCACGCCGCTTCCGACGGCGGTTACAACTGGCCGTGGTACGGCAAGCTCGTCGGCGGGTACTTCAAGTCGCACCCGGCGATCCAGAACGCCACCGTTAAGGTCGAGGACCCGGCGCACCCGTCGACCGAGGGTCTGCCGACATCGTGGAAGCGCACCGACGAGTGGTATGACTACCAGGCCAACCCTCGTGGCACCGTGCACGTGCTGCAGTCGATGGATGAGAAGTCCTACAACGGCGGCACGATGGGCGTCGACCACCCGACCACGTGGTGTCAGGACTACGACGGCGGCCGGTCGTGGTACACGGGGCTCGGTCACACCAAGGAGAGCTTCAGTGAGCCGGAGTTCCTGAAGATGCTCCTCGGCGGCATCAAGACCGCCGCGGGTGTGGTGAAGGCCGACTGCGCGGCGTCGCAGAGCGCCAGCTTCGAGAAGGTCGCCCTCGACAACAAGACGTCGAACCCGATGATGCTGGACGTCGCAAAGGACGGCAGGGTCTTCTACATCGACCGCCTGGGCGACGTCAGGGTCGTCAAGCCGACTGGCGGTACGGTGACGGCCGGTCACCTGAACGTGTTCACCGCCAACGAGAGCGGGCTGCTCGGGCTGGTGCTGGACCGTGACTTCGACTCCAACCACTGGGTGTACCTGTTCCACTCCCCGGTGGGCGAGAACGTGGACCGGCTGAGCCGGTTCACGGTCACGGGAGACACGCTCGACATGTCGAGTGAGAAGAAGGTGCTCGACGTGCCGGTGCAGCGGGCGGAGTGCTGTCACCACGGCGGCGGCATGCTGATGGATCGCAAGACCGGTGATCTGTGGCTGGCTGTGGGCGACAACACCAACCCGTTCGCCTCGGACTCCTACACCCCGATCGATGAGCAGCCGGGGCGTGAGGCGTGGGACGCCCAGCGCACCTCGGGCAACACCAACAGCCTGAGTGGCAAGCTGCTGCGGATCCACCCTGAAGCGGACGGCACCTACAGCGTGCCGGCGGGCAACCTGTTCGCTCCGGGGACGGCGAAGACCAAGCCGGAGATCTACAGCATGGGCTTCCGCAACCCCTTCCGGATCGGCCTCGACCCGAAGACCGGGTATCCGCTGGTCGCCGACTACGGCCCTGACGCCGGGTCTCCGAGCGCCACGCGGGGTCCGGAGAACACCGTCGAGTGGAACCTGGTCACCAAGCCGGGCAACTACGGCTGGCCGTACTGCACCGGTCCCAACCGCCCGTACATCGAGTACGACTTCGCGACCAAGAAGTCGGGATCGGCGTTCAACTGCGCCGACCCGGTCAACAAGTCGCCCAACAACACCGGGCTGACCAACCTGCCGCCGGCGATCCCGGCGACGGTCTGGTACCACTACAACACCGACCCGAACCAGTTCCCCGAGCTGCAGGGCGGCGCGCCGATGGCGGGCCCGGTCTACCGGTATGACGCGGACCTGAAGTCGGACGTCAAGTGGCCGGCGTACTGGGACGGCAAGGCGGTCTTCGGCGAGTGGAACACCAACAAGATGTTCTCGTTCCAGCTGAATGAGGACACCACCAAGCTCGTCAAGATCAACCAAATCCTCAAGTCCATGAGCTTCAAGCGGCCCATGGACATCAAGTTCGGCCCCGATGGTGCGCTGTACCTGATCGAGTGGGGGTCCGGGTTCGGCGGTGACAACACCGACTCGGGCGTCTACCGGATCGAGTACGTCAAGGGCAACCGGCCGCCGGTCGCCCGCGCCGCGGCGGACAAGACCGACGGTCCGCTGCCGCTGACCGTGAAGTTTTCCAGTGAGGGGACCAAGGACCCCGACGGCAAGGCGCTCACCTACGCCTGGGACTTCGGTGACGGCACGGACGGCACGACCGACGCCAACCCCACGCACACCTACACCAAGGCGGGCGAGTACAACGCGGTCCTGACCGTCACCAACGACGACGGCATGACCGCCAAGGCCAGTGTGACGATCACCGCGGGCAACACCCGGCCCACCGTGAAGGTGGACCTGCCGCCGAACGGAGGATTCTTCGACTTCGGCGACCAGGTGAAGTTCAAAGTCACCGTCACCGACCCCGAGGACGGCCGGATCAACTGTGACGAGGTCCAGATCCAGGCGATCCTCGGCCATGACGGCCACGGTCACCCCCTCGACCAACTCAAGGGTTGCGAGGGCATCGTGCAGACCAACGAGGGCGGGCACGGCGCCGACGAGAACCTCTTCTATGCGATCGAGGCCAGCTACACCGACCACGGCGCCGCCGGCGGGGCCAAGCCGCTGACCGGGCGGGGTCAGGTCGTGTTGCAGCCCAAGCGCAAGCAGGCCGAGCACTTCTCGGCGACCGGCCGGGTCTCGGACAGCAAGGCCACCACTGCCCATGGCATTCGGACGGAGACCACCGGCGACCCGCTGGGCGGCGGCCTGAACATCGGGTACATCCGGGACGGCGACTGGTGGTCGTTCGACCCGGTGAACCTGACCAACATCGACGCGATCCGGCTGCGAGTGGCCTCCAACAACTCCGGCGGGACTGTGCAGGTCCGGCAGGGTGACCCGGAGAACGGGAAGCTGGTCGGGACTGCCGATGTGACGGGTACCGGCGGCTGGCAGAAGTACGTCGATGTCACGATGAAGCTGACGAACGCGTCGACCGACAGTGGCCCGCTGTACTTCGTCGTGCGCAAGCCGGCGGGCGCGGGCGACGACGCCTTCTTGATCAATGCCAACTGGGTCGACTTCATCGGCAAGGGTGTCACCGACAGCCAGCGCCCGGTGGTGACCGCGTCGGCGAACCCGACCTCGGGCACCGCCCCGCTGAAGGTCGACTTCACCGCGTCGGCCACCGACCCCGACGGCAACCTGCCGCTCACCTACAAGTGGGACTTCGGGGTGAAGGGAGCCCCGCAGCCGACGACCGCGAACGCGAGCTACACCTACAGCGCGCCGGGAACGTACACCGCCTCGGTCACCGTGACCAACGCCAAGGGCGCGGCGACGACCAAGGAGATCTCGATCAAGGTGGAGGCGTCGAACTCGCTCTGCCTGACCGGACGTTCCGACGACTTCCTGGGCACTGAGCTCAACCATGACCGCTGGTCGGTCATCCGGGAGAACCAGGACCTCAAGGTCCAGGACGGCACGCTCGTCATCCCGACGTCGAACACCGACATCTACGGATCCAACAGCGGCTCGCCGAACATCGTCGTGCAGCCGGCGCCGTCAGGCGCCTGGATGGCCACCACCAAGGTCACGCTCAATGCCCGCGACGCCTACCAGCAGGCGGGCCTGATCCTGTACGGCGACGACGACAACTACGCCAAGATGGTCCTGCAGGGCCGCGGCACCGACAACCACGCCAACCGCATCTTCCAGTTCATCCGCGAGGAGAATGGCGATCCCAAGGAGGTGACGGCCAGTAACACGGCCCAGCTCGGGGACGCCTACCCCGACACCGTGTACGTGCGGTTCATCAGTGACGGCACGAACCTGACCGCTCACTACTCGGCGGACGGCATCAACTTCACCGCGATGCCGGAGACGAAGCCGCTCGCCGGGATCAAGAACCCGAAGATCGGCATGTTCGCCATCACCGGGACCGGCAACCACCCGGTGATCGACGCCCGCTTCGACTGGTTCCACATCACCCCCGACGACACGGCGACCAAGCCGGGTCCGAACGACGAGTTCGACGGCACCACGCTCGACCAGTGCCGCTGGGACTCGATCGTGCGCCACGACCCCTCGGCCGTGCGGGTGACCGGTGGCAACCTGGAGATCGACACCTCCAAGGGAGACATCTACGGCACCGACAACAGCAACCCGAAGAACTTCATCGTGCAGAAGGCGCCGGACGGTGACTGGACGCTGGAGACCAAGGTTGACGGCAGCGCCTTCAACGAGCGGTACCAGCAGGCCGGCCTGATCGTCTACAAGGACGACGCCAACTACGTGAAGTTCGACTTCGTCACCGACAACCAGCCCGGCGAGGCCGTCGCCCGGCGGCTCGAGCTGCGCAGCGAGATCGGCGACGTGGTCCAGAACCCGCAGCCTGCGGTCAGCAACCTCACCAGCGGCGTGACCTGGCTGCGACTGAAGAAGGAAGGCGACACCTTCCACGGCTACTACTCAGCCGACGGCAAGACGTGGACCGAGATCGCGTCGAACGGCAACCCGACGCCGGTCAAGAACAACGTCGTCTCGGCGAACGGGAGAGCCGGACTCTACGCCTTCGGCGTCAACCAGGCGGCGTCGAAGACGGCCAAGTTCGACTACTTCCACCTCACCCCGGCGGTCGAGGAGGACAAGACGCCGCCGGTGACGACAGCGAAGACCGACCCGGCACAGCCGGACAGCGGCTGGTTCACCGGTCCGGTCACCGTCACGCTGACCGCCGCCGACGAGGACAAGGGCAGCGGCGTCGACCGTACCGAGTACAAGCTGGACGGCGGCGACTGGACGGCCTACACCGGCCCGGTCATCGTCTACGGAGACGGCTCGCACACGCTGGCCTACCGCTCGGTCGACAAGGCCGGCAACGTCGAGGACGCCAAGACCCTCACGGTCAAGGTGGACGCGACGGCGCCGATGACCACCGCGAAGATCGCCTCGGCGAACGACGACGGGTGGCACAACGGCGCGGTGCCGGTGACGCTGACCGCGACGGACGCGACGTCCGGCGTGGCCAAGACCGAGTACTCCCTGGACGGCGGCCCCTGGACGCCGTACACCGCGACGGTCACGGTCACGGGCGAGGGCCAGCACGAGCTGCGCTACCGCTCGACCGACAAGGCCGGGAATGTGGAGGACATCAAGGCCGTCACGGCCAAGATCGACACGAAGGCACCGACCGTGTTCGTCTCCGGCGTGGCAGACGGCGAGAAGTACGGCGACAGCCAGGACCTGGCCATCAGCTGGCAGGCCGTCGACTCCGGGTCCGGGATCGCGTCGGTGAGCGGCACGCTGGACGGCAAGCCGTTCGCCTCCGGCACGGTCCTGGCATTGCACGAGCTCGGCCTGGGCAAGCACACGCTCAGCGTCACCGCCGTCAACAAGGCCGGCAACCGGACCGAGCAGACCGTGAAGTTCACCGTCGTCACCTCGACGGCCGACATCGCGAGCCTGATCGACCACTTCGAAAGCACCGGAAAGCTCACCCCGCTGGGCGCCCACAAGCTCCACGGCAGGCTCGACGGTGCGATCGACGCCGAGAACAAGGAGAAGTCCAACGACAAGACCATCGATGAGCTGGAGAAGTTCAAGGCCTTCGTCAACGACGACAGGAACGTCTCCGACGACCAGGTCCGGGCCACGCTCCTCCGCGACGCCGACGCACTGATCATTCAGTACGGCGGCACGCCGAAGGACTGACCACCGGCCGCGACCCCGAAAGGGTGCCGGGCGACCGAAAGGAACCCCGGCACCCCGTTGAACCAACCAGGGTGCCCCGCGACAACTGTCGTGGGGCACCCGCCCCATTCCGCTCCCATCAGTACATACGTCCAACGTTCATCAGGAGGTGGGCATCATCAGCCGACGCAGGGAACCGACGGTGGTCCGGAATTCGCCCCGAGGCCGGGTGCTCACACTCACGGCCGCATTCACGCTCGGCGCGCTTCTCGTCGGCGGCCTGGTGTTCGCCGGAACCCGGGCGAGTTCGACCGAGCGGACGGCCGACCGGATTCGCGTCGAGGCCGCCCAGCGGGACAAGGCCCAGATCAAGACCCTGACCGAGCTGGCCCGTACGACCCGCGACCGGCTCGTCCCTGTGCTCGAGGGCCTGGACCGGGCCATGCCCGCTGACGACAGCACCCGACCCACTACGGTGACCTCCGCCGACGTCGCGGATTGGCGGCGTGCGGCCACCGCAGCAGTCGAGGCCTTCGCCGACCCACCCTCCGGCGAGACCGCTACCAACGTGGCGAGGTCGAGCCTTGCCTCCGCCGTACGCCAGATCGCCACCACCGTCGACACATACGCGACCTCGCGGGCACTGACCGGTTCCACCCGCGAGACCGTGGTGGCACTCGCCGTACGGCAGCGCGCCGACGCGATCTTCACCTGGTCGACCGGGGCCACGGCGCTCGACGCCGCGAACACCGACGCCGGCCTCGGACACCAGCACGTGTTCTTGCCGGCAGCCCCCGGCAGCGGAGCACTCACCCCCGACGACGAACCCGAAGGGAGCCACGGACCATGAAGATGACACGGAGGCACGCCATGACGACTGCCCTGTTCACCGGGCTCGTCCTGCTGCTCGGCGCACCGGCGGCGTCCGCCCATAGCGGCCCGATCAAGCTGGAAGTGAGCGGGGACGGCAGCCACGACATCAACGTGCTGGTCACCTGGAAAAAGGACGGCCATCCGGTCAGAGACATCGTCGCGGCGACGTTGGTCGCAACCTCCACCGACGGCCGTTCCTTCGGTCCGGTCCGGCTCAACTCGGCGCCCGAAGGCCAGAACCTCTACCACTCCGCCCAGCCGCTGCCGAGCGGCCAGTGGCGTGTCACGGTGACCACGACCAAGCCCGCCAAGGCGCAAGCGACGGTGGACGTGACGGCGCGAGACATCGCCGCACCCAAGAAAGCGGCAGCCGTGCCAGACCGTGGGAACCCGATCGGCATGGCACTCAAGATCGGCGTCATCGCCGTCGTGGCGGCTGTCGGCGTCGCGGCCTGGAGGCGCTTGGGTCATCGCAAGCGCCCTTGAGTGGGCGATGCCGGAGCCGTTGCTGCCGCCGGGCGATCGCAGCCCGATTCCTGACCTGCGGCGACTGGTGAACAGCGTGATGTGGCGGTTCCGTACGGGCAGTCCGTGGCGGGACATGCCCGAGCAGTGGTGGGCAGTCACGCAAGGGCTCGCGACCGCGGAGAGTCCGCGGCCCCGAGCCCGTTGGCGACGCCCGGCCCCCAGTCTCAGTCCGCGACCATCACCGGGTCACGCGGAGCGGCAAAACGGAGCAGCAGACGCGATTCTTCCTCGCCTTCCTCCGGCGCTGGCGAGTTCAGCGTCCTTGGCGGCGTTCTTGGGCTCCGGCCCTGAGGTGACGTCACGCTGGAGCCAATCCGGACCGGGATCGGGTGGCCAGTCTGCGGGCCCGGGGGCCGGCCGGGCTGTGCGGTGCGGCCGCGGGCCCGGGGCCGGAACCCTATCGGCCCCGGGTCGTGTCTGGAGACAGGACCCCTGTGGAACGGTGCGATCGGCTTCAGCTGCGGCGTGCCGGCAGTACCTGCAGGGTGTCGCCGACCGGGCGCTCACCGGTCGTGTCGGAGGTGATGTTGACGAGCCGTCCGTCCACCGCCATCGCGGAGGAGCCGCCGCCGTCCAGGTTGAGCGCCTGCACCGCGCCCAGGGAGCGCATGAAGTGCGCGGCCTCGGCCAGCGTGAAGCCCTCGCTGACACCGGGCTGCCTGCCGTCCACGGTGGCCAGGATCAGTCGGCCCTGGCGGTCGATGCCGGCCATGGTGCGGGGCTGACGCGCATTCGACCAATGCGTATCCGAACGACAGGTCCAGCGGGTCGAGGGTGCCCTCGGCGGCTGCGTCGATGTGGATCCGCCCGTCCTCCACCAGCGTCGGAGCTGCGCTGACGATGCTGTCACCGGGGCCGAGCTCGACCTTCCGGCCGTGGGTGTCCCGGACGACGTCCTTCAGCTTGATCTTCTTACCAAGATCCGCGTGGCTCGACAGCCAGTCGGCGGCCGCGCCGATGCCCTGGAGCACCGAGCCGCCGGCCGGGACCGTGCCGCCTCGGGCGCCGACCGAGACCACCCGGTCGGCGGCGTCCAGCACCACCTGGGTGCCGCTGCCGCTGGGCAGTGCGGCCCCGAACTGCGCAGTGAACTTCACCAGGTCGTCGTCGACCCGGCAGGTGAGGTCCTGGCGGGGCTGCTCGGTGGGGATCGCCCCGGGCCGACCGCAGTTGCGGACCTGGCCTGGTACGCGGTTGATCCCCTGCACCTGGAAGGCGGCGGCCCCCGCCCGCGCGGTGACCGTGGTGGTGAGGTCGGCGATGCGGGCGTTCCGACCGCCGTTCTCCAGGATCAGCGCGGCGCGGCTGCCGGCGGCCATGGACTGCAGCTCACCGTCGTAGGCGGCGACCCCGGCCGAGGTGCCCTGCACGCCGTCGGCGTCGGAGGTGATGAAGAAGCCTGCGTTGACACCGATCAGGGAGCCCAGTCCGGCGGCGACCGACGAGGTCGTCTCACGCTGTGCCACGTTGCCGTGGTGGGTGCCCTCGACCGTGCCCTGGAAGCGGTGCGGGTCGACGACTGCGACGTGGACGCTCTCGCGGTCGGCCGGCTGCTCGGCGTCGTAGCCGGTCCAGTCCACCGCGGTCCGGAACCCGGCCGCGGTGAGTGCCTTGCCCGCGCTCGACGCCGCGGCCTGGGTCGGATACGAACCCACCCGCAGCCGCCAGCCCATGGCGCCGCGCAGGGTGTCCGCGTAGTCCGGCCACACCACCTCCTCCAGCTGCGGCGCGAAGCCGGCGTCGCGCAGCCGCTGCGTGGTGGCCTCGGCCCAGGAGCGGTCACCCACCGGGGCCCAAGAGGCGGCCCCGGTCAGCCGGTTGACAGCGGCTGCCTGGACGGTGACGGTCCAGGTCGGCGCGGCGTCCGCATGCCGCAGGACGCCCGTGCGTACCTCGACCCCGGGTGCGACAGTCTGCGTGGTCCACTGCGCCGTGGAGGAGTCGGCGGCGGCAGCGGCCGTTGCCGGAGCGGCGGCCTGGGCCACTCCGGAGACCGTCCAGGGGGTGACGGCGGTCAGCACGAGGGCGGTGGCCAGCGCCGCTCGAGCGCGCATGCCCCGGCGGGTGCGCCAGGTCCCGCTCGCACGTGTTCCGACTGTGTTGCCCATGGAACCCTCACTCACTCGATCTCCGGGAGGGCCGACTGCGCGCTCGCACCGGCCGATCAACGGACGCAGTCCAGCCGAGCCCGGCGACCTGTTCGGTACGGAGAAGAGACGACACAGGCATACATGCGTGAATGATCGGAGGTGCCGACACCCCAGGAGACGCCGTCACAAGAGCCTTCCTGGCCCGCTGTTCGCTCCTCACACCGCCGACAGCCGGGGCGCACTCGATCTCCCAGGGCGGGCACTTCAACTCGGCCGCGATGACGAGGCGCTCGCGTGGGCGGACAGGCGTAAGGCGATGGGTCCGGTGGGTTGGAGCAGGGCGCGGTCGAAGGTGTGCAGGCCGGTCGCGGAGGTCATCTCACGTTGCGGGGGTTGGTGTGGGGGCCTTCTTCGCCGTAGCGGCAGGAGTTGTCGAGTTCCTGCTCGGTGTAGGTGACCGGTTCGTCGTCGGGCGGCGTTCCGGTCCGTACGACGGGCCGGCCGGACCAGAGCTCCAGTGCCTCACACGCCGGCCATTGGTGTACTGCGGCAGTGACGTCGCCAGCAACAGCGGCGTCGATGCGGCGCGCGAAGTCGGCGCGTCGACGCCTGTGGTGGCGGCCGAGCCGTAGGAGTGTTCCTCGGTGTGTGCCCCTGCCGGGGGGCTCCCGCCGTAGCGGGGCCCAGGCTCCGGCGGTGCTGGGCGTGGATCTGCGGCAACAGTGCAGCGGTGATCAATCACCCTGTCTTCGTGGTGGTGGTTTCGCTCTCGCCGCCCAGTCGGTTGATTTCCGGGCTGTACAGGATCCGCTGCTCGATCGCTCCGGGGCGGGTGACGGCGAGCATGGCGCGGCCGATGTGTTCGGTGGTCGTGGTGTGACGGGGGGCGAGGCGGTGCAGCAGCGGGTAGAGCCAGGAGGTGAGGCCGTAGAGCACGCGGTACCTCGGCGTTCTGGAGACTGCTCCGTGGCGGGGGCGGATATAGGCGGGGCGGAACATGTACGCGTCCATCGGCAGGCCAGCAGGGCGTTCTCGGTGAGCGGGTGTTGCTCAGGGAAAGCACGAACTCAGGTCACGACCACCTGCGCCGCATCGCCCTGACGTTGGCGAGGTCGGTGAAGGCCGGGTTGGCCTTAGCAGTGTCACGCATGGTGGCCACGACATTCCAGCCGCGCTTGGCGTACTCGAAGGTGATCGCCTCGCCCATGCCGGTGTGCACTTCGTTCGACCGCATCTACGGCACAGGATGCTTCTGCGAACCCACCTTCCACTCCTTGCCCCACGTCCTGCGCGTTGCCGCCCGTCCGGACGGGCTTCACTAGGCACTGACCGGCAAGGTGCGAAGACATCCCCCGCGCCGGTGTGGAGCGCCGACCGAGCCGCCATGGGGCGGGGTGACCACGACCCCGACCATGAGGCCGACCACGCCTCCGCCCGCGCCCAGCCTTGCCCACGGCTGGTCAGCTGGCTTCTTTCCAGAGGTGCGGTGATGGGAGCGGAGTCCGCGTAGGCCTTCAGGCCGCGGGCGTCGGCAAACCGGTGCCGGTCGTTCCCTGGCCGGAGCAACCCTGGAACGAGGTCCACTGCCAGTGTCGGCCGATAGCGTCGAGTCATGTCACGGCGGAGGCGGGTGAGGCGGGGCGGGGCTGGCTGTCGCGTCGGCCGGTTCAGGTGCCGGGCCGCCCCGCGGACGCCCAGGCGGCGTATTCCTGGCGGACGTAGCGGCGGCAGCTGGGGCCGAGCGTGATCGTGTCGGGTCGGTACGGCCCGGCCACCAGGTCGGGACGGCGGCGGTCGTGCCGCAGGAGCTGTTCGGCGGTCTGTGCGGCGGCGCCGGCCGGGCCGGGGCCAGGGCTTTCCAGGGCCATACGGTCCATGAGGGCTGCCCGGCGCAGCAGCCAGGCGCGTTCGGCGACCGCGGCGTCGACCGGCGGGCCGGTGACGGTCCTGGCCTGGCGGCCGTCGCGCTCGGCTCCGAGGGCAAGCAACTGGTGCATTTCGCGGCGCAGGTCGGGCGCGTTCGCGTACGCCTCGTGCGGGGGCGGGGCGTCGACGGCCTCGCCGGTGTTCGGGGTGACGTCCTCCTTCGATGCGGCGGGGCGGGCGCCGCAGCGTGTGCACAGCACCGTGTCGTGGTCCAGATCGCCGCGGTCCAGGTTGCCATGGTCGAGGACCGGTGGGTTCGCCAGGGACCGCACGGGTCCCCGGACCGGGGTTGGACAGACATCGATGGGGCACGGCTTGTGGGTCGCGAGGGCCCACTCGCGGGGGTCGTCGGGTGATCCTGCGCCGCGGCGGCCGCCGGTGGCCGGCAGCCGACGCATTGCCGCGGTGCGGGGCCCGGCAAGGGGCGGCGGCTCGCACGGAAAACCGAGGCCGGTCATGCCGAGCACCTCAGGCAGGCGCGGACTTCGCGGCCGCTGCGCGTCTGGTGGACCTCGGTCGACTGTGCGAGGTACTGGACGATGCCGGTGCCGCGGCCGTGCTCGTCCGGGGCGATGTCGGGGCGACGGCGCTCCACGGCCGTTCCGGAGTCACTGACCACGATGTTCAGGGTGCCGCGGTCGAGGACGAGCTGCAGGGTCATGTGCTCGCGGCCGTACTGGGCGGCGTTGGCTGCGAGTTCGTCGACGATGAGAACGGCGGACTCGCGCTCGCTCTCGGGAACACACCAGGTCTCCAGCAGATCGGCCGCGAGGTGACGAGCGGCGGAGACGTGCGCCTCCTGCGCGGGCAGGGCGAGCAGTGCCTCGTGGCGGCAACGCCGGGAGATCGGTGGGCTCGGGCGGGGGGAATCGGTTACGAACATGGTCTTCTGACTCTTCTGTGCATGTGCGGAGACCGGAACGTGGAGACTGCCAACGCATTCGAAGGGCAGTCGGTATGCCGGATCCTGCATCGGAGCGTTCATTCAGTTCCACGGACGGCACATGCCGAACGGTTCGAGTAATTTGCTCCTTTTGCTCCACTTCTTGTTGGTCAGGTCAAGACCGGGGAGCGTGGACGTTCCAGCTGCGCACTCACGCGTCAAGTCGGCCAAGGAATGGCCTTCTTCGCGGGGGCGACGGCGAGGGCGACCGGTCCCACTGGTTCGGCAACCGCAAGGGGAGCGGACCGGAGTCCCGTGAACGACCGTGGTCCGGTGCGCCAGGAGTCCGCCCGGTTCAGGGTCGGGCGGACTCCTGGCGATCTCACGCTCGGATCGTGACCAGCCTCTGACCGTTGCCGGCGACGATCTCGAAGTGCTCGATGGCGCCCGGAGACATGGGGACCGCCCCGGGGACCGTGGTGCCGGGAGGGTACTCGCCCGCCCGCCAGGTGGCGCCGTCCGCCCTGACCCCGCCGGACCCGACCGCCTGCAGCCGGCAGGTGATCCCGGCGGGCGCCCCCTTGGCGGTGGCCTGCAGGACGCTGCCCCAGGCAGAGGGTGAGACCTTCACCGAAGCGGTGACGCCGGTGGTGGGATCGTGTCCGGAGAAGGTGCGTGACGGAGCCGGGATGGTCGGTCCGGGCGGCCTCGCCTCACTGACCACGGACCCGATGGTCGCCAGCCAGGTGCCGCCGACCGCTCCCGCGAGGAGCATCAGGGAGGCGGCGGCGCCCGCCAGTTGCAGCCGCCACGTCTTGCGGCGCCGGGCCGCGGCCTGCTGCAGCAGCTTCTCCAGCACCCCCGCCTCGCGTGCCTGCGGCGCCCCAGCCGTGGTGGGCCGCGCGGGCGGAGAGCCCTGCGCGCTCTCGGCTGCCCGCGTCACCAGCCGATCGGCCAGCTCCGCGTCGGCAACCGGCACCGTCTGACCTGCGGCTTCGGTCGCGGTCAGCGTCGCCAGCAGCGCGGGCAGCCCCGCCAGCTGTGTGTGTTCCGCCTGACACTCGGCGCATCCCGTGAGGTGGTCGCGCACCTGTTCCATCTCCGCCGGGGGCAGCGCGCCCAGGACGTATCCTCCCAGCGCCAGCCGGAGGGCGTCGTGCTCAGCGCTCATGGTCGCCACCTCCTGCATGGCATGGTCATGACTCGATGCCCCGCTCCAGCAGCGCCAGCCTGAGGGCGTGCAGGGCGTAGTACGTTCGCGACTTCACGGTGCCCAGCGGGATGCCCAGCACCCGTGCGGCCTCCGCCATGGTCCGTCCCCGGTAGTAGGTCTCCAGCAGGACCGCGCGGTGGTCCGGGGACAGCGTCCGGAGGGCGTCGGCAACTGCCCAGCTCTGCAGTGCCTGCTCGATCTCGTCCTCGCCCGGTGTCTGCTCGGCGGCTCGCTCCAGCGCCTCGCCGCCGGCCTCGGCCGGCCTGGCCTGCCGGGCCCGGTGGGTGTCGATGACCAGGTGCCGGGCGACCGTGCACAGCCATGCCCGGGCCGGGCCGCGTGCGGGGTCGAACGCGGCGGGGTGCTGCCAGGCCCGGAGCAGTGTCTCCTGCACGACATCCTCCGCCCATTGCCGATCTCCTGAGGTCAGCCGAAGCGCGTAGTGGAACAGGGGTCCCGCGTGCTCGGCATACAGGGTGCGCAGCAGTTCCTCGTCCGTGGTCGAAAGGGCCCCTTTACCAGAGACACGGTTCGCGGAGCGATCCGGATCGGTCCTTGGGCCACGTTTTCGGGAACTCCAGGGCATAACACGATCATTATGCACATTCACTGCTTTGTCTTGTGATGCAGTGCACCGAAGTGGTGACTTTCTGTACGCATCGCCAGGGCTGCGTGTGCGGAACGCCGGAGGGTCGGCCGATCTGTAGCGGCCCAAAGAAAGTGTCGCGAAAAGTGCGTATCGACCGAACCGTACGACCCCGCCGCCCGTGGAGTCAGACGAGAGCCGACATACACGGCATTTCTCGCCCATATCCCCAAGCCGTTCTCGGCCCGCGGACGGGATCTGCCCTACGCCGCCTGCGCCTTCGCCTCGTTTGCGCGCACTCGGCAGACGCATCCCGCGCCTCAACCTGATCGTGAGGAACGAACATCATGTACCCGCACCTTCGTACACCAGGCCGGCGATCACGCGCTGCGGCTGGGCTTGCCGTCGCCGCCGTCGCCACCCTCGGCGCGCTGGGACTCCTGAGCGCATGCGGCCAGTCGTCGCACTCCTCGTCCACCGGTGCCGGCACCATCACGCCGGGACAGGGCCAGCACCAGACGGCTGGCATGCCCGGTGCCGCCGGACCGGGAAAGGCGGCGGGCTCCGCTCCCGGCGCCTCGCCCATGCCCAGCATGCGTATGCCCATGAGCCCCCCGAGCAGCAGTACGCCGGCCGCACCGGTGTCGGGGAACGTCGTTGCGATCAAGAACTTCGCGTTCGCCCCGGCCGCGTTGAAGGTCAAGGCTGGCACGACGGTGACCTGGACCAATCAGGACACCGACGCCCACACCGTGACCAGCGCCGGATCGGGTGGCCCGTTGCGTTCGGCCGCCCTGTCCACTCACGCCACCTACCGCTACACGTTCACCAAGCCCGGCACCTACCACTACCTCTGCACCATCCATCCGTTCATGACCGCCACCGTGGAGGTGACCTGATGACCGAGTACCGCGACCCTCACCAAGGAGCACCGCTGGGTGACACCGAGTTGCCCGCCCGCGAACACGGCATGTCCCGGCGCCAACTCCTTCGGCACGCGGGGTGGTTCGGCGGGGCCGTGGTGCTGACCGTGGCCAGTGGCGAGGTGATCAGCCACATCGCCGACCGGCGCGGAATCGTCGGAACCGCTGCCGGAACCGCGGCTGCGGGAGCCGGCGCGGCGGGGAGCGGAGCACTGCGGTTCGTGCAGGTCTCCGACAGCCACATCGGCTTCCAGGGGCCGGCGAACATGGACGTGGCCGGCTCCTTCTCCGAGGCGATCCACCAGGTCGACTCGCTCGGTTTCCGGCCCGACTTCGTCATGCACAGCGGCGATCTGACCCACCTCTCCACACCCTCGCAGTTCGACCAGGTCAGGCAGATGATGACCGGTATGCGGACCGACCGCGTCTTCACCGTGCCCGGCGAGCACGACTCCATCGGCGACGCGGGACGCGCCTACCGGAAGACCTTCGGCAAGGGCACGCTCGGCGACGGCTGGTACAGCTTCGACACCCACGGCGTGCACTTCATCGCCCTGGTCAACACCCTGAGCCTGGAAAAACTCGGCCATCTCGGCAACGAGCAGATCGAGTTCGTCCGCAGGGACCTCACGGGACTGTCGCCGGACACACCCATCGTGGTCTTCAGCCACATCCCGCTGTTCGCCATGTACCCGCAGTGGGGCTGGAGCACGGACGACGCGTTGCGCGTCATCGCGCTCCTGCGCCGCTTCTCCTCCGTGACCTGTCTCAACGGGCATGTCCACCAACTGTTCACCAAGACGGAGGGCAACATCACCTTCCACTCGGCCACCACCACGGCCTATCCGCTGCCGAAGCCCGGACGGGCCCCCGCACCGACTCCGCAGGTCGTGCCCGCCCGGCAGCTCAAGGACGCGCTCGGCATCCGCACCGTGGACTACCGGCAGGGCGACCGGGAGCTGGCGATCAAGGACGAGAGGCTGACATGACCCTCGGAAGACTCCTCGCCCCGGCCGTGCGCATCGCGATCGCCGCCACGCTCGCCGGGAGCGGGTACATCCACGCCCGCCTCTACGTCGATGAGTACCGCTTCATCCACGTCGTGGGCCCCCTGTTCCTGCTCCAGGCGAGTGTCTCCTTCGTGGTCGCCGCGCTGCTGCTGATCGGGATGCCGCCGCTGCTGAAGCTCGCCGCCGCGGGGGTGGCGCTGGGCGCCCTCGGCGGCTTCGCCGCCTCCCGCACCGTGGGCGTGTTCGGATTCACCGAACACGGCCTGCAGCCCGCCCCGCAGGCCCTGCTCAGCATCTTGGCCGAAACCGGCACCCTGCTGCTCCTCGCCATGTGGCAGGCAATCGTGACCAGGCGACACCGCGCTGCCCGGCCTCCCCTCAGGGCACCCGTCTGGGACCAGGCCACCACCCGCACACCACCAAAGTGACGAACCAAGGAGATCTCCCCCATGCCACCGCAACTGCGACGAGCAACCGCCGGTCTGAGTCCGCGCCTGCGCGCACTGAGGGACACCGTGCGCGCCGTACTCGGCCTTGACGACGACACCGCCGTCGTCATCCGCCAATTCACGTACACCGAGCCCGGCCACCCACCACTGGAAACCGTCGTCACCGTGCTGCCCATGGACGGCGAGGCCCACCGCTGGACACTCCACCGCCCCGCCGACCAAATCACCGAGCACGACCTACGGGCCGCCCTGCTCCACCACCGGCGGAACTGACCGGAACTGTGCCGTCGCCCGGCAGTGTGCAGTACAAGGGTGTTGACCGTGCAACCATCCACCGTCACCCGTGACACTCCGGTCTCGTGTCGCGCTGTACGTAGTGACCCCGGTCGGGGTCAGGCGCCTGCACTCCAGGGGGGAGGCTCGCGGGTGCCAACGTGCAGGGGCAGGCCAGCTCCCCCCCGTGGCAGGTCTGCCCCTGCTCGCAAGGCCGGTCTGGGCGGCCAACACGTGGCAGGGCGCCCAGACCTCTTCGGTGGGCGGGGTGACAAGGGGCCGCTCTTCAGTCTCGCGGCAGCCCGCCGGTGTAGTCGCCCGCAGGCCGGACCGGCCTACCTACCCTTCGCGTCAGCGCGCCCATGGTCGCGCCTGCTCACGCCGTGCCGTCCGGCGACGTGAACGTGCGCGCCCGCCTTCACCGTCCGATCGACGCCCGCCGCGGCGATGGCGCTGCGGCCGGTCGGCTTCGGCCAGTCATCAATCCCAATCGCATGGATCACACCATCTTCAGCTGCCTCCACCGCTCAGGGGAATGCCCGCGCGACCTGCCGCGTTGCGGGACACGTGGTGATGAAGGGGTGGTGGCCCCGGACCTCATCCTCTGCCCAGGCGCGGTCCCGCAGGGGGCGGGGCGAGTCGGGAATGCAGCGAAGGGTTCCGTTGTTGGGGGGAGCAGTGACTGACATGCTCGGGTCAATTGCCTGGGGTGTCGGTGAAGGAGGACCTCATGGCACGCAGCACCATGCGCCCCGTCGTCAAGCTGAAGTCGACGGCAGGGACCGGCGTCACCTACGTGACCCGCAAGAACCGTCTCAACGACCCCGACCGGCTCGTCCTGCGCAAGTACGACCAGGTGGCCGGCAAGCACGTCCCGTTCCGCGAAGAACGCTGAGCCGAGCCGCCGCCCGGCGGCCGGCCAGGAGGAGGAAAACCCCATGAGGCCTGGTATCCACCCCGTCAGCCGCCCGGTCGTCTTCCGCGACCGTGCCGCGGACGTCGCGTTTCTGACCCGTTCGACCGCGCACTCGAGCCGCACGATCGAGTGGGAGGACGGCAACACCTACCCGCTGATCGACGTGGACATCTCGTCGGGCAGCCACCCCTTCTACACCGGTACCTCGCGCGTCGTGGACACGGAGGGCCGGGTGGAGCGTTTCGAGCGGCGCTACGGCCGCGAGGCCTCGGCCCGCGGTTGACCGCCGTCCGGTGCCCGAGCAAGGGGAGCCGGAGCAAGAGGAGGAGACAGTCATGAAGGTGCGCAAGTCCCTGCGCTCCCTGAAGGCCAAGCCGGGCGCTCAGGTGGTGCGCCGCCGGGGAGTGACCTTCGTCGTCAACAAGAAGAACCCCCGTTTCAAGGCGCGCCAGGGCTGACGCCGCGAGCGTGACGGCGCTGGCGCTCGACGACGCGATCGTCCTGCGCGCCGCGCCGCGCCGCGCAGCGAGCCGGGCCCCGGGTGGTCGTGGCCGGTGCCGGATTCCTCGGCACCGAGGTCGCCGCGGCCGCTCGGGCCATGGGCCTGGAGGTGACCGTGGCCGAGCCGGAACCCGTCCCGGTGCGGCGCTCGCTCGGGGACCGAATCGGTGCGGCGCTCGCTCGGGGACCGAATCGGTGCGCTCGTCGCCGAACTGGGCCGAGGCGGCTGCTGTGCTGGGAGACGTCGGCCAGGACCACGCACGGCGGCCGGTGTGGCCGTGGCGGCAGGGCATCTTCGACATCTTCGCCGAATGCGAAGTGGGCTTCCTACGGATGCCCACCCGCGAGAGCGTGGCCGTCGTCAGAGCGAAGGGCAAGCAGCCGTGCCGGACGTCGAACTGGCCGGCCCCGTACCAGCGGACTTCAGAGGTGCTGGGCGTGGACCAGGAAAGGTGGTGTCCTGCTCATGTACCAACCGTCGCAGCGGGGCCCGACGAGGTCCGACGGCCAGCCTGCTGTCTCCACGGCGGCGTCGTAGACCGCGTCACCGAACGTGACGATGGCCTGGTGCGGGTCGGCTGTCTCCCTGAGCGCGGCCCACGGCAGCAGAACCAGACCGGCATCAGGATGCCAGGCCGCGCCGTCGACCCTCCACGACCGGGCTTCGAGGCCGTCCGGTTGGGGCCAGATATAGGCGTACATACCCACATTCGGCGACTCAGGGCTGCCGAAGGAGAATCCAACCGACACATACGCCTCGACTTGGGCGTTCTGCTGGAACGCCGGACCGTGGGCCGGCGGCACAGTGGGCTGCGCACGGTACCGCGTGGCGGACAGGTCGAAGCCACCCCACATCACGCCGACCCGGGGACGGTGACCCTGGAAGGGCGCCTGCCACGCCTCGAGCCCGGCGGCGGCGAGGTTCAGCGCAGTCCAGATCAGCCAAGCCGCTTCGCGATCCCAGTGGCGTTCGACACGATCTTCTCCGAAGGTCGCCGGGGCATCGGGAATCTCGCAGATCAACGAACTGCCCGGTCTGTGAATACCCAGTTCGCCCACCGCACTGCAGAACGACGCGTAGAACGAAGCCAGTGATCCGTCGGACAACGGCACGGTCCGTGAGCCCGAGTCCGTCTCGATGACCACGTCGCCATCGAGCAGGCGGTAATGCACGGTGAAGGTCACATCCAGCTTCCGGAGCGTCGGCGTCCTGAGTCCACGGGGCGTGACATCGAGGACGATGTTTCCCCAGCCGACTTCGAAAGGTTCGTCGAGGGTGTACTTGCCTGCAACCTGCACCAACCGGTTCACGTAAGCGACCATGGGAGCCAGGTCCTCGTAGACCAGCACTGGCCACGCGTGGAGAGGCATGCTCACGACGAACCTCCCAGCCTGTCGATGCGAACGGCGGGTCGCCCCGGAGAACACCGCAATGCCATCGGTACTCATTCTCCTGCGCCGACCAAGATTTCTCCTGCTCGGAGGTGCCACCCGTCCGCACCCTGCGTCAAGGGCTCACCCGCCGAGGCTGTGCTGAAGCCCGTCCAGCAGGAGGATGAGCAGGCGCTTGTGCTGGTCGCGGTCGGTCGATGCGAGTGCGACCCACAGCGCCGTCGCCGCCCGGCTGTCGACGTTCTTCCAGTACAGCCCGTAGGGCGAGCGCCTGTCCCAGGTCAAGCAGAACACCGACGGCACGACCGAGGACACCTACTACAGCTACAACGGCCACACCGATGTCGAGGTGCTGACCGGCAAGGACGTTGATACCAAGGCCACTTACGGCTACACCGCCTACGGAAGCGACGACACCTCCGAGTTCACTGGCATCGACAAGCCCGACGCCCAGAATCCCACCAAGGGGAGCCGCAACGCCAAGCCCGCCCGCGATCACGCAGCCCGATCCGTCCGTGCCGGCCGGCCTGCCCTGGTGCTCCATGCGTGCGATGAGGGGGCTCTCGAGGCGGACCGCTCAGGGGACCGGTCGCCCCGGGTCGGGTCCCGGTTGACGATCAATACCGGCTTCCCTGCCTGGGCCGCCTGGCGGACGAACCTGAGCCCGGACATCACCGTCAGTGAGGAGCCCAGGACCAGCAGTGAGGCCGCTTCACGGACCAGGTTGCGGCAGTGCTCGACCCGCCGCGGCGGAACCGCTTCGCCGAAGAACACCACGTCCGGTTTGAGGATGCCGCCGCAGATCGTGCAGGGCACCACGCGGAAATCCCCGACCTGCTCGTCGGTGAGGTCGGCGTCACCGTCCGGGTTGATTCCGGCGGCCACCGGCTCGAAGCCCACGTTGGCCTCCTCCAGCCGCCGGGCGAGTTCGCGGCGCGGGCTGAAAGCGCCCAGGAAAGGCAGACGACCCGGTCCAGGCTTCCGTGGAGTTCCACGACGCCCCCACTGCCGGCGGCCTGGTGCAGACCGTCGACGTTCTGGGTGATCACACCCGAGAGCAGGCCGTGCCGCCCGAACGCGGCCACGGCCCGGTGCCCGGCGTTGGGGCGGGCGCGACCGAAGGTGCGCCATCCGAGGTGGCTGCGCGCCCAGTACCGGCGCCGGGCTCGGGCGCTGGCGGTGAAGTCCTGGTAGGTCATCGGGGTGTGCCGGCTCAGGCTCCCGCCCTCGCCCCGGTAGTCGGGGATGCCCGACTCCGTGGAGAGGCCCGCCCCGCTGAGCACCAGTACACCGCCGGTGCTCAGCGCATCGGCGACCGGCTCCAGATCCGTGGTGCCCGGCGGCAGGTCCTCGGCAGGGGTCCAGCTCACAGTGGGGCGCATGCGCATACCCGCCAGGGTACGGAACAGGCTGCCGGCACCCGCTTCCGCCGTCGATGGCGTCGTTGGCTCGGATGTTGCCCTGCACGATCCGCGGTCGGGGGAGCGGTGCCCTCCGGTTCGGGCCGCGGTACCTTCTGCGGTGCTCGGCCGGTGGGGGCGTGGGCCGGCTTGGCGGCTCCACCCCCCTGCTGCTTGTGCTGCGTGTCCTGCCCTGCGCAATCGGTGCGCATCGCAATTGCACAGGAAAGGACAGGGCAGGGCGGGGCGCCTTCATACAGACCACGGCGGACCCGGCCTATCCCGGCCGGGTCACCTCCGTCGTCATGCTCACCATGGTAGGTCTCGCCCCCTCAGCTACCCGCTGGTCGGCGCTGCCATCGGAGCCTGGGGCGCCGCCCCGGTGTTCGTCGGCTGCGGCATCTTCGCCAGCCTGGGCGTGGTCATCGCCTTGGCCTCCGACGCGGTGCGGCACGCCGAACTGCCCCGGCAGCGTCCAGGCGTGACTACCTGAGCAACCCAACCGCAGCCCAGTGACCAGCCCTCAGCAACCCGTGCCACCGGTTGGGGCAAGTTGGCCGAAGGACGACCGATGAGTTTCTCCGTGAGCCACAGTCATAGATCATGGTTGGTGCGCGGCAGCCGCGAGTGTGGTCAAAACGTGCACCGAACAAATCTGCTGATAACCGGACATGAGACACCGAGGACTTAGATGCGTACTTTGATCAGCACCGCTTTCATCTCGCTCGACGGCGTCGTGGAGGCCCCGGGCGGCGAGCCCGGTTACCGGAACGCCGGGTGGACCTTCAGGGACATCGAGTTCCTGCCCGAGGCATTCGACATCAAGGGTCGGGAGCAGAAGGAGGCCACCGCGATGCTGATGGGCCGGACCAGTTACGAGGCGTTCAGCCCGGTGTGGCCAGACATGGAGGACTTCGCCGACTACAAGGTGATGCCGAAGTACGTCGTCTCCACCACCCTGACCGAGGACAACCTGGTGTCGAACTGGGGCGAGACGACGATCCTGCGCTCGCTCGACGACGTCGCCGCGGTGAAGGAGACCCAGGGCGGCCCGATCATCGTCCATGGCAGCGCCTCCCTGAACCAGGCCCTTTCGGACGCCGGCCTGATCGACCGTTACCACCTGCTCGTCTTCCCGCTCCTGCTCGGCGCGGGCAAGCGTCTCTTCAGCACCACGGACAAGGACACCCAGAAGCTGAAGCTCGTCGAGCACGAGGTCTACGCCAACGGTCTGCAGAAGAACGTCTTCGACGTCGTCCGCTGACCAACGCTCCGGCCCTCGCCGTCCGTTGCGTCGCCGGACGTGGCACTTGCCGGAAGGACCTGTTTGGCGAGCGTTGGATCAGCGCGCTGACCAGAGGAAGATGCCCGCGATGTGGAGGCGGGTCTCCATGTCTCGTGCGGTCCAGTTGCGGATCGGGTCTGGGACGGCGGCCAGGAACTGGTCGATCGCTTCTAGGTAGCGGGTGCAGTGGCCGGGTGCGTGGCTGAGGGTGATGCCCAGAGTGCGCAGTCCGCTGTGGGCTCGTCGGTCGTGGATGGCCATGCGGTCCGGTGCGGCTGTCGTGAGCGCGGCGGAGGCGAGGGCGTCGCCGGTGCGGAAGCCTGGTAATGAGGCGAGGGCTGCTCGGCCGGCTTGTGCTGCCGCGCTGCGGCTGAGGGGGGCCCGAGCGGCGGTTGTGGCTGCGGCTGCAACCGCGGTATGCGTTGTCCGCCCAGCAGGTGATGCCAGTCCGCCCCACCCACACAGGATGCGGCGTTACCAGGACGCGAGATTCGCGTCTGACAGCAATGGACGCCGCATCTGCTACCAACAGCAGCGCGATTAACATCACTAATCGATGCAACTTGTGAGCATAAAATAAAGTTGGTATGTAATTCCCGGTATCCAGGATCCATGGCGTGGGCAGCCATGACGCTCGGCCGTATCTGCAGCCGCGGGGCCGCTGCATCGCCCCCGACTTGATCGGCATGGGTGATTCCGACGAGTTACCCGACAGCGGACCCGGCTCGTATCGCTTCGACGAGCACTGGCGCTACTCGACGCCTTGCTGGATGCTCTGGACGTGCACGAGCGCGTCACGCTCGTCGTCCATGACTGGGGCTCGGCCCTCGGCTTCGACTGGGCCAACCGCCACCGCGAGGCGGTGAAGGGTATCGCCTACATGGAGGCGATCGTGCGGCCGCAGGCCTGGGACCACTGGGACACGATGGGAAAGCGCTCGCTCTTGCACGCGCTGCGCTCCGAGGCCGGCGAGGCGATGGTCCTGCGGGACAACCTCTTCGTCGAGCAGGTGCTGCCGCAGGCCGTCCTGCGCACCCTCTCAGCCGAGGAAATGACGGCGTACCGAAGGCCGTTCGCCGAGCCAGGGGAGGGGCGACGGCCGACACTGACGTGGCCCCGGGAGATCCCCATCGAGGGCGAGCCTGCCGATGTGGCTGCGATCGCGGCCGCCTACGCGGACTGGCTGGCTACGAGCGATGTACCCAAGCTGTTCCTGAAAGCCGAGCCAGGTGCAATCCTCGCCAGCGACTGGCTGCTCGACTTCGTCCGCAGTTGGCCGGCGCGGACCGAGGTGACAGTGGCAGGGATCCATTTCGTCCAGGAAGACTCGCCGGACGAGATCGGGCAGGCCGTCGCCGACTGGATGGGGTCGTTGGACTGACGGGGCCGTGCAGGTCACGATGGCATGACGCCGTGTCTCAGATGCCCTGCGGTCAACGGCAGTTGCTCCATCCACGAGGCGGACATGGCCCGCGGTTGATTCCATGCAGGCCCTACTCACCTTGCCCATGGCCACGCTCAGCGTCAGCGCCTGCAAAGGGCGCCGATCGACCGGTCCTGGCCGTCGGCGGCCACCAGAGTCAGGCTGACGCTGGCCATCGAGTCGGCCATCGTGTGCCCGACCGTCCGGCGCGCGAAGTCCTTGAAGAACGTCTTGGTAGCGCCGCCCAGACCATTCAGGAGGGCGGCGCGGCGGCCGTGGGTCCGGCGATTCAGCCCTGGAGGGAAGCGAGCCAGGCGGTCAGCAGGCGGTTGACCTCCTCGGGGCGCTCCTGCTGGATCCAGTGCCCGCAGCCGTCCAGGATGTGGGTGGAGGCCAGGCCGGGGAGGGTGGCTGGGTAGGCGTCGATCGCGTCGGCCATCCAGGTCGTGGAGGCGTCCAGGGCGCCGCCGATGAACAGGGACGGCTGCTTGATCGGGGCGCCGCCGTACTGGGCGAGGTCCTCCCAGTCGCGGTCCATGTTGCGGTAGCGGTTGAGGGCCCCGGTCATGCCGGTGCGCTCGAACTCCCCGGCGTACACGTCGAGGTCGTCCTCGGTCAGCCAGGCGGGCAGTTTGCCGTCGGGGAAGCGGTCGCGCAGCCGGCCGCCGGCGCGGGCCACAAAGTGCGGGTCGGGCTCGCCCTGGGCGGGCATGGTGTCGGCGGACAGGGCCGCGTAGAAGCCGGCGAGCCAGCCCCGGACGTCGGGCTCCATCTCCGCTTCGGCCCGGCCGGGCTCCTGGAAGTACGAGACGTAGAACTCCTGCTCGCCGCCCATCTGTGCGAAGACGTCGGTGGGGCGGGGGCCGCCGGGCGGGGCGTAGGGGACGCTCAGCAGTCCGACGGCGCGGAAGACCTCGGGGTGGAGCAGGGCGGAGGCCGCTGCGATGTTGGAGCCCCAGTCGTGCCCTACGACCACCGCCCTCTCCTCGCCCAGGGCGCGCACCAGGGCGACGTTGTCCTCCACTAGGTCGAGCATCCGGTAGGCGTCCGTCGCGGCCGGCTTGGAGGAGCGGCCGTAGCCGCGCACGTCGAGCGCCACGGCCCGGTACCCCGCCGCCGCGAGGGCCGGGAGCTGGCGGCGCCAGGAGTACCAGGACTCGGGGAAGCCGTGGACGAGCAGGACCAGCGGTCCGGTGCCCTGCTCGACCAGGTGCAGGCGCCCGGCGGGTGCCTCGATGGTGCGGTGGCGCAGGTCGGCGGACGGGGCGGGCTGGTGCATGGCTTCTCCTCGGTTCACGGGCGGCCGCGGTTACCCACCGATCATGCGGCGCGGCGGCCGCCCGACGCGAGTACCCTTGCCATCCTGGCAAACTTGCAGGACAGGGCGGTGGAGGCGGCACGGCCGGAGGGAGCGGGGCGACGGTGACGGACGACGGCATAGCCGACACGCTGGCGGCCATGGGCCCCCGGCTGCGGACCGCGCGCGAGCAGCGCGGCGCCACACTCACCGACGTCAGCCGAGCGACCGGCATCTCGCTGAGCACGCTGTCGCGGATCGAGACCGGCCGGCGCAAGCCGACCCTGGAGGTGCTGCTGCCGCTCGCGAAGGCATACGAGATCTCCCTGGATGAGCTGGCCGGCATCACACCCGTTGCTGCGGCCGGACCGCGCACCCCGATGCCGCAGCGTCCCGGCAACGACAAGGCGGTGTTGCCGCTGACCCGGTACGTGGGGGGCCTGCACGCCCACAAGCACGTCCTGCCCGCCGTCGACGCGCCGCCGGCGCGGCCGCGGCAGGTCTCCCACGACGGGTACGAATGGCTGTGCGTCCTGTACGGGCGGCTGTGGCTGGCGCTCGGCGAGCAGGACCTCGTCCTGAGCGCCGGGGACGTCGCCGAGTTCGACACCCGCACCGCCCACGGAGTCGCGAACGCGGGACCCGGCGGACCGGTCGAATACCTGATCATGTTCGGGCCGCAGGGAGAGCGCCTACGACCGCGAACCCCTCCAGCCCTCGGCCGGGCCCGGTAGTGCGGAGCACAGCGTCCGGGCCCCCGCGACGGTGCCTGCGGCTTCACGCCTCGGCGGCGTCCGTATCGCGCAGCGGGCGCAGGCTGCCGGGCATCTCGGGCAGCAGGAAGGAGTGCCGGCCGAGCATGTTGGACGAGCGCGGCCAGCCACGTCTCGCCCTGCAGCGCGAGCTCCTCCAGAGCACAGCGCAGCGTCTCGGCTACCAGTTCAGCCCGATTGAGGCATGGCACCGCTGCCAGCACATGAGTGGAATCCGTTCGGCTCCGTCCTCGCCGCTTGACCAGCCCGGCCTCCGCGAGCCGGTCCACGATCAGCGCCTTCGCGTACTCGGTAACGGCGGCTTGGACGGTGCGGGCGATGTCGCGTCAGGCGCGCCACGCGTTCTCGTACGTTGCGGTCTGCAATTCGCTCCACGGCTGGCGGGTGGGCGGCCACCCTGCTGTGACGGCGCCGCCGGGTGCCGTAGCACGGATGCGATGCGTGCTGGTCACCGACAGGCTGGGCGAGACACATCCGATTCCCTGCTGGGACGAAGTGCCCTGGCGGTTACGGCCTGGTCTGCGGGTGATGGTGGCCCGCAACGGGGTTCGGCTGTACGGGGTTGGTCTGGCATGCGCAATGACCCTGTGGTGCGAGACGAGTTCGGATCCGGCCCCGCTGAGCCGGTGGCCGCCTGCTTCCTGGACGGCGGCCGACGCGAGGACCACGCGGGAGCGGACTGTCCCTGGTGCCGATCATTGCAACGAGCCGAAGAGGTGGCTGCCGTCGGTCGGCGAATCGATCTGCCCGCCGCGCCAGAAGGTCAAGGCCCGTAGAGAAGGAAGCCGCAGGACTCGGCCCGCGGGGACCGCGCGGCCGTGAAAAGGAAGCGCACACAGAACGGAGTTAGATCATGCAGACTTTCACCGCGTCAGCCGATCGAGTGTGGGACCGTGCCGCGGAGCATGACTTCCTGCTGGCCCCGCCCACTTCTGCAGCCCGCACTGCTTGCCGCGTCGATCCTCGTGACCTGCGGCGGCTGGACCTCCTTGCGGCGCTGACCGCGGCGGGGATCGCCCCCTGGCCAGGAGACCGGGAGGCGATTGAGGAGCTCAGTGCACTGCCCGACAGCGTGCACGAAGCCCTGCACCGCTGGTTCAGCTCCGGCAGGTGACGCGCGGGACGCTCCCGTAAGCGCTCGGAACGTGGGTCTTTCCCCACGAGAACTCCGGGAAGGCAAGTCCGCGTCCGCGCCGAGCTGCAGACGTCTGAGTGGCAGGCCCGTTCTGCGGTCCGTTCCCGAGTGGAGGTCTCGGCGACGGTCGAACTCCGGCCCACTGACGGCGAACTCACGCGGCCAAAGTGGGTCACGGTTGACCCGACGCCGACAGGAGGGCACGGCCAGCGAGTTCGTTCACGGATACGGCGTGCGCCGCTGCCGCACACGCCCTGCCGTGGGGGAAGCGGCAGGTTCGCGCCCGGATCCTGCGGGAGCATGCGACGACCGAAGGCCGGTTCACCTTGGCCAAGCTGATTGCTCAATAAGCGGAGTGCTCAACGGGGCACTGCTGATCGTGACCGGAGCACCGCACGGTACCCCGGGTGTTCCGCAGGTGTGCACCGTGACGCCAAACGCCTGACTGGCGGCGGGAATGCGAAGCTGGCCGCAGTACCGGGCAGCTTCGCATTCCCGCCGCCACCGCCCGCAACCGGTCACCCGAACGGAGTCCGGCTCATCGTTACTGAAGTCATTGGGTCGTTCGCGGGAGTCGGGAGCGGCGGGACCGTCAAGGAGTCACGAGCGGGCGTCGGGCGTCCTCGTCGGCGGGGCGGCCATTCCGGCCCTCCCTGCCGGAGCCGCCCATGACCGCGACGACGGGAGGAGTTGCCCGCACTGCTACCACATGTTCCATGTCCCTTACCCGTCGCCGGGGGAGGGGGCGGCGACCGTAGCGAGTCCGGCGAAGTCGGCGATCACCAGCATCTGGTACTCGAAGTACTCCCGCCGTTCCTCGATCAAGTCGTCGAGCCGCCCGAAGACCTCGAAGCTGACCAGGCCGAACAGCTGGGTCCACAGCGTGAAAGCGGTGGCGATGACCACCTCGGGTGCCGGTTCGGTCCACGTGGGCTTCGGCATGGGGCTCTGGTCCAGCCGCCGACGCAACTCCGCGCGGATCGCGGCGGGCAGCGGCCGGGGCGCTGCCGGGCGCAGCCCGTGCCCGGCAGCGTCGAACAGAATGCCGATCAGGGCCATCACGACCTCTGATGCCGGCCCTGTGGTTTCCGGCGGAGCCTCGTAGCTCGGTACCGGACTGCCGTAGATCAGGGCGTATTCGGCAGGGTGGTCCAGGGCCCACGAGCGCACCCCGTGGCCGAGTGCCAGGAGCCGGGCCGTCAGGTCGTGGCGAGGTATGGCGGCTTCCGAGGCCTTCGCGGCCGCTGCGAGCGCCGCATAGGCGTCCGTGATCAGCGCGGTCAGCAACGCATCGCGGTTCGGGAAGTAACGGTAGAGCGCCGAGGGGACCAGCCCGACGTCCCTCGCCACGGCCCGCAGAGACAGGTTCGCGCCGTCCGCGGCCAGGTGCCGCTTGGCGATCGCGCGGATCTCCTCGGCAATCTCGGCACGGACCCGCGCCCGCAGTGATGGCATCGACATGACTGCATTCTCGCACGGTGAGGAGAACGGTCGACCGAAGAATGAACAGTGTTCTTGACAGGCGGTCCGCCCGTGGTGCAAATAGATTGAGAGAACAGTGTTCTCTCAAGAGAACGCCATACACACATCCGGGGTCATCTCATGTCTCTGCACGTCATCGTCGGTGCCGGGCCGGTCGGGTCAGCCACCGCTCGCCTGCTCGCCGACCAAGGGGAACAGGTCCGCGTGGTGACGCGGCGCGGTACCGGCCCCGACCACCCGGCCGTCGAGCGGGTGGCCGCCGATGCGACCGACGCCTCGGCGCTCGGCCGGCTCTGTGCGGGCGCGACCGTGCTCTACAACTGTGCCGGCCCGCCCTACCACCGGTGGCCCGTCGAGTGGCCGCCGCTGGCGGCGGCCTTCCTCGAAGCCGCCCGTACCAGCGGCGCTGTGCTGGTGAGCGCGGGCAACCTCTACGGCTACGGTCCGGTGACCGGCGCCATGACCGAGCGGCACCCGCTGTTGGCGACCGGCGCGAAGGGCCGTGTCCGGGCTCAGATGTGGGCCGACGCGCTCGCCGCGTACGAAGCCGGCCACGTCCGCACCACGGAGGTCCGTTCCTCGGACTACCTCGGGGCCGGTACCCAGTCGCTGCTCACCATGGCTGTCCTGCCCAAGGCGCTGGCGGGAGTGCGCGTGAGTGTGCCCGCGGCCTTGGACGCGCCGCACAGTTGGACCTACGTCGGCGACGTGGCGCGCACACTGGTCGCCGTCGCGGCGGACGAAAACGCGTGGGGTCGCGCCTGGCACGCGCCGACCGCCGCGCCGGTCTCCATCCGCGACATCATCACCCGCGCCTGTGCACTGGCCGACGCGCCCCCGCCGCGGTTGTCCACCATGCCCGCGGCAGTGCTCTGGCTCGGCGGACTGGGCAATCCGGTCATTCGCGAACTCCGCGAGACCCAGTACCAGTTCCGCAAGCCGTTCGTGGTGGATTCCTCCGCCGCGACCGAGGCCTTCGGAATAGAGCCCGCCCCGCTCGATGTCTCGCTGGAGGAGACCATCGCTACATGCTCCGGGGAAGACCGGTGAGGCGCGCGCTCTCGTTCCAGAGCCGGTCGCAGCGTTCGACGTCGGTGGTGTGCGGCGCGGTCTCGACTTCCCGGCGCTTGACGAGGAACCGGCCGGTGACGCCCTCGACGTCCGCCGACGTGGCCAGCCACGTCGGCGTGCCGGCTCCGGTGTCGGGGCCCGGCGGGAGCGGGCTCAGCATCGAGCTCCTGTGCGCGTGCGTGGTCGACGAACGCCTCGTCTGGCGAGACGTGGTAGCGCTCGACGTAGTGGACGAGGTCTGAGTACCGGAACCACTCGCCATCGGCACGCAACTCCAACGCGCCGATGAGCTCCCTGCCGCTGCTCAGCACGTCGTAGACCCGTGCACCGGTGAGTGCAAGCGCCGATCCTGAACGGAGGCAGCGCACGAGTTTCTCCTCGTCCGGGGAAGCTTGGTCACGGACGGATTCACGGAGTGCAGGCCCGTCAGGGCGTCCGTGTTCCAGCTCCTGGAACTCCCCGAGGAACAGGTCACCGCCGCCCGCGTCCACGTCCGTCATCGCCCGTCCCACCCCTCCCATACGGTGCGGCGCACTCCTGCCAGGCGCCGCACTTACGAGCCGGACCAGCCAACGACGCCGACCACACCACCGACCACGAAAAAGGGGGCACGCCGATGTCCCCGAGGGCGGCGAAGTCGGCGTGGGTCCGGTCGCCGGGCGCTCCCGCGGCGGGTTCGCGGGACCGGTCACCACGGCGGTGGTGCGCTGAGCGGAGCGCGCAGCTTGGTCCGCACAAGATTGCCGGCACCCGGCAGCATGGTCCGTTACTCCGTCCTGTCATCATGACCACGGCGCGGGAGCGGCGGCGTCGTGATCCGCATGAGGGCATCTACGCCTTTTGCCTTCCGCCGGTGCTGCGCCCCCCTCGCTCCGATGTGCGCGAGCATGCCGGGCGCAAGACGCGCTCGCCTGAGACAGGAGCCGTAATGGCACTGAAGAAACGCAGACCGAAGACTGCCACGGTGGCGATCGCCGCCACCGTTGCCGCGGTCTCGTTGGGCACCACCCTTCCCTCGACCGCCGCCGGGTACACGGCATCGGCGGGGCCATGGAGCACCGCCGTCGCCCTGACCGGAGCGGACGGCCAGCAGACTCTCATCGATGTCCAGGAGGCCGGTGACGGCACCGCGTTCGCGTTGTGGCGGGACAAGGCCGCCCGGGCCACCGGTTGGGACTTCCGGACCGTCGTCCGGCCTGCCGGCAGCGCGACCTGGAGTGCGCCGCACACCTTGGCGACCGGGCGTGACAAGAACGCCGCGGCCGTCCTTGCCGTGAGTGCCGACGGGCGGGCCGTGGTGAGCTGGCTGGACGGCAGTGGAGCGGACGGCTCGCTGGTCGCCCTGGCCGCCGGCTGGAACCCGGCGACGGCAGCCTGGTCCGCCCCGGCCACGCTCGCCGCCTGGAACGGCCTGGACATGTCCGCGCCCCGCCTGGCCGCGGCGGCTGACGGCACCTTCACCGCCGTATGGGACCAGGGCGATGGGTACCGGAACTACGACGTGAGGACCGCCACCCTTGCCCCCGGCGACGGGGCGTGGTCCGCACCCCGGACGCTGGGCTTCACCGCCACCGGACCCATCTGGAGCCTCGACCTCGCGGTGGCCCCCGGCGGCGCCGCCACCGCGGTCTGGGATGAACTCAACCGCTTCACCGACGAGCACACGGTCTCCACTGCCACCCGCGCCTCGGCCCAGACGAGTTGGAGCGGCACCTCCGTGCTGCCCGGCACCGACGCCACGTCCAGCAACGTACAGGTGGCGATGGACGCCAAGAATGCCACCACCGTGCTGTGGCGCAACGGTGCTGACGACCTCAAATCCGCCATCCGTACCGCTCCTTCGGGCAGTTGGGGTGCCGCTCAGACCGCAGTTTCCGCCATCGACTTCAGCGACGGCAGCGAACCGCTGGCCGCGCCCAATGGTGACGTCACCTATGTGTGGGCGGGCTGGAGCCGCACCGCCGGTACCCCCGTTGTGCAGACCGTGACCCGCACCGCGAGCACCGGTACCTGGTCTGCGCCGAAGACGTTGTCCACCGGCTACGTCAATGGGCAGGTGGATGCCTCCATCGGCGCTGACGGAACCGTGCAGGTCGTGTGGCCACAGGTGCGGAGTATCGACAACGGCGACGACAACTACCTTGAGTGGGCGGTGCGCGCCGACGGTACCTGGAGCAAGGCCACCGCCCTGAACAGCACGCCCGTCGCCGCCGTCCCCAACACCTACGCCCTGGCCGGCGAGGTGGCTGCCGGACCGGACGGCCGGGCCACGGTGCTGTGGCGCAAGGCCGAGTACACCGGCAGCGGCGGCTACAACTCCCAGGTGTGGTCCCAGTCGCAGACCCTGCTGACCAAGCCACAGATCACCACCAACGCGGCGATGAGCGGAACGGTTCGAACCGGCTCCACCCTCACCTGCTCCGCCGCCTGGAACGGCACCAACACCAAGGCCACCTGGTCCTGGCTGCGCGACGGCGTGGTCATCTCCGGCGCCACCGCCAAGACCCGCGCCCTCACCTCTGCGGACTACGCCCACAAGGTGTCCTGCCGGGTCACGGTCAGCAACGGCGCGGGCTCCGTTGCTTCCACCTCACCTGCGCTGAAGGTCGCGGTCGGCCCCGCCCTCCAGGCCACCACCGCGCCGTCGATCTCCGGTTCCGTCAAGGTCGGCTACAAGCTGACGGCTGCCCGTGGCACTTGGTCGCCGTCCGCCACTTCCTACACATACCAGTGGAGGCGCAACGGCAAGTCCATCAGCGGCGCGACCAAGTCCACCTACGTCCTGGTGAAGGCCGACCGTGGCCAGAAGATCACGGTCACGATCACTGTCCACCGCAACGGCTGGACCAACGGCACGGCCACCACGAAGCCCGTCACCGTGCGCTGACCCGACGCGGGCCGGTCCCACCGGCCCGCGTCTGCCGATCCGGGCCCTGGTCGACTCAGAGGTGGTGATGGCCGACCTTCAACTCACCTATGAATGATGCCCTTAGCGAGCGCAAGGCCGTGCGGTGCGAGGTTGGGCGCCTGCCGCGCCGCTTCGAGGACCTTGCTGGGATCGTGGATAGCCGCGGTCTCCGCCGCGGGGAGAGAGCGGCGGATATGGCCTGGTCAAAACCGGTCTTGCGGAACGTCTCCCCAGGGGGCGGGCCGCGCTCCTCCACCAGCGCGCCGCCCGCGCCACGACCAAGCCCGGCAGCACGCCGCCACCACCCGGAGGCAGCCGACCGCATCCGCCCACCGCCGCGCCGCCCGGCACCGTCACCTCATGACAGAACAGCGCAGGCTGGGTGGGGATGCTTCTGGTCCTGCTGTGCCCGTGCGTGGACTACGTGATCGTCTTCAGCGGGCTGGTCGGCGGCTCCAGCCGCCGCCTGCTGGCAGCCACCCCGGTGCTCGCGTGCATCGCAGAAAGTGACCGCATCGCAGCGCACGGTGTCCACGCCCTGTCCGAGAACTTTTGTGGAGCTGAGCGGTCGCACCGCAGCCGGAACACCCGAACGCCCCGAAGACCTGCCACCGATGTCTTACGTGCCCGGGCGCTGCGGATGGTTCATCGCATAGGTCCGGGTGGCGAGGCAGAGCAGGATTCCCCAGACCAGGAACGACATGTCCCAGACGAACAGGCGCCACAGCAGAGGCTTCCACTCGACGGGGTTGGACGGGGTGAGCGCGCCGAGCGCCACGAGGAGCAGGCTGCCGACCTGCAGGGCCCCGTAGACGGTCAGCAGTGCTGCTCCGCCCCAGCCCGCGGTGAGCATCAGTGGGCGGGGGACGACGCGGCCCCACGGCCGGACGAGCGACAGCGAGAAGAGGGCGCCCGCGATTTTGAGTGCGCCGGTGATCCAGACGACGGCGATGAATCCGGGGTCCCGTCGTCCGGCCATCCGCTGGATCGTGCCGCCGAGGGTGTCGAGGCCGAAGGTGCCTCCGGCCGCCCAGTAGAAACTGAACAGGCCGAAGACGAAGGCCAGTACCGCGGCGGTGTGTCCGGCCCAGGCCCTCTGCCGTCCGCCGGTTTCCCGAGCTGTCGGAACATTCTCCAGGTGCTGGTCACGGGCTTCGGACACTGTTGACCCCTCAGGTGTTTCTGGTGGGTTCATCGCACTTGCTGAGACAGGGAGGAGAGTGCGGTGGGCATCCTGACTTGAAGTCACCGTGTCACCTTCATGCCTCTGTCGAGCCACACCGCGCGGGTGCCGGCCGGCGGCGGCACGCTATCAGTGAGCCGGCCCGCGCGGGGCGGCAAGGAACACTGCGGGCCCGTGCCGACCGGCACCCTGGACGCTACGGCTGCAGACCGCGCGTCTGGGCTCGATGGAACAAGTCAGGAGCTTGGGCTGAAGGCCCCGCCACTGTCTTGTCGGCCCGGTCGGTCGGCCGGCCGACGCGTGCCGAGCCTGGGTTTGCTCAGGACGCTTCCCGGATGCAGGCCTGTGCCCCGGGCAGCGTGGTGGTCGCCGGTGTCGCCGTCGGGCGGGCGCCCGTGAGGGTGGCGCCGATGCCGGCGACGACCACGAAGGCGATGCCGACTGCCGGTGCCAGGCCGGGTTTCTGGTCGAGCACGAGGACGCCGATGAGCATGGCGATGGAGGGTTCCAGGCTCATGAGGGTGCCGAAGGCGGAGGTGGTCAGGCGGCGCAGCCGACGAGGCGCAGCAGCTCCACCGCCACCGGATCCGCGAACTGGCCTGTGGCAGCCCTCCCATCCGCGGCCGCGCCCTTGGCAGACCAGCACCGCCGTCCGGCTCGCCGCACGCCCGCTCTCGCTCATGGGGCCATATTCAACACCGCCCCCGCCCTGCCCCGATCTCAGCGAGAAGCCGGTCGGGGCCGTCTTGGCCGGCCAAGCCACGTTGTCTGTTCAGAAGGGCAATAATACGTTATTAATGAATGCCCAAGGCGGGACGACGAGAGCTTGAGCAACGGGAGCAGCAATGGACGAGCAGAGGGAGCGCATCCTGCGCGCGGCCGCCGAGGTACTGGCTGAACGGGGCTTTGACGCAGGCCGGTTGCGCGACGTCGCCACGACCTCCGGTGTGTCCATCGGCGCGCTGCAGCACTACTTCGAGACCCGTGACACCCTCTTCCGTGAGGCCTTCGCCTGGTCGATCGACGATCTGATCGAACGCTGGCGGGCGGCCGCCGCGGACGCGATCAGTGCCTGGCGCCGCTTCGAACTGCTCGTCACGGCACTCACCACCGATCCCACACTGAACCGGCGCTGCGCCACCTGGACCGAGTTCTGCGCGAGCGCCTCCCGCCGCGAGGAACTGCGCGAGGGCGTGCACCGGGTCCATGCCGAGTGGCAGGCGCTGATTGGCGAGATCGTCCACCAAGGCCTGCGGAACAAGGAGTTCGACCCCGCCGTCCCGGCCGACCTCGCCATCGGGTCGCTGGTGGCTCTGGTCGACGGCTGCGAAATGGCAGTGGCGTCCGGATCCGGGCTCAGCGCCGAACGTTACGCCGAGATGATGCTCGGCACCGCGCGCGTCCTGCTCGGCGTATGCGCCTAGGCTTCGGAGAGGACATTCCATGGGAGTGCGGTTCCCGCACCTGTTCAGCCCGCTGCAGATAGGCAAGTTGACAGTACGCAACCGGATCCTGTCCTCGGGCCACGACACGGTCCTGGTCAGGGACGGCGAGGTCACCGAGGAACTGATCGCCTACCACGAAGCCCGCGCGAAAGGCGGTGTGGGTCTGATCGTGCTCCAGGTCTCGGGCGTGCACGAGTCTGCCCGCTACACCACCCACGTGCTCATGGCCACCGACGACGACTGTGTCCCCGGCTATGCCAGGCTCGCGCAGGCGGTGCACCGGCACGGAGCGAAAGTCTTCGGCCAGCTCTTCCATCCCGGCCGGGAGATCCTGGAGTCCAAGGACGGCAGCGCACCGGTCGCCTGGGCGCCCTCCGCAACGCCGAGCGAGCGTTTTCACGTCATGCCGCGCGCCATGACCGAGGCCGAGATCCGCGAAGTCCTCGACGGTTACGGCCAGGCAGCCCGCCGGTTGCGCCAGGCCGGGCTCGACGGCGTAGAGATCGTCGCCAGTCACGGCTACCTGCCGGCGCAGTTCCTCAACCCTGAGGTGAACGTCCGCAACGACGGCTGGGGCGGCGACCGGCAGGGTCGTATACGGTTCCTGCGCGCGGCGCTGCGCAGCGCCCGGAAGGAAGCAGGAGACGGCTTCGTGGTCGGCCTGCGCATTTCCGGCGACGAGCTGAGCCATGACGGCCTCAGCAGCGAGCTGGTGCTTCAGTCCGTCGCCGAGCTCGACGCCGAGGGACTCGTCGACTATGTCTCGGTGTGTGCGGGTAGCTCGTCCAGCTTGTCCGGGGCCCAGCACATCGCCCCGCCCATGTTCCAGCCCGCCGGCTACACCGCGCCACTCGCCGCCAAGGTGCGCGCCGTCGTCGGCGTTCCCGTGATGGTGGCCGGGCGGATCAACCAGCCTCAGGAAGCAGAGCAGATCGTCGC
Source organism: Streptomyces sp. NPDC047453 (assembly GCF_040643155.1). Lineage (NCBI taxonomy): Bacteria > Bacillati > Actinomycetota > Actinomycetes > Kitasatosporales > Streptomycetaceae > Streptomyces > Streptomyces sp. NPDC047453. The sequence goes on along the minus strand of NZ_JBEYTS010000038.1, from coordinate 18,259 downwards.
AGGCGGTCAGGCGGACGTGTGCGCGATGACCAGGGCCCTGATCTGCGATCCGGACCTGCCGGCCAAGGCCGCGGACGACCGCGCCGAGGAGATCCGCGCCTGCATCGGCTGCAACCAGGCCTGCATCGGCCACTTCCAGCTCGGCTACCCGATCTCCTGCATCCAGCACCCGGAGACCGGCCGGGAGCGTCGCTTCGGAGTACTGCCGACGATCACACGGCGCAAGAAGGTGCTGGTGGTCGGCGGCGGACCCGCCGGCCTGAAGGCCGCGGCCGTGGCCGCAGCGCGGGGCCACGAGGTGGAACTGCACGAGGCGGGACGACGCGTCGGCGGCCAGGTGCTTCTCGCGCAACTGCTGCCCGGCCGCGCCGAGTTCGGCGGCGCGGTCACCAATCTCGAGGGCGAGGCTCGACGTGCGGGAGCCCGCATCCTCGTGGGCTCACGGATGGACGGCCCAGCCCTTGCCGCCGCGGCGCCGGACGCCGTGGTGCTCGCGACCGGCGCGCGCCCCCGCCGCCCACGGCTGGAGCTGATCGACGATCCCGTGGTGTTCGATGCGTGGTCGGTGATCCGTGGCGGCGAGGTGCCGCGCGGACGGATCGTGGTGGCGGACTGGCGCGGCGACTGGATCGGCCTGGGAGTCGCTCTCCAACTCGCAAGCCAACGAAGGAAGGTGACGCTGTGCGTCACGGGCTTCGCGGCCGGCGAGCACCTGCAGCAGTACGTACGTGCCGCCATGTTGGCTCAGGCGGCACGGGCACGGATCGAGATCGTGCCCAACGTGCGGCTCTACGGCGCCGACAGCGACACCGTGTATCTCCAGCACACCCTCACCGAGGAGCCGGTGCTGCTCGAAGGGGTGGCGGGCACCGTCCTCGCACAGGGTCACGACCCGGTCAACGACCTCGACCCCGTCGCCCTCGGCGTCCCGGCCGACCGTGTCTTTACCGCCGGGGACTGCGTCACCCCCCGCACCGTGGAGGAAGCGGTGCTGGAGGGCCTGACAGCGGCGGCCGAACTCTGACGCCGTCGTCCCCGTGAACAGGGCGATTCCCGCCTACCGCGCCGTTTGAAGGCTGCGGTAGCGGGGATCCAGGCGTTCGGAGAACGTCACCTGGTGGTCGTTGTCCCGGGCGTGAGCGTGTCCTGCCGGCATGGCGTCGAGGCGCACCACGCGCGTGCCAATGGGGTGCGTCTGGTCGTCCGCCGATGCAGGTGACGTGTGTGCCGGAGCGCAGGTGGTCTCCGAGGATGCTGTCGCCGACCGCGTCGGTGCAGCCTGCTACACGGTCGGCGCCGTGGTGGGCGCTTGTGGGATCGTCGACCGAGAGCGGGTGGGTCTGTAGACCTGAACTCGTTCCAGGGGACGGACGGTGAGGACGGCCTCGATGCGGCTGCGCGCCATGCCGCCCGAGCCGATCGGCGGCGTCACCTATGCGGGTGACACGCCGTGTCGTCGCTTTGGTGCCCTCCGTCGCTGACCGGCGAAGAGCCGCGGTTGGCGCTGCCCCGCCGCGTAGACCGTGTCCGTGGCCTGGAGATCGTCCCGACGTGGAGCCGGCTACCAGGGTCGGCCAGTAGGGCATCGGCGAGGGTTTCGGCGTCGGCTCCGCAATGGTGGGCCAGGAACTCGGCGGTGCCGTCACTCCGCAGCAGGGCCGGTGGCAGGTGGCCGGTGCTGCTGTAGGTGATGTCGTGGGTGTCCCAGTCGACGAACGCGTTGGCCGCGGGTAGGCCGTGCCGACTCGGTTGTGGCGGGCGTCGTCGGCCTCACCCCGGAAGGCCGTCGCTGCCCTCGTCGCGGGCCGCGGGCGCCACGCATCCCCACGCCGAGCCGGTCCGCGCCCGCGGCTGTGAGGAGTGCCGGGGCTGGGGGAGCGTGGTCAATGGCGAGGGCGGACACGAGCCATGCCCCAACTGCCAGACTGAGACAGCCGCACGTTCGCCGCGGACTCGAAACGGTGGCGGCCGGTTGGTTCGGTTGCTCAGCTCTCGTCCGCCGGACTCATGGCCCTGAGGGCAGTCGAGCACGGCCCGGCAGCCCTCAGGGCCTCCAGCCCGTTTGAGGCTTTGGGCGGATCGAGAATCGGGAAGCGTCGGCACCGTCGCCCGCCGCTCACGCGGCAGCCGTCCGGTTCGGCTCCGTCGGTCAGTGCTGGGGGTGCGGACGGGCGTGGAACAGGGGCCGCCGCTGGGTGGCCGTGCCAGCAGCGAGATGGCCGATCTCGATGCGCGTCCTGATGGCGCGGACTATCTCGGTCAGGCCCAGAACTATGGCCATGACGCCCACGACCAGGGTCAGTGTCGCGATCGAGGCGAACGGCATGATGATCATCACGACACCCGCCAGCGATCCGATGATGCCGAAGGCCACGTGCCAGCCGCGTGCCGGCATCTCCTGAGCGGAGGCCGCCGCAGCTGTCTCAGTGGTGCCGCGCAGCAGCCAGCTGAAGCCGATCCACAGGGCGAGCAGCAGAATCGACTCCAGGGTGCCCCGGAAGGAGATCAGCCCCAGCAGGATGGAGACCGCACCGGTGATGAAGTGCAGTACGCGAAGATGCCGGGGCACATGCGTGCCGAAGGCGCCGGCCAGCTGGAAGACACCGGTGACCAGCAAATAGATGCCGAAGAGCACGCCGGCGACCCGCAGCGTCGCGCCCGGCCAGACCAAGGCGACGACGCCCAGGGCGATGCTGGCAAGGCCCATGGTGAGCAGGATCTGCCAGCCCATGTTCGCCAGGGCAGCCATGCCTGCGGCCAGGGGCCCCTCTTGTTGCTCGGTGCCGCGCGTGGGAACGGGGCCCGGCGACTCGGAAGGAGATGCGGAACCGGAAGGAGATGTCATGACACCTACCTCCTCCTGTCAGTAGCGTGGTCACGTCAGTACACGTCCATCGTCACCCGGTCGGCCTCATGTCGCTCAGTGGAGACGGCAGGGGTTCGTGGCGCATGCGGTACTCCCGGAGTGAGCTGGCTGACCCTGCTCACCGGCACGGCAACCCACCAGGGCAACATCACTCAGGGATAATCCCCGCATCACCGGGACGGTCTGCGACGTGTAGGACCGGCGCGCTGTCGAAAACTTCGTCGAGGCCGCGGTGCGCACCCTCGGCGGCATTGACGTCCTGGTCAACAATGCGGGGATCTCCGGTCCCACTGCATTCTTGAAGAAGTCCGACATCGGCGTCGTCATCATCATGTCCTCAGTCGGCGGTCGCCACGGCCACTCGAACCGCGCTCCAGGGTGCGCCTCCCAGGGCCGACGTAAAGGGGGGCACTGCCCCGGTGAAGACCGTGCTCGGTGGTGCTGCCGATAGGCTGTGCCCGCGATGGGTGAGGACGAGGAGATCGAAGCCGGCGGCGACAGCGACAGCGTGGACGCGATGCTGGCCGAGTGGCGCAGTGAGTGGCCGGAACTGGACGTGTCGTCCAGCGAGGTCATCGCTCGCCTGCTGCGTGCGGCTCGGCTGCTGGAAGACCTGTTCGCGTCGGGGCTGCGCCGACAGGGCGGCATGCCCATTGCCAATGTCGGGGACTTCGACCTGCTGCAGGCATTGCGCCGCGGCGGCCCTCCCTACGCGCTGACGCCCGGGCAACTGCGCCAGGCGCTGATTGTGTCCTCCGCCGGCCTCACGGGCAGGCTCAACCGGCTGGAGCGGGAAGGCTGGATCGAGCGCGATCCCTCCCCCGTCGACGGCAGAAGCACTCTGGTCCGTCTGTCGGAGGAGGGCCGGGCGAGTTTCGACCGCGCGGTGGAACGGCACTTCACTCTGGAACGGGACGTGCTCTCCGTTCTGGAGCCCAAGGAACGCGCGGGGGTGGCGGACGCCCTGCGCAAGATCCTGGTGTTCCTGGAGGCGGACGCCGGTTGAGGGACCGGCTGGGTGACGTCAGGCGGCTCCCGCCGCCGAGCCGAGGATCACCGCGATGCAGAGCCCGATCAGCCCGAGGGTGACAACGGCCATGGCGATGGCCGCCTCCCGCGTGAAGCGGCGGTGGCGTGCCGCGTAGCGGGTCTCGATCTGCTGTATGCGTTCCGCGATGTGGTGGGTGACCTGGCGGGCGTTCTCCACCTGATCGCGGGCGTACGCCTCCTCGATCATGAGGCGTTGGTCCGTGGTGAGGCCGGGCAGGTCCCAGGCGAAGTCCCGTGCCTTGCGGTGCGCCTCACGGCGGTTGGCCTCCTGGTAGAGGTAGCCCTCGATCTGGTGCAGGCCGAGGGCGGCTTCATGGCTGGCGTCCATGGACGGCTCCTGAATGTTCGAAGGGGGGACCGGCCTGCTCAGCGCCGACCGGTGGCCGTCGCCCGCTCCTCCTCGCTGTCGTCGCTGAAGGCGATCTCGGGGTGGGAGAGGCCGAAGGCGGGTGACTCGTTCCGTATGCGCGGCAGCTTCTCGAAGTTGTGCCGCGGCGGGGGACAGGAGGTCGCCCACTCCAGCGAACGGCCCCAGCCCCACGGATCGTTGACGGTGATCTCCTGGCCGTGCCTGGCGGTCTTCCAGACGTTGTAGAAGAACGGCAGGATCGACAGACCGAGCAGGAAGGAGAAGATCGTCGACACCGTGTTCAGGGCGGTGAAGCCGTCGGCCGCCAGGTAGTCGGCGTACCGGCGTGGCATGCCTTCGGCGCCCAGCCAGTGCTGGACCAGGAAGGTGCCGTGGAAGCCGATGAACAGGGTCCAGAAGGTGATCTTGCCGAGACGTTCGTCGAGCAGCTTGCCGGTGAACTTCGGCCACCAGAAGTGGAATCCGGCGAACATCGCGAACACCACGGTGCCGAAGACGACGTAGTGGAAGTGCGCCACCACGAAGTACGAGTCCGTGACGTGGAAGTCCAGCGGTGGCGAGGCCAGGATCACACCGGTCAGACCACCGAACAGGAAGGTGACCATGAAGCCCATGGACCACAGCATCGGCGTCTCGAAGCTCAGGGACCCCTTCCACATGGTGCCGATCCAGTTGAAGAACTTCACACCAGTCGGAATCGCGATCAGGAAGGTCATGAAGGAGAAGAACGGGAGCAGCACACCACCTGTCGCATACATGTGATGTGCCCACACCGTCACCGACAGACCCGCGATCGCGATGGTCGCGCCGATCAGCCCCATGTAGCCGAAGATCGGCTTACGGGAGAAGACGGGGACCACCTCGGACACGATGCCGAAGAAGGGCAGCGCCAGGATGTACACCTCCGGGTGGCCGAAGAACCAGAAGAGGTGCTGCCACAGCAGCGCCCCGCCGTTGGAGGGAGCGAAGATCTGGGCGCCGAACTTCCGGTCGAATTCGAGCGCGAAGAGCGCGGCGGCAAGCACGGGGAAGGCGAGCAGCACCAGCACGCTGGTGAGCAGCACGTTCCACGTGAAGATCGGCATGCGGAACATGGTCATGCCCGGGGCGCGCATGCAGACGATCGTGGTGATGAAGTTGACCGAGCCGAGGATGGTGCCGAAGCCCTGCATCGCCAGACCCATGATCCACATGTCACTGCCGACACCCGGCGAGTGGATCGTGTCGGACAGCGGGCTGTAGGCGAACCATCCGAAGTCGGCGGCGCCCTGCGGCGTAAGGAAGCCGCCCACCGCGATCAGCGAGCCGAACAGGTACAACCAGTAGGCAAGCATATTGAGCCTCGGGAACGCCACGTCGGGCGCGCCGATCTGCAGCGGCATGATCCAGTTCGCGAAGCCGGAGAAGATGGGCGTGGCGAACATGAACAGCATCACGGTGCCGTGCATCGTGAAGGCCTGGTTGAACTGCTCGTTCGAGATCAGCTGTGTGCCCGGACGGGCCAACTCGGCGCGCATGAGCAGTGCCAACAGGCCACCGAAGCAGAAGAACGCGAACGAGGTGGCCAGGTAGAGGGTGCCGATCCTCTTGTGGTCGGTACTCGTCAGCCAGCTGACGACGGCCCGGCCGGACAAGCGATGCCGCGCCGGAGCAGTCGCCTGCGGCGACGAGTCGGGCGGTGACAGAGCGGGCAGGGCCACGGCAATCCTCCATACGTGCGAGACCTCCGGGCGTGCGGTGCTTACACATCGGCCCGGCCTCTCCCAAGATATCTCGCTCGCGAGAGAAATAAACTGGGGGTGCCCCGTCGTCGCGGGCGTGACGGATCGCGAGGTGCTCGAGGTCGGTCACGCCCTCCGGTCATGGCCCCTGCTGTGCGGGCTGGCCGAGGACACCGACCGGGACTGGCGCATGTGGTTCGACCCCTGGAACGTGGGGGAGCAGGGTGCGGACGAGACCTTCGCCCGCGGCCAGGCCCAGCGCTACGAGGCCTGGCGCCACCAGATCCGCCACCTGATCGAACGGGGCGTCGCCGAGGGCGAGTTCACCTGCGACGACCTCGACGACGTCACGGTCCGCTTCGCCGCCCTCGCCGACGGCCTGGCCCTGCAGCACCTGCGGCAGACGCCCCCGCTGACGACGGAGGACGCCCGCCGGCATCTGAACCGTCTCATCGAGACGGAACTCGCGCGAAAGCCCCCAGCTCCTGGGGCGTCGTGCGTATAGGCGGACCTGCTGGTGCGCAGACCCACTTCCCGTGCGCCGGGCGGCCGAGACTGGCAGGACTCCCGTGAGAAAGCTCCCAAGGCTGGGCCGCCGCCGGGGGCACGGGGCGGATTGTGTTGTTCAGCCTTGCGCCGTGCCCTTCACGTAGGCCTCGTAGCCTTCGTCCTCCAGCCGGTCGGCGAGTTCGGGGCCGCCGGAGTCGGCGATGCGACCGTCGGCGAAGACGTGGACGTGGTCGGGGTGGACGTAGCGCAGGATGCGTGTGTAGTGCGTGATCAGCAAGGTGGCCACCTGTCCCGTGACGCGGACGCGGTTGACGCCCTCGGCGACGACCCGCAGCGCGTCGACGTCCAGACCGGAGTCGGTCTCGTCCAAGATCGCGATCTTCGGCTTGAGCAACTCGAGCTGGAGGATCTCGTGGCGTTTCTTCTCCCCTCCGGAGAAGCCCTCGTTGACGTTGCGCTCGGCGAAGGCGGGATCGATCTGGAGGCGTTCCATCGCCTCGCGTACCTCCTTGAGCCAGGTGCGCAGCCTGGGGGCCTCACCGCGGACAGCGGTGGCGGCGCTGCGCAGGAAGTTGAACATGGTTACGCCGGGAACCTCGACGGGGTACTGCATGGCGAGGAAGATCCCGGCCCGCGCCCGCTCGTCGACCTTCATCGCGAGCACATCCTCGCCGTCCAGGGTGACGCTGCCGGAGGTGACCAGATATTTCGGGTGCCCGGCGAGCGCGTAGGCGAGGGTGGTCTTGCCGGAGCCGTTGGGACCCATGATGGCGTGGGTCTCGCCCTGGCGTACAACCAGATCGACCCCATGAAGGATCTCGCGCGGCCCGGCGTCGGTGTGGACCGAACAGTGCAGGTCGCGGATGTCGAGGGTGGCCATGGGCGCCTCACCTGCCTCACCTTGTTCACCGACTGGAACGGCACGGGCGCCGTGCAGCCCGCCCATCCAGCGTGGCGCAGCCGCGGCTGTCCGGCACAGCGCGGGTGGCCCGCCCGCCACATTCAGGTGATGCCCGCAGAGGCTCGTGTCCCCGCAGAGGCTCGTGTCTACGACAAGGGCTGGGGCGAGGCCCTCTGCGGCCGCGCGCCGGCCTGTGGCGGCTCGGGGAGAGCCGCCACCGCCACAGACCGCGTTCCGGCCCCCGGCCACAGTCCGGCTCCGGCCGCGCGCCGGGCCTTGATCCGCTCCCCCTCGGCGGGGCCCACACCAGCCCCATCCCAGCCGCTCGCCTCCTCGCATCACGGGTTCCGACCCTTCTGCCTCCGTCCCGCAACCGCAGCGCCGGTCGGCCCACGCGCGATGCGACGGCGTCCGCCGGGCGGCCTCCTCTTCCAACACCCGAGGCGAGCATGCACAATCATGAGCGTTTCTTGAGTTTTTCACTCAGATCCAAGCAACTAAAGCGCATAGGATTCGGCCACACCGGGACCCGCGCCCTGGAGGTACTGGCCGCGCTGACCCGCGACAAGGTGGACTCGCTGGGCGTCCAGCCCACCCGCGTCGGTTCCCTCCCGCCCCAGCCGGCGGCGCTCAACCGCACCTACCTCAGCGCCAACGACCTGGTGGTGCGGGCGGCGATCGAGGACGTGCCCCGGCACATCAGACACGCCGCGATGACGGACGCCTTGGTGTTGGCCACGTCCGCGTGGCCGTCGACCCGCACCAGCCATACGGGGCGGTCGGAGACTACGGCGTCCAGGTCGCGGGCGGTGGGCAACCTCCCCAGACCCCAGATCACCTCGTTCCAGCCCCGGCCCTGGATCCAGGTCACCTCCGGGTGCGCGGTGGCGTAGGCGGCGAGCCGGTCCACAGCCTCCTGGAGGGACTTCGTCCCCGTGAGGTCGAGCTGGACGGCGAGCGCTCCGAGGCCCCAGAGGTGCCCGTGGGCGTCGTGCAGGCCGGGCAGGAGTACGCGTCCCCGGCCGTCGACACGGCGGGCGCCGCGCGCCGCGCCCGGGTCGAGGGCGGCGACCTTGCCGCTGGGGGTGACGAGCATGCGGGAGAACCGGCGCAGGCGGACCCGGCCACGGCCGCGACCCTGACGGTCGAGGAGATCTGGCGCCTGTGCGACGACATGGTCACCGCCCACGGCGACCGCCTCCGGCCGGGCCTGCGCAGCCGCCTGGAGCCGTGACCGGCGACCGGAACGGCCGAAGAGGAGATGAGGAGAGCACACTGTTGAAGTTCTGCATCGCGGTGGCGAAGGTGCGGTCACTGGTGCTGTTCAGCCCGGGCATCACCGACACGTCGAAAGCGAAGAACAGACCGGCCATGGGACCCATCTCGATGGTCGACACGACGAGCAGCCGGCCGGCGATTCTGCTCGGTCGCTCGGCCGGCCGCTGCGGTGTGGGGGTGTCGCTGCCCAACTCGCCGTACTCCTGCTGGTACGGATTGGCTGTCATCGGTGCGTCCTCGCTCTGGTCGAGACGATGGTGAGTGGGACGCCGACGCGCGCTCATGGCGAGCCCAGGCAGGCGGCGTCGGATGCGCCACGCGGCTGGATCGGTCCTGGACAGGATCTTCAGGGGGAGCCGGCGGTGGCGCGAGGCTACGCCGGACGGTTGAACCTCAGGCTCAGGCCCCCGCCGTGCCTGTCGCTGCCTGGGCTCGGTATTCCTGGGGGCTGAGGCCGCGGACTCGTTTGAAGGCGGAGCTCAGGGCGAAGCCGCTGCTGTAGCCGACCTGGCGGGCCACCATGGCCACCGTGGTGTCCGGTTCGCGCAGCAGGTCCGCGGCCAGGGCGAGCCGCCAGTCGGCGAGGTAGGCCATCGGCGGCTCCCCGACGACAGCGGTGAAGCGGCGGGCGAGCTGGGCCCGGGAGAATCCGACCTTGCGGGCGATCGACTCGACCGTCCACGAATGGGCGGGGCTGTCGTGCAGCAGCCGCAGCGCGGGACCCACGACCGGATCGCTCTGGGCCCGGTACCAGGCCGGTGCCCTGGAGTCGGGATCGGCCAGCCAGCCGCGTAGTACGTTGACCAGGAGCAGGTCCAGCAGCCGGTCCAGGACGAGTTCCTGGCCCGGCTCGTCGCGGGCCATCTCCTCGGCGAGCAGTCCGATCAGCGGGTCGTTGCCCTCTCCGGCGGGGCGTACGACAGCGGCGGGCAGCGTGCGCAGCAGGCGCCGGCCGATCTCGCTGGGCGCCAGGTAGGTGCCGGAGAGCATCACCGCCGAACCCTCGCCCAGCGCGTCTCCCCAGGTGCGCATGCCGAGGGCCATCGTCTCCGTGACGTCCTCCCCGGCAGGGGTGTTGCACCGCTGGTCGGGACCGACGGTGATCTGCACTGCCGTGTCGAGCGCGTCGGAGACGACGTACGGGTCGGGCCCGCGCATCACCGCCACGTCGCCGGGGCGCAGCCGGACCGGCTCGGCGCGGTCGGGCCTGACCCAGGCTTCGCCGTGCACCATCGTCACCAGCGAGATCGGCGCCCGGTCCTCGATCCGCAGCGCCCACGGCGGGTTGAACACGGACTTCAGCAGGAAGGCGCCGCGTGCCCTGGGCCCCTCGAGAAGGCCGGTGATCGCGTCCAATGTCGTCCTCCGGGAGTTGGGGGTACGGGACGCCTGCTCTCCGAGACGGGGAACAGCCGGGAGCAGACGCCGACTCAGGTACGGGGCCCAGAGTGCCAGGGCCCGGCCGAGGCAGGCCAGAGCCGTTGTGCATTCCAGCGTGCGGGCAGCGGTGAAGTAGAAGCCCGCGCTCATGCCCATGGCGATGGTGGCGGCATAGGGCGCGAGGTCACCTCCCGCGCCGGGGCTTTGGACACCGGGGGCGCGGGGAGCGCCGAGGCGTGGGTCATCGCTGCGTCTCCTTGTCGTCGGACACCTGAGCCGTCTGCGCGAGCCGGACGGCCGCGGCCGGCGTCCGCTCGTAGCGCCGGCGCAGTACGGTCCGGCCGAGCAGGCGTACGGGCGGCGGCATGGTGGCCTCCAACCGGCCTGCGGTCGTCAGGTCCGCCTCGTCGAGCATCCACGCCGGCAGGTGGGTGAGGACCTTCGGCGGCGCGGTGCGCAGCAGTCTGCGTTCGACGGACAGACAGGCCTGCGGGCCAAGTCCCGCGAAGGCGGGGAAGGCCAGTTGCTACTGGTCCGCAAGGTGATGGCACAGGATGGTGCCGAACGCGTCGGCGGCGGGGATCAGGACGGCCGGGACACCGTGTACGAAGGCCTCGTCGACGCGGTCCATGGCGTCATCGAGTCGCCCGTGGTCGTCGCCGAGGGTGCGCGCGGCCTCGGCGAACATCGGTATCGCACGGTGCAGTTCGGGCCACGGCACCTCGTCCTCGCTGTGGTGGTGCCAGTCGATCACCTCACGCAGCCGGTGTCATCAGGTGCTGACCGGGACCATCTGCTCGGCCGTCACGGAGCGTGCCCCGCCGGCCAGCCTGCGGACGTCGCGGCGCATGGCGATGTGCATACGTGCGAATCCGTGGAAGTGGTCGGGCAGCGTCTGTAGACGCTCACTCGACATCGCTTCGAAGCGGGCTCCTCGTCCCCTGGCGGGGCGACAAGGCGGGCGGCTGACAGCGCACGCGGCGCCGCGTCGGGCCGCGGTCGCCGGGTGCGTCAGGTTTGCCAGGTCCTCGGTTCCTCAGGTGTTCCAGACGCCGGTGGCGGCGGCGTCCCGGGCGAAGTCGGCGAAGTCCTTGGGCTTGCGGCCGAGAGCCTCCTCGACACCGTGGACGAGGTGGGCGTTGCGGCCGTCGAGGATCAGCTCGAACAGGTCGGCGAACTCGACGGGAAGCCCGTTGTCCTCGAGGGCCTTGCGGTACTCGTCGACCGTGACCGGGATGTACGTGATCTGCCGGCCGGTCGCCTTGCTCAGCTCCGTGGCGATGTCGTGGAAGCTCAGCAGACGCGGGCCGGACAGCTCGTAGGTCCTGCCGATGTGCCGGTCGTCGGTGAGGGCCGCCACGGCGACGTCGGCGATATCGTCGGCGTCGACGAATGCCTCCACCGCGTCCCCGGTCGGCAGGGCGAGCTCGCCGGCGAGGACCGGTTCGTGGAAGAAGCTCTCGCTGAAGTTCTGCGCGAACCAACTGGCCCTGACGACCGTCCAGTCGGCTCCGGACTCCTTGAGCTTGTCCTCGCTGATGCGGGCCCCTTCCTCGCCGCGCCCGGAGAGCAGGACCAGGCGCCGGGCGCCCTTGGCGACCGCGGTCCGGGCGAAGGCGCCGACTGTCTCGGCGGCGCCCGGGAAGGCGAGGTCGGGGTAGTAGGTGACGTAGACGGCGAGGACCCCGTCGAGGGCGGCCTCCCAGGTGCCGGGGTCCTCCCACACGAAGGGGGGCTCGCCGGACCTGGACCCGACCCGCACCGGAAGCCCTTGTGCGGTGAGCCGCTCAGCCACCCGGCGCCCGGTCTTGCCCGTGCCTCCGATCACCAGGATCATGCTGTCCGTCTTCGCGGAAGTCGTGGAGTCGTTCAGTGTGTTCGTCATGCTCTCAGTCAACTCCCTGACCGCTGAGAGGAACCATGGCCGCGAAGCTCATCTCTGTACGCGAACGTCTACGGCAGCCGCACTTCTCGCGCCCGGTCGAGTGCGCGCGTGCCGGTGAGCGCAACAGTCTGCCTTGGTGGCCGAGGTGAGCGTTTCGCATCCCGTCACGGAGAAGCTGCCCGCCTCACCGCAGGACATCGTGCGGGGCCGCGTGCGTGAAGGAGCTGCCCCGATACGCGGCAGTTCAGAGATGTGATCCGGCCGTATGCCGTGCAGATGGACGCCGACGCCTTTCGGGGTCATGGCGACTTGACGCTTGCCAGTATCGACGTCAATGTTCCCGGTGTACGGTCCGGCTGTCGCAGGCGGCCGGCAGCGTGCCGCGCATGATCCCGCACCGAGTGTCTACGGCGGAGCCGTGGCCGGGCTGGGTGACCAGCCGAGCCGCACAGGCCGTGTACGGCGAGCACACGGTCCGCATCAGTCAGCCCATCCCGGCTCTGCTCCACAGAAACGTCACGGACCGCCGGGACCTGGCCGTGGCGCACGAGCGCGGCAACCGAGACCGGGGCTGACAGAAGTGGGCCTCCAGGCGATGGAGTGCCGCGACGACCTGCTGGAGACCGCGGTCGTCCTGGACGTGCTCGCCCTGTGCCGCCCGCCGGGCAGCTACCTGCCCCAGCCCTACCAGGAGGAGCCCGGCGGGCCGGACGAAGCGGACGAGCTGCGCACCGACGCATCCAACGTCGCCAGCCATCCGGCGGAGCACGACCTGCGGCACGGCACGAGCCGGACCGACGGCATACCGCCGCCGGCCGTGCCTGGGGCTGTTCAGCGTGCGCGACTGGCCTCGAAGTCGGCCTGGGTGGCCGGGGTGGACCAGGTGCGGACCCAGGACGCGCGCACCTGCCGCACCTCGGCCTTGTAGCGCTCCATGCGGCCACGCGCCGCGAAGGAATGACCGGTAGCCGATCAACGGCCCTGCCCTTCCGCATGATCAACCGGAGATGAACGACACCCACAACCGCATGCAGTCTGCGATGCGCCGTTGCTTTCGGGTTGCGGCTGTCCCGGGGTCAGTGCTCGGCGAGCTCTTCCAGCTGTTGAACGACGCGTTCGATGGGTACGGTGGCGTCGATCTCGACGGTCGCAGTGGCACGCAGCAGCGGTTCGACGGTGGTCAGGTGGCGGAGAACGGCGTCTCGTTCTTCGGGCCGCTTGCCGTAGGGGTTGTTGGTCCGGGCGGCGATCCGAGCCAGCAGCACCTCGGCCGGCGCGCTCAGCAGCACGATGTGATCGAACAGGGGATAGAATCGGCCTTGGTTGGTCTTGCAGCCGCCCACGAAGAGGTTGCCCTCATTGTGGTTGCTGAGCAGGTCTGTGATGGCCTGCTCACGCCAGATCCAGTCGGCGGAGCCATCGGGTAGCGTCACCCATTGACTCCAGGCGTCGGTATCGGTGTCCACCGTCCTGTGCCCTCGCAGGCGCAAGAGACGGAGTGCCGTCGACTTGCCGGTCCCCGACATCCCGGTGATCAAGACCTTCACGGAGCGAGCCTATTCGAGTTCGAGCCGCCTCGTTTCCGGGCCCGGCTGACGGGGCTGGGCGGTGTGACCTGGGGGGCTTGGTCGGGTCGGCTGGGCGCTGGTTTGAGGTAGTAGTCGCTCTGAGAGCTGGAGGGTCGGCGGTAGACCTGCACCACTGCCGAGTATCAGGACATTCCCGATGTCGGTCCTCCCCAGCATGCGGGCCGCCGCCAGGCCGGCTCGCTCGTTCAGCCCCGCAGCCCCGGAGGCAGCGTTCCACCGCTCCGCCTTCCCCACCGCCGCCGGCCCGCCGGGGACACCCGCCCACGTGGATACCCCGTATGGGTTAGGAACGCCTCGATAACCTTCTGCGCGGGCCTGTGCGGTGGCACCGCCACCAGCACCGCATCGTCTCCGTTCGGCAAGGGCGGTGCCACCAGGGCGACTTCGTCCCCGGACCGCAGACGCAGCACCAGTCCCCGCAGCCGGTGCTCGTCGCCGGGCACGGTGCGCAGGCGCGCGTGCATCTGGTCCTGCGCCGGGGAGTACAGCCGTACGTGGGCCAGCAGTGCCCCGTGTTTGAACTCCTCCCAGCGGCCAAGCCCAAGGTTGCGGAACGGCGGCTCCTGCCATGGCCGCAGCGCGTGCAGACGTTCCAGCAGGCGCCGTAGGAAGTTTCGGACCGACGGCTCGTCATGCGGCTGCCAGGACAGGTCGTTCTTCCAGGCTTCCGCGGCGAGTGCCGCCTCGATTCCGGCGTACTGCTCTTCTGTGGTGAGGCCGTGGAAGGGCTGCTCCAGGATCATGCGACTGATGCGTTCGACTTCCTCATCGCCCAGCTCCGGGCTGAACTGCAGGCAGTAGAGGATCGCTTCGAGTACCCCGGAATTCATGCGCACAGTATGACCACCCAGCTCTCCGCCCAGGGGCTGGTCCGAACCGGCGGGCGGGGAGGTGACAGGCAGAGCCTGGTCGGTGCCCCAGGTTGCGGGATGTCGAAGAATTTGCGCTTGTGCCCCTGGCAGGATTCGAACCTACGACACCGCTTCAGACGCTCGGGGCAGGGAGGCTCGGCCGGGTGCCTCGCCGAGCCGAACCTCGCCGAGCGTCTCCTTGGCTGGCTGTCCCACCATCAGGGTGCCCCGCCATCGGTCGGACACCATCTCGAGGGCGCCACGTCGGCGTGGCGCACAACCGTACGGCTGATGGCCAAAGACATCGTCTCCTGGGCCAACGGGCACGTTGGCGAGGCCGGGATCACCGGCGTCGTCGTGCGTAAGGACATCACCCGGCTACCGGTCGCGGTGTCGCTGGAGTGGCCAGCGCTCGCGTCGAGGTCAGCTGCCGACGGGGTACCGGCTGGTGATCGCGACGCGGTTGAAGGCGTTCATCACAGTGGCCAGCCAGGCGATTGCCGAGACCTGGTCTGCGGTGAGTACAGCCGCGGCGGCGTAGTAGTCCTCGTCGCTGACGTGTCCGTCCGGCACGCGTGTGATCGCCTCGGTCAGGCGGAGGGCGGCGCGGTCGGTCTCGGAGAAGTAGCCGGTCTCTTCCCATCCGGGCAGCACGGCGATCCGGTCGGGGGTTTCGCCCTTCTTGAGGGCGTCGCGGGTGTGCATGCGCAGGCAGAACGCGCAGCCGTTGATCTGGGAGGTGCGGATCTTCAACAGCTCGACCAGGAGCGGGTCAAGGCCCGCTGCGGCGGCGGTCTCTTCCACCTCCGAGGACAGGGCGATGAGGGCCTTGTAGGCGGCCGGGTGCTGCTTGCCGATGTTGACGCGCGAGGTTTCGGTCATGGTTCCTTCGATTCGTTCGTGTGGCCTGCGCTGCGCCCTTCGGGCGCGTCTTGGTGGCCGGTGATGTGTGTTCCGGCCGGGCAGAGTTCGTGCGGAACGTTGCCGCCCGCTGCGTGCCCCGGGCTACGACCTCGGGTCGTCCACCTTGAGCTTGTCCCCGGTGTTGGAAACGAAGATGACCAGGAGCTTGGCCCGTTTGGTCCGGCTGGTGTTCTCCGTGAGGACGTGGTGGGCACCCGGCTGCTCGACCCAGTTCTCGCCTTGGTGATAGGTGCTCACGGGCTTGCCGTCGAGCTTGCTGCGCACGGTGCCTTCGAGGACGTAGGCGTAGACGAAGGCCTGGCCGTGCCGGTGCGGCATCGCGCGTGCGTTGGGCGGGAAGTCGACGACCGCCGAAGTGAACGTCCTGCTCTTCACATTCGGAAGGGCCTGCTGGAGTAGCGGCTTGAGGCTTTCGGAGGGGCGCGTCGATGCCACGGCCTCGGTCGGCCCCTTGGCGTGGGCAGGCTGGTTGGAGGTCGAGCAGGCCGTGGCCGCAGTCAGCGTGGCGACGGCCAGCAAGCCACCGGCGATCCGTATTCCGATCACGATCGGTCTCCTGTTCGGTCTTGCGTGACGCGGATGATCGTCTTGCCCGGGGTGCGCTTGCCGGGGGCGAACGCGGCGGGTGCTTCGGCGAGCGGCCGCACAGCACCGACGGCCGGCTTGAGCCGGCCGTCCCTTACCCGCTGGGCGAGGTCGGTGAGCCGGGCGCGGTCGGGTTCGACGACCAAGAAGACCGCCCGCCCGTCCTTGGGCCGGACCTTGGGCGGCATGGCGATGGTGACGAGCGTGCCGCCGGCCCGGACCAGGGTGGCCGAGCGGTCGAGGATGTCGCCGCCGATCACGTCGAACACGACGTCGGCCTCGCCGGCGTCCTCCAGCTTCTCGGTCTGCAGGTCCAGGAACGTGTCGACGCCCAGGGCGAGTGCCCTGTCCCGGTCGGCGGACCGGCCGGTGCCGATGACGCGCGCGCCGGCCTCGCGGGCGAGCTGTACCGCGATCGAGCCGACGCCGCCCGCGGCGCCGTGGATCAGGACGGTCTGGCCGGTGGTGAGGCGGCCGTGGTCGAACAGGCCCTGCCAGGCGGTCAGCCCGGAGATCGGCAGTGAGGCGGCCAGGGTGTGGTCGATGTCCGCCGGCAGCGGCGCGAGGTTGCGGGCTTCCACCGCGGCGTACTCGGCGAGCGAGCCGTTGCGGGTCCAGTCGGCCAGGCCGAACACCCGCTGGCCGACGCTCAGGCCGGTGGTGCCGTACCCCAGCTCTGCGACGACACCAGACAGCTCGTGCCCGGGCACGCTCGGCGTCCGGTCGCGGCCGGCGCGATCGGTCCACGTGCCCGGCCAGTCCAGCTCGCCAGGGGTGAAGCCCGCCGCGTGCACCCGCACGATGACGTCATTCTCGGCCGCATGGGGGTAGGGCATGTCCGTCAGGGACATCCCGGCAAGACCGGCGTCACGGTCTCGCACAGTGATGGCTTGCATACAGGTCCTTACTTGGAGGGGCGACTCGAGCATGCAGCCCGACACGCAGGGCTCATAGCGGCTCGTCATCGGGAAGATGCAGCAGGTGGATGTAGTGCCGTTCCGCATGATCGTCGTCGCGCGTTTTGCGTTCTCATCAGGGAGACGAGGTAGCCCCTCCGGGTGTGACAGCTCAGACGCGCAGGAGTTTGTCGGGATTGATGACCCGGCGGTACGCGGTGATCAGACCGTCTGTGATCTGCACCGTGTCGACGGAGTAGACCCGGCCTTCGCGGTAGAACACCAGGGCGAGCTCGCCGCCGACCTCGGCGAAGTCGATACGGTCCGGGTGCCACTGGTGCCCCACACGCACCATGACCTCGGCGACGCGCTCGCCGCCGTGTATGAGCTTGCGTGCCGCAGAGACCTTGCCGCCGCCGTCGGTGACGTAGACGACGTCCGGGTGCAGGAGCCTGACCAGGCCGGCCAGGTCCCCGGCCTCGTAGGCGGCGCGGAAAACCGCGAGGACGCGTTCGCGTTCCGCCTTCGACGCCTGCGGCATGGACTGCTTCGCCTTGGCCACCCGCCGTCGCGCCCGAGAGGCGAACTGCCGGGCACCCGGCACAGAGACGTCCAGCACTTCGGCGATCCGGCCGAACTCAAGACCGAAGACGTCGTGCAGGACGAAGGCCACCCGCTCCGGCGGGGACAGCTCCTCCATGATCAGGAGCATCGCCGAACTGACGGACTCATCGACGAGTACCGGCTGCGACGCGTCCGGCCCCGTCAGCAGCGGCTCCGGCAGCCACGGTCCGACATAGGTCTCCCGGCGGAAGCGGGCACTCTTGAGAATGTCGTACGACCGCCGCGCGGCCACCGTCACCAGCCAGGCCCGCAGATCACCGATGCCCTGCAGATCCGCTCCGGCCGCCCGCAGCCACACATCCTGGGTCACGTCCTCGGCATCAGCCACACTCCCCAGCAGCCGGTAGGCCACACCGAAAACCGCGGGCCGGTGCCTCTCCCATCCGGCTTCGAGCGCATCCTCCTGCTCAGACCGCCCGGGCCCGTGCCCGTCACCCATACAGATCGCCACCACCTCCAGCTTGCGGATCCAGCGTAGCCATCTGAACTCGGGATCTTCGCGCACAGCTCGCCAGCCCGGACGCTCTGACCGACGACGTAGGGCGGTGTTTCATAGGTGGTCGCTCATGAAACACTCCGTCGCGCGGCGGTCCACCTGCGGCGATCACGTTTCATGAGTCGTTGCAAACGACTGGACGTCTGAAACACCCCCATGGAACAGTCAGGGCTCGTGAGCGACGACTTTGTCAGCCTCCGAAGTCGCCTGCACGGATGGCTGAAGTCGGCTGCGCGCGCTAGGGTCTGTGCCGAGTTGAGATCTTCATGTGAGGCTGCGGAGCCAGATGACCGCGCCGCGTAAGTGAAGTCCGGCGAGGTAGCTGACCGGGGT
>NZ_JBEYTS010000037.1:0-73156 GCF_040643155.1 Streptomyces sp. NPDC047453 | reverse complement strand
GCCGAGCAACGGCCCTGCCCTCCCACATGATCAGCCGGAGATGAACGACACCCACAACCGCATGCCATCCTGCCAGCCCGCTGTCAACGCTTATCGGCCGCGAGCCGCTCACCCCTGCCCAGGACCGTCAACAGCGGGCCTCACCGACCCTCTTGACGACATCCGCCCCTTCAGGAATGACAATTGCTCATCGACAGAAGCCCTTTCTCCGTCCGGGCCCAGAACAGGCCGCGGCCGTTGATGGAGCGGCTGAGGTGTCGTCAGGACACAGGCCAAGCGGGGAGTACGTCTCGTAGGTCCCCTGGTCCCTGCCTCCCTCGCCCACGTGCTTGAAGTGCTCGCCGACGACAGGCCAAGAACACCGGACGTAGAGCTGCTCGGCGATACGCAGATCGTCACAAGGGATCGTGACGTGGTCGATGTACTTCAGCTTCGCTGTCAAAGTGGATCGGTTGCGGGAGGAGGCCGACCGAATCCAGGCGACCGCGCTCTCGGCACCCTCGATAGTGGGCTCGGGCAAGGCCCCGTACCAGCCGAGCTCTATCTGCCGACCGGCCCGGTCCTCCATCTCGACCAGCGGCACTGGCGCCTGTGTGCCTTTCCTACCAGCGCATCCTCAACGCGCTTGCTGACCGGCACCGGCTGCATCAAGGGCCGATGACCTGCCAGGCCCGGGCCCGGCATAGGTCATCCGACCGTCGCCGGGCCCGTTGCGTTTCGGCAGGCGTTTGACCGATGTGGCGGGGGACGGGGCTCACGAGACTCGGTGTCAGCGGCGGCCACAGGGCCGCCCCCGCCGAACAGGAGAGACAGCCATGTCCGAGAACCAGAACGAGCTCACCATCGAGAACTCCGCCGTCGTCCTGATCGATCACCAGCCCGCCATCGCCCTGATGACCACCCCGCCTTCGCAGACCGAGCTGGTCAGCAACGTCGCCGGGCTCGCCCGCACCGCGAAGATCCTGGGCGTGCCGACCGTCCTGACCACGGTCGGCGCGACGGGCGGCCCGCTCGACGACCCCATCTTCGCGGAGATCAGCGAGGTGTTCCCGGATCTCAAGCCGATCGACCGCGTGACCACCAACGCCTGGGCCCATCCCGAGGTGCGGGCCGCGGTCGCGGCCACCGGGCGCCGCAAGCTCGTGATGGCCGGCCTGTCCACCGACGTGTGTCTCGCGCAGGCCGTCATCGGCGCACTCAAGGACGGATACGAGGTGTACTTCGTGTCCGACTGTTCCGCCGGCGTCAGCCCTGAGGCCCACGAGGACGCCAAGACGCGCCTCACCATGGCCGGCGCCCGGCCCATCAACTGGACCGCTCTGCTCAGCGAGTGGACCCCGGAGATCACCTCGCCCGAGCGCGTCGCCCTCACGGACGTACTGATGCGGCACGGTGGCGCGGCGGCCCTGTGGACGAACTACGTCCTGGCGCAGGGCTCCGCCGGTGAGTAACGGACCCCGCCGTGATCAGCTGGACCGCTCCATCGCCCTGTTGGCGTATCGCAAGCCGCCTGACCACTACCTCCACCCGGAATCGCTCGCCGAACTCGTCCCCCTGTTCGACGAGTTCGCCAAGCACGTGGATCGGGTGACGCTGGTCGTCGTCACCGTTGGCGGCGACGGGTACTTCGTCAACCGCGGTGATCTGACGGGGCATCCGGAGTGGCTCGCCGTCGGCCGGGACGGGGCGATCCACTCCCCTGGGCTCGAGGCCTGCCTCGACGCTTTCCACCGCATCGAGGAGCTGCCGCAGCCGACGATCGCCGCGATCGATGGTCTCGCGTCGGGCGGCGGCAGCGAACTCGCGCTGGCCTGCACCATGCGTGTCGGTTCGCCGCGTGGCGGCGATAGTGGCGTTCCTCTTCTCGACCGACGCCGAATTCATCAACGGCCAGTCGTTCTTGATCGACGGCGGGGCCCACTTCACGTGAACCACCAACTACGCGCCATCTGCGGGAAACCGGGCTGCCCATACCTTTCTGAGCTCAAGTCGCGGGATGCCGGATGCGTCAGTCTTCGAGCAGCTTGCGCACGCGCGGCACCACCTCGGTCGCGTAGAGCCCGATATTCGTGCGCAGCCTGTCCTCTGCGAGCTTGCCCATCGCGTACTTGAGGTCGAACCGGCTCGCGTCGAGCGTGGTCATCGTCAGCGCGATCTTGCGGGCGACGGTCTCGGGCGAGCCGACGTAGAGCGAGCCCGCCGGCCCGGTTTCGCGCCGGAACATCTCCTCGGTCGGGATGCCGAAGCCGCGGACCTCGCTCATCCGAGTGATGACGTCGAGATAGTGCGGCCAGAACTCCTCGATCGCCTGCTCGTCGGTCTCGGCGACGTGGCCGGGCGAGTGGATGCCGATCGGCCGTTCCTCGAAGCCGAACCGCTCAAGGGCCTGCTTGTAGAGCTTGGCGAGCGGGCCGAACCGGGCGGGCGGACCGCCGATGATGGCGAGCCGGAGGTTGAAGCCGTAACGCGCGGCCCGGATCACCGAGTTCGGGTTGCCACCGACACCGACCCAGACCGGCAGCGGGGCGTCGAGGCCGGGCACGACCTCCTGGTCGTTCAGCGGCGGGCGAACGGTGCCGCTCCAGGTCACCCGGCCACCCTTGAGTACCTCGGCGAACAGGTTCAGCTTCTCCTCGAACAGGACCTCGTAGTCGGTGAGGTCGTAGCCGAAGAGGGGGAACGACTCGGTGCTGGACCCGCGCCCCAGGGTGACCTCGGCGCGGCCGCCGGAGATCGCCTGGAGCGTCGAGTAGCGCTGGAACACGCGGACCGGATCGTCGGAGCTGAGTACGGTCACCGCCGAGCCGAGCGTGACGCGCGACGTGCGCGAGGCGATGGCGCCGAGAACGACGTCACCCGCCGGCATCGGGAAGTCGCCGGTGTGGTGTTCGCCGATGCTGAAGTGTTCGACGCCGAGTTCGTCGGCCAGCACGCCCTGCTCGACGACGCTGCGGATCGCGTCGGCCTGGGTGTGCGCGGTGCCGTCGGCGGCACTGGAGATGTCACCGAAGGTATCGAGTCCGAAGGTGTACGTGCGGGGCTTGTCGATGCTGGTGGACATGGTGGTCTCCTTGCCGGAACGAAGGGGGCGGAGGGAACGGGGCGCGGTCAGGCGGCGACCCTGCGTGGGACGAGTTCGAGGAACTGCGGCCGGGTGAGAAGGTTCCCGAAGGCCGGTTCGCCCGGCTGGAAGGCGCGTCCGTCCCGCAGCGAGGTGAAGGTGACGGGGTCGAAGCCGATCCGGTCGACGATCGAGGCGACTAGCTCGACGGCCCGGCGGTCGTCGCCGGCCACGCCGAGGGCACGCCGGTCCGCGTCACCTACGGGGCGCCGGTCGTCCTCGATCTCGTGGTAGCCGAGGTGGTTGAAGGTCTTCACGACGTGGGCCGAGGACAGGTGATCCTGGACGATCTCGCTGCTGCCCGCGCCGCCGCGCTCGAAGAACTCCTGCCTGCCGTCGATCGGCGGCCAGTAGTTCATGCCGTCCACGACGATCTTGTCCGCGAACAGGGCCGGGTCGAGGGCGGGGAACCGGTGCAGCGGGATCGCGAGCACCACCACGTCGCCCGCCGCGATCGCGTCCGCGGTCCACATCGGAGTCGCCCCGGGCATCACCACAGAGGCGATCAGCTCCAGGTCGTCCGGTCCGCGAGAGGCGGAGACAGACACGGGGTAGCCGGCCTCGACCGTCACCCGCGCCAGCGCGGAGCCGACCCGGCCGGCACCGAGTACGGCGATCCGGGGTGACGTTTCGACGATGTTCATGGTCGTTCCCTCACTGTGTGGTCTTGTCGGCGACATTGCGTCGGACGGCGGCGAGGATCTCGCCGAGCTGGGCGATCTGCTCGCCGGTCAGCGCGTCGGCGAAGTAGTGCTTCACGGCGCGCAGGTGCGGTCCGGAGGCTCCCCGGAGCGCACCGAGGCCGTCTTCGGTGAGGACCACCACGGCCCCGCGGCTGTCGGTGGCGCACGTGTCCCTGCGGATCAGGCCGCGCCGTTCCATCCGGGCAAGGTGGTGGGAGAGCCTGCTGCGCTCCCAGCCGATCTTGTCGGCGAGCTCCGAGGAGCGCAGCGCCCGGTCCGGCGCCTCACTGAGGGCGAGCAGCACCGCGTAGTCGGCAGGGGACACCCCGCTCTCCTGGAGTTCGGCGCCGAGGATGCGGCGCAGGTCGTCGGTCAGGTCCAGCAGGGAGCGCCAGGTGTTCAGGGCCTCTTCGGAGAGCCGGGCCTTGGCTCCCTCGGTCTTTTGTCTTGTCGCCATCTCCGCTCCCCCTTTTGATTGACGTGTCAATCATGCGCCCTTATTGTTGACGTGTCAACCACATGGGAGGTCAGCATGAACGCGTCCACCGGCTCCAGGCTCACGTTCGGGATCGACAGTTTCGGCGACATCACCATCGACGCGACCGGTCGTCCGTACAGCGACGCCGAGGCGATCCGCGCGCTCGTTGACGAGGGAGTGCTGGCCGAGAAGTCAGGACTGGACTTTTTCGGGCTCGGGGAGCACCACACCCGCGAGATGCCACTGTCCGCACCGGATTTGGTGCTCGGCTCGGTGGCCGCCCGCACCTCACGGATCCACCTCGGCTCGGCGGTCACCGTCCTCAGCTCCGACGACCCGGTCCGCGTCTTCCAGCGCTACGCCACCCTGGACGCGCTCTCGAACGGTCGCGCCGAGGTGATCCTCGGCCGCGGGTCCAGCAAGGAGTCGTTCCCGCTGTTCGGCTACGACCTCGCGGACTACGACGTACTGTTCGAGGAGAAGCTGGAACTGTTCGCGGCCCTGCGATCCGAGCAGCCGGTCAAGTGGCAAGGGACCACGCGGGCCGCGCTCGACGGACAGCTGGTCGTACCGCGCACCGAGTCCGGGTCCCTGACGACCTGGATCGGCGTCGGCGGCAACCCGGCCTCGGTGGTGCGCGCCGCCAAGCACGACCTCAACCTCATGCTCGCGATCATCGGCGGCAACCCGGCCCGCTTCACGAAGCTCTCCGAGCTCTACCTGAAGAGCCTGGAGAACAACGGCTTCCCCGAGCGCCCGATCGGCGTCCACTCGCCCGGCCACCTCGCCGACACCGACGAGCAGGCGATCGAGGAGTACTGGCCGCACTACCGGACCTACCTCCTGGAGGCGCGCTACGAGCGCGGCTTCCCGCCCATCACCCGGGAGTACTACGAGCGCGAGCTCGAACACGGATCGCTCTACGTCGGCTCGCCAGCCACCGTCGCCGAGAAGATCGCGCGCACCATGCGGCAACTGCGGGCGAGCCGGTTCGACCTCAAGTACGGCATGGGCCCGATGCCGCACTCTCAACTGATGCGGTCGATTCAGCTGTTCGGAACGCAGGTGGCACCGCTCGTCCGAGAACGCCTCGAATCCAACTGACGGGGCCGACACCCTCGCCCGACCCAACGGCCCGGTCAGTGCGCCAGGAACCTGAGCAAGGCGCGGTTGACCTCTTCGGAGTGTGTCCACAGGAGGCCGTGCGGGGCATCGGCGATCTCGATGTACGTGGCCTGTGGCAGCAGCCTGCGCAGGGATCTGGCGGTGGCATCGATGGGCAGGAGACGGTCGCGGTCGCCGTGGACGATCAGCACCGGGACGTCGATCGCGGCGATGTCGGCGCGAAAGTCGGTGATCCAGGTCGGGATCACCGACACGCGGGCCCGCGTGGACGCGGTGGCCGCGAGGTCCACGAAGGCGTCCAGGGTCTGCGTGCCGAGCCGGGCACCGAGGTTCTCGTCGGGGTTGAGGAAGGCCTCGCGCAGTTCCGCGAAGTAGGCGTGCCCTTCCGGGCGTCGCGCCTTGGCGATCAGCGCGTCGAAGTAGGACAGTTCGAGGCCCTGGGGCGTGTCGCCGGTCCGCAGCAGGAACGGGGGCAGTGCGGCGAGGAAGGCGACCTTCGCCACGCGCGCCGAACCGTAGGTGCCCAGGTAGCGCGCGATCTCCCCGGTGCCCGCGGCATGGCCGACCAGGACGGCTTCGTCCAGTCCCAGTTCGACGAGGACGGAGTGCAGATCCGCCGCGAACGTGTCGTAGTCGTAGCCGTTCGCGGCGGGTGAGGAGCGACCGAACCCCCGGCGGTCGTAGGTGATCACGCGATGGCCGGCCGCCATGAGTGCCGCGACCTGACGGTCCCAGCTGCGGCTGTCGAGCGGATAGCCGTGGATCAGCACGGCGGGCTGCCCGCTTCCGTGGTCCTCGTAGTAGAGGTCGACGGCGGCACTGGTCTCATGGCCGGTCGTGATGTGGGGCATGGCGATCCCTCGGACGGAAGTCTGCTGGAGCAGCGGGTGGCTGCCCTGCCTCGCGTCCAGCCTGTCCGCGCCCGCGGGCCGCCCGCATCGGTCATCCGACTGCGATGTGCGGCTCCGCCCCCGGCACCGCCCGGGGGTTCACCCGACGCGCACCACTGCCTCACCACCCGATGCGGGCGGCGCCGAGGCCAGTTCCCGGCGGGAGCTGATGCCGAGCTTGCCGAAGATCTTGCGCAGGTGCCATTCCACGGTGCGCGGACTCAGGAAAAGCTGGGCACCGATCTCGGGATTGGTCAGGCCGTCCCGGGCGAGCCGTGCGATGAGAGCTTCCTGCGCGGTCAGCGTGGTGGCCGTCTCGGCGCTGTGGCGGCGGACGCGTTCACCGGTGGCGAGGAGTTCACGGCGAGCCCGCTCGGCGAACGCCTCGACGCCCATCCCGCTCAGCTGACCATGGGCGGTGCGCAGGTGGTTTCGGGCGTCGGTACGGCGGCCCGTGCGGCGCAGCCACTCGCCGAACAGCAGGTGGGCGCGGGCGAGTTCGGGGCGCAACGGGGTCAGGCCGAGCCGGTCGATCGCCTCGCGGTACAGCTGCTCGGCCTGCTCGCCGTCGCTCAGCAGTGCCCGCGAGCGGGCCACTAGGCCGAGCCCGACGTCGGTGCCGCCGGGCAGGGCCGAGTGCTCGAGTTGTGTCAAGGCTTGACGGGCGGTGCCGTTGGCGCCGCTGCGCACGGCGGCCTCGACCAGTTCTGGCAGTGCCCAGTTCGCGACGAAGAGGTAGGGCGCGCTTTCGCGGGACCGGACGGCTGCCGCCAGCGCGTCCTCATAGCGGCCGAGGCCGTTGTGGAGGATGGCCGCCGCCCAGTTCGCGTACGTGAGGAAGGCGCCGGTCCCGTTGGCCGCGGCGGCGCTGACCGACGCCTCGATCAGCGGGACGGCCGTGATCTCGTCACCCCGCAGACAGGCAAGCACGATCGGCGCGAAACGAGCCGCCGGGGCTCTGGTCGCCTCGCACACCATGTCGCCCTCGGCGATCAGTGCCGTCGCGGCATCGAAGTCGCCGCTCCACGCTGTGACCGTCGACAGCGTCGACAGGACGATGGGCAGCAGATCGTGGGCGCCGGCGGCGCGCATGACCTCGCCTACCCGTTCGAGCATCGAGCGCCAGGCACCGTGGTCCCACAGAGCGATGGCCGCCGAGTGCGCGAACCAGCCCCACCGCAGCGTTTCCTCCCTGGTGATCTCCGCCGCGGTGAAGGCGTTCAGCACGTCCCGCAGCGCCGGCTCGGCAGCCGCCGGGCCTTGCGTGATCACCAGGGAGAGAGCGTTCAGGACGAGCTCGGGCTTGTCGGGCCGCGCGGAGGGCGGCAGTTCCCGGGCGGCGCGGCAGACGTCGGGCAGGCTGCCTTCGGTGGCGAGTCCGCCGGCGAACACCCCGGCCATCCACGCGGTCAGGTAGGTCTCGCGCGCCAGAGCGAGATCGAGTGGTACCAGGCGCTCAGCCGCCTTGAGCAGGATCGGCGGAGCGGTGTTCCCCAGCCCCGAAGCAAAGGCGATGTGGCCGCGCAGCAGCTCGGCCCGGGCCCGATACAGCGGATCCAGCCGGCTGGCCTGTGCGGCGCCCAGCAGTTCCTGGGCCCGCTCGTACGATCCGGCCTGCAGGTTGGCCTGCACCGCCGCGAGGCGCCGCTCGGTGTGCCGCACCGGATCGGCCGACAGCAGCGCCGCGCGCTCCAGGAACGCGGCGGCCGCGGCGGGCCCGCCCCGGGCGTGGGCGCGGTCGGCCGACCGTTCCAGATCCGCCGCGATGCTTTCGTCCGGTCCGACGGCCGCCTGCGCTCGGTGCCAGGCCCGGCGGTCGGGGTCGACATCGGGGTCGGTCGCCTCCACCAGGGCCAGATGAATCTTCTGCCGCTCGTGCGATGCCGCCGACCGGTAGACGGCCGACCGCAGCAGCGGATGCCTGAACCACACCCGCGTCCCGAATTCCGCGAGACCGGCCTCCACTGCGGGCGCGGCGGCGTGCAGACCGATCCCCAGATGACGGGCGGCACGCCACACCAGGGCCGCGTCACCGGACGGATCGGCGGCAGCCAGGTGAAGCAACTGCTGTGTGGACATGGGCAGTTCGGCCATCTGGCGGCGGAACCCCTCTTCGATGCGGGACGACAGCGGCACCGAGCCCGGCAGACCGAACCCACCTGCCAGCTGATGCGTGGGCGTGCCGCGCAGCGACTCGAGCAGCGCGAGCGGATTCCCGCCGCACTCGGTCACGATCTGATCGCGTACCCGCACGTCCAGCGATCCGGGCAGCACGGATTCCAGCAGCTCTCGCGCGTACACATCGGGCAGCCCGCTCAGGTGCAGCTCGGGGACTCCATCCAGTTCCTCGTTGGCGCCCCGGGTTCCGAACACCATCCCGACCCGGTCCGCGGCGAGACGCCGGGCGACGAACCCGAGGGCCTGCGCCGAAGTCCGGTCCAGCCACTGGTGATCGTCGATCACGCACAGCAGAGGCTGCTCCTCGCAGGCCCCCGACAGAAGACCGAGGACCGCGAGCCCGATCAGCAGCGGTTTGGGCGGGGCGCCCTCGCACAGTCCGAAGGCCGTACGCAGCGCGTCCCGCTGCGGTGCCGGCAGCCAGTCGAGCCGGCCGAGCAGCGGAGCGCACAGTTGGTGCAGCCCCGCGAAGACCAGCTCCATCTCCGACTGCACACCGCTCACGCGCAGCACGCGACACCCCACAGCCCGGCTCGCGAGGTGGTCCAGCAACGCCGACTTGCCCACGCCCGGGTCACCGCGCACGACCAACGCGCGGCTCTCACCGGCGCGGATGGTGTCCAGCAGTTCGGTGAACGCCTCGCGCTCGCCAATCCGGCCTATCAGCCCGGTGCGCCGTACAGGCGCCCCATCCGGCATGTTCATCCCGCCGGCTCGGTGTGGCGGTCCACCTGGCCGATGTCCGCCCACCGGGTCCGGAGCGTGCCTTCGTGAGCGCCGAGGTCGGCGCGGGGCTTACCCCAGGACTCCATGAAAGTGACTCTATTCGATAGAGAGCGCTCTATCGAATGTTGCAGGTCAGCACCCGGCCCCGTCAACGGCCCGTGTCGACCTGGACAGATGGCCCTGCCGCGAGGGGAGTTCGGTCAGATGACTGGTCCGCGGTGGGGCGCCCTAAGGGTGGTCGGATGACCGATGTGAGGACGCTGCCGAGCCCCGAGCCTGGGAGCGTGCCGCGGTCCGAAACCGCCCCACGGCATCCGACCCTTCATCAAACAGGAGCCCTCATGGACGACATCAGCGCAGAGCTGTCCGCACCAGTCAATGTCTCGGTGATCTACTACTCGGCCACCGGAACCGTGTTCGCCCTCGCCAAGGCGGCGGCCACCGCCGCCGAGAAGGCCGGAGGTGAAGTGCGGCTGCGCAAGGTGCCCGAGCTGGCCCCCGCCGAGGCGATCGCCGCCAACGCCGGCTGGTCGGCCCACCAGGACGTCACCCAGCACGTCAAGGCGGCGACGCACGACGACCTGGCGTGGGCGGACGTCCTCCTGCTCGGGGCACCGACCCCGATACGGGCTGCCCGCCTCGCAGATGAAGCAGTTCATCGACACCACAGGCCCGTTGTGGGCCGAGGGGCGGCTGGCGGACAAGGTGGCGTCGTCCTTCACCGCGACCAGCACCCGGCACGGCGGCCAGGAGTCGACGATCCTGGCGCTCAACAACGCCTTCTACCACTGGGGTTGTGTCATCGTCCCGCCCGGTTACACGGACCCGATCCAGTTCCCGTCCGGCAACCCCTACGGCTCCGGGCATGTCGCCGCCACCGGCGAGGAGCCGCCCGGTGAGGTGGAACTGGCCGCGATGGAGTTCCAAGCCCGGCGTGCCGTCCGGTTCGCGGCCTGGCTGAAGCGCGGACGCGCGGACTCCTGAGCGCACCCCTGCCGCACGTTTCGGCAGAACATCCCGTATCCGAAGGACAGCCGCAAAGGGCGGACATCATGCAATTCGGCATCTTCTCGGTCGGTGACATCGCACCCGACCCGGTCACCGGCTACACCCAGAGCGAGGCGGAGCGGATCAGCAATCTGGTGCGCGTCGCTCAACGGGCCGACGAGGTCGGCCTTGATGTGTTCGCGCTCGGGGAGCACCACAATCCCCCGTTCATCCCATCGTCGCCGACGACACTGCTCGCGCACATCGCGGCACTGACCGAGCGCATCGTCCTCAGCACGTCGGTCACGCTCGTGACCACGAACGACCCAGTGAAGATCGCCGAGGACTACGCCATGCTCCAGCACGTGGCGAAGGGACGGCTCGATCTCATGGTGGGGCGCGGCAACACCGTGCCCGTCTACCCGTGGTTCGGCAAGGACATCCGCAAGGGCGTCGCCCTGGCCCTGGAGAACTACAACCTGCTGCACCGGCTGTGGCGGGAGGACGTGGTCGACTGGGAAGGCGAGTTCCGCACCGCGCTGCAGGGCTTCACCTCGACGCCCCGTCCTCTGGACGACGTACCGCCGTTCGTGTGGCACGGCTCGATCCGCACGCCGGAGATCGCCGAACAGGCCGCCTACTACGGCAACGGGTACTTCGCCAACCACATCCTGGCGCCGAACCTGCACTTCAAGCCCCTGGTGGATTTCTACCGTGCCCGCTTCGAGCACTACGGGCACGGCACGAAGGAGCAGGCGATCGTGGGCCTGGGAGGGCAGGCGTTCATCGCCCGGCGCTCCCAGGACGCCATCGACACGTTCCGCCCGTACTTCGAGGAGTACCCGGTCTTCAAGGGTTCTTCGCTCGACGACTACATGGCCCGCACCCCACTGACCGTCGGCAGCCCGCAGCAGGTCATCGACAAGGTCCTCACGTTCCGGGAGGGCTTCGGCGACTACCAGCGCCAGCTCTTCGCGCTCGACGGAATGGCCTTGCCCGTCGAGATGGCGCTCGAACAGGTGGAGCTGCTCGGCACCGAGGTCGTACCAGTGCTTCGCAAGGAGATGGAGTCCAGGCGTGCCCCCGGCGTGCCCGACGCCCCCACGCATGCCTCCTTGGTCAGGCAGAAGTACGGCGATGGCGAACCACGTCAACCACGCCCCAACCCCAACCGCGGCGACAACCTCTCCGGCGCGTCCCCCTACCAGGACAGCGACCCGTCCGTCGAGGCCACTTTCCCGCAGGCCGTGTGAGCGCGGCGCGACACCGCGCCCGGAACGGAAGAGAGAACCCGCAATGAACTCGACCCCCGCCCCGCGACCCGACCCCGGACCAGGAGCAGTCGCGCCCGTGCGCCTTGTCGTCGTCAGCGCCGGAGTGAGCGACCCCTCGTCCACCCGGCTGCTCGCGGACCGGACGGCTCAGCAGGTCGTGGACCTGCTGAGCGCGGCCGGCACCGAGGCGACCGTCGGTGTGATCGAACTCGGGCCACTCGCCGTCGACATCGCCCAGGCGATCGTCTCCGGCTTTCCCAGCGAACGCCTCCGGGCGGCCTTCGAGCGCCTCGCTGCCGCCGACGCCGTCATCGCCAGTACGCCCGTATATAAGGCCGGCATGAGCGGTGTGTTCAAGTCGTTCGTCGACATCCTCGACGACGACCTGCTCATCGCCACACCGGTCATCCTCGCCGCCACGGCCGGAACCTCCCGGCACGCCATGGTGGTCGACGAGCAGATGCGGCCGCTGTTCGCCTTCCTGCGCGCGCTCCCGGTGCCGACCTCTCTGTTTGCCGCACCCGAGGACTGGGCTGACCGCTCGCTGGGCGGCCGGATCGAGCGTGCCGCCACCGAACTGGTGCTCCTGCTGCGCGCGGGCGTCGGCCGGTCCATCGCCGACGGCGCCTGGGCCGGCTATCAGCACCGGTTCGGCAGCCATGCCACCCGCGCGGAGCGGGGTGCCGGCGACGTCGACGTCACGACCGACCTGATGCGGCTCGCCGCTGGCGGCCGGTCATGAGGGCACCGCACCTCCCCGTCCTCCGTGGTAGGTCTTGGGCCGGATAGGGTCGGCGTACGGACACGGTGGGCGCGGCGCGAGGTGAGGGATGAGCAGCAGGGGTTACCGCTCCCGCCGTCGTGCGGATGCCGCGGCCGCCACCCGCGCGGCGATTCTGTCCGCCGCGGAGGAACTGTTCGTGGCTCGTGGCTACTCATGCGTCACCGTCGCCCAGATCGCCCAAGCCGCTCAAGTGGCCGTGCAGACGGTCTACAGCAGTACCGGAGGCAAGGCGGACATCCTCCGCGAGCTGCTGCTCCCCGCGATCAACGACCCGAATGTCGCGGTCACGATGCAGGCGATCACCGCGACCGACGATCCGCGCGAGGTCATCGACGCCACGGCCCGCGGGACGCGCCAGGCCCACCAGGCGCACTGGACCACGCTCGCCGCCGTGGTGCCGCAGTGCCCCGCCGAGCCGGCCGCCGCAGCCGTTCTGGCGGCCGGGAACGCTGAATACGTCAAGGCGTTGACGATGGTCGCGGAGCGCCTGGATCACCTCGGCGCACTGCGTACCGAGGTGGATCTGCCCCGCGCGGTCGACCTGCTCTGGTTCTATCTCGGCCAGGACGCCTGGTTCAGCCTTGTCGGCCATCGCCACTGGAGCTTCGACGCCGCAGAGGACTGGCTGGCCGGGGCCGCGAAACGAGCGCTGCTCATCGCCCCGGACAACTGAGCCGCCCCTGGGGCAGCGGGCCTGTCAGCCGCGCCCGGCCGGCGCGGTCGCGACCTGCTGGAGCGCCGCAGTCAGCGGGGGAAGGTCATGGCCGTCGAAGTGGTCGACCAGGTGCCGTCGCACGCTGCACAGGAACGCCGGCCACGCGCGTTCGAGCCGGGCGAGACCGGATTCGGTCAGTACGGCGTTCCAGCCACGCTTGTCCTGTTCACTCTTCGTGCGCTCCACCCAGCCCTGCTTCTCCAGGCGGATCACGACCCGCGTCATCCCGCTCAGAGAGAGGCTGCATGCAGCCGCCAGCTCATTCATCCGCATCGCTCTGCCCGGCGCCTCGGAGAGGTGCATCAGAGGTGTGTACTCGGACAGGGGCAGCTGCGCCTCGCGCGTGATGTCGGCGTCGACCGCGCGCGGCAGCGCCAGCATGACGCGGCTCAGTTCACGGACGAAAGCCTCCTCGTTCGCGGTGAGGGGCTCAAGCGGCTGCTGGTCGGCGGGCATGCCACCACCGTAGCTCCTTGACGGGTCAAGGAGCTAGCACCTTCCCGGACTGCTTGACGCGTCAAGGACACTCCTGCTTTCCTTGACGCGTCAAGGACATGCTTGCTGAGGCAAGTACTCATTGGGGCGCTCATGAAGGCCCGGAGAAGAAGATCGAGAGGATCACCATGACCAAGATCGGCATCGTTCTCGGCAGCACCCGCCCAGGTCGGAACGGTGAGGCGGTGGCCCACTGGGTGCACGAGCAGGCCGCCCTGCGCACGGACGCCGAGTTCGAGCTCGTCGACCTGGCGGACTACAAGCTCCCGCTGCTCGACGAGGTCTACCCCCCGTCGATGGGCCAGTACGACCAGCCGCACACTCAGGAGTGGGCACAGAAGATCGCCTCGTTCGACGGCTTCGTGATCGTCACGCCCGAGTACAACCGCTCGGTGCCCGGCGCGCTGAAGAATGCCATCGACTTCCTGTACGCGGAGTGGACCAACAAGGCCGTGGGCTTCGTCAGTTACGGCGCGACCGGCGGCACTCGTGCCGTGGAGCATCTGCGTCTCATCGCCGGCGAACTCCAGATGGCGGACGTGCGCTCGCAGGTCGCGCTCTCCCTCTTCAACGACTTCGAGAACTTCAGCGAGTTCAAGCCGCTCGGCGCGCAGGTGGGTGCGCTCACTACGACCCTCGACCAGGTCATCGCCTGGTCCGAAGCCCTCGCTCCGCTGCGCACCGCCGCCTGACGCCCCT
This sequence comes from Streptomyces sp. NPDC047453, assembly GCF_040643155.1. Lineage (NCBI taxonomy): Bacteria > Bacillati > Actinomycetota > Actinomycetes > Kitasatosporales > Streptomycetaceae > Streptomyces > Streptomyces sp. NPDC047453. The sequence continues at coordinate 59,001 of NZ_JBEYTS010000037.1, read as the reverse complement.
GTCCGGCACCCGCCGCCGACCAGGCAGGCCAGGAAGCCGGCAGGCCACCGAGCCAGAAGAGCACCACGACATCCGACCAGCAGCTCGACCACGACACTGACAGGAGTTCTCATGACTGCGAACAGGCCCATCGCGCCCGCAACCACCCCCGGCCGGCGCCGGATGCTCGGCGCGCTCGCCGCCGTGGGTTCTGCCGCGGCGCTCACCGGCATCGCCACCCCGGCCACGGCGCAGAGCCAGGGGCCGACGGACGAATCCACCGCCCGTACTTCACCGCGACAGCTCATGGCGGGGTTCTACGCCACGTACAACGGCGACCTGGCCGCCGGCTTCGAGCGCTACATCTCGAAGGATCTCGTCCTGCACGGTTTCGACGGCCCCAATTCCCGCGACGCGTGGGTGGCCGGCGACCTCGAACTGAAGTCGGCGCTCTCCGGCTTCCGGATGGACGTGTTCGACCAGCTCGTGGAGGGCAACAAGGTCGTCACACGCTGGCGGCTGGGCGGAGTCCACACGGGCGCGATCCTGGGCATCCCTCCGTCGGGACTCGAGGTCTCCCTCACCGGCATCTCCATCGACCGCGTAGTGGGCCGCCAGTCGGTCGAGCACTGGTCCGAAGGCAACTTCGGGCGGTTCCTGGACACCATCCGCGGCAAGAGCGCCTGAGGAACCGCCGCCGCCCGGCACACGGGCCCGTCTCACCGCCCGGGGGCAGGCCAGGGACTCCCCCGGGCGGTGATGCGGGTCCGGTCGAGCACTCTGGCCGACGGGGCGCGGAGCAGGACCACACCCCGTGTCAGGGGCAGCCGAAGCGAGGCGAGAGCGATGAGTGACAGCGAACCGTGGAACCGGCGGTCCCAGATCGTCGGCCGCATCCAGGACGTGCAGTGGGTGTGCGAGTACTTCGACGGCGGGTCTGGCCAGGGTCTGCACGTGGTCGGCGAGGCCGGAGTCGGCAAGACGACACTGCTCGACGCGGTCGCCGAGGCGGTGGCCGAGTCCGGTACTCGGGTGCTGCGCGCCGACGGCGTCGAGTTCGAGGCGGATGTCTCCTTCGCCGCACTGCATCAGGTCCTGCTGCCCGTGGTCGACGACATCGAGCGGCTGCCCTCCGAGTACCGCCAGGCCCTCCTGGTCGCCCTCGGCTTCGGCACCGGCGCCGCGCCGGACCGGCTGATTCTGGTGAATGCCACCCTGACCCTGCTGCGACAGCTCGCGGCCAATGCGCCGCTGCTCCTGATCGCCGACGACCTGCCCTGGCTGGACCGGGCCAGCGCCGTGATCCTCGGCTTCGTCGCCCGTCGCCTGTCCGGCAGCAGGATCGGCTTCATCGGCGCCTCCCGCACTGGCGCGGAGAACGTTTTCGATCACAGCGGCCTGCGCGAGATCGAATTGGGCCCGCTCGACGACGACTCGGCCCGGCTGCTCCTCGCCGCCAGATACCCGGGACTCGCCGCCCGGGTCCAGGCGAGGGTGGTGCTCGAGGCCCGCGGCAATCCGCTCGCCCTGCTGGAACTGCCCGCCGAACTCAGCGGGCCCCAGCAGGCCGCTGTGGAGGAGCTGCCGACGGTACTGCCCCTCGGCGAACGCCTGCGCGCCCTGTTCGCCACCCGCGTCACCGCCCTGGCAGAGGGCCCACGCCGGATACTGTTGCTCGCCGCGCTGGACGGCACTGGCGACCTCCGCGTCCTGCACCACGCCGCCGGACCGGACACAGGTGTCCTCAGACACCTTGCGACCGCGGAGCGGGAACGCCTGGTCCGCACGGACAGCGCCGCCCGGCGCCTCGCGTTCGCCCACCCCCTCATCCGTTCCGCGATCGTGGAGACCTCCACGATCGCGGAGCGAAGCGCCGCACACCTCGCGCTCGCCGAAGCCCTCGATGATCGTCACGAGCGCCGGGCCTGGCACCTGGCTGAGGCGGCACTCGAGCCGGACGAATCCGTGGCCCGGCTTCTGGAGCAGGCAGGGCACTCGGTGCTCGGCCGCGGCGACGCGACGGGAGCCGTGGCAGCCCTGACCCGGGCCGCCGATCTCAGCCCGGCGGCCGGCGACCGCGCCCGGCGACTCGCCGAGGCCGCGTACCTGGGCGCCGAAGCGACCGGCGACGTAACGGGCGCCGCCGAACTGCTTCGACAGGCACAGCACGCCGACCCCGGCTCGGGCACCGCCCTGTACGCGGCGGCAGCGACCGTGTACGTCCTCCTCAACACCGAAGCCGACCTGGGCACCGCGCACCAGCTGCTGGTCGGCGCCATCGAGGCCGCCGGACCGGTCTACGACGCCACGGATCCCGCACTGGTCGACGCGCTGCACACCCTGCAGTTGGTCTGCTGGTGGAGCGGGCGGGAAAAGCTGTGGGCGCCGTTCATCGACACCGTGAACCGCCTGGAGCCGACCGCGCCGCCGGTCCTGGCCATGGCCGCCCGGACCTTCCCCGACCCGGCGCGCACCGGCACCGCAGCCCTGCCCGATCTGGACAAGGTCCGTGACGTGCTGCGCCGGACGTCCGATCCGACCGTCCTGGTCCGTGGCGCCACCGCGACCATCTACATCGACCGAGTAGGTGAGCTGCGAGACCGACTCTGGGAGTTGGTGCGCCAAGGCCGGGACGGCAGCGGGCCCGCCCGCCGGCACCTTGGCGCCCTCATGCACCTGTGCATGGAGAACTTCCTGACCGGCGAATGGGAGGAGGCACAGCAACTGGCGGACGAGGGCCGGACGTTGTGCGACGCCGAGTACCCGTTCTTCGCCTGGTACTTCCAGTACAACCAGGCGTTGCTGCACGGCGCGCGAGGCGAGGCCGAAGCCGGAAACGCGCTGGCCGAGCGCATGGTTCACTGGGGGACACGACGGGGTGCCGGCGCGGCGGTAGCCTTCGCCCACCAGGCACGGACCCTCATCGCACTGGGCGCGGGTGACTACGAGTCCGCGTACCGCCATGCGACCGCACTCACCCCGGCCGGGACCCTGGCGCCCTATATGGCACATGCGCTATGGGGTGCGTACGACCTCATCGAAGCAGCTGTGCAGACTGGTCGCGAGGCGGAGGCGGCAGCGCATCTGCATACCCTGCGCGAGTTGGGCATCGCCCGCTTGTCGGACCGCTACGCCATGCTCGTCGCGGGCGCGGCCGGGCTGTGTGCCCCGGACGACGAGGCCATCGCCCACTTCGAACAGGCATTGTCAGTACCGGACGCGGACCGCTGGGTGTTCGAGGCGGCCCGGATCCGGCTGGCGCTCGGCGAACGCCTGCGGCGTACCGGTGCCAAGGCGCAGGCCCGCGCACCGCTGAGCGCCGCCGCGGATGCCTTCGCCCGGCTCGGGGCGGCGCCCTGGACGGAGCGGGCCCGTGCGGAGCTGCGCGCGGCCGGCCAGGCGACCCTGCCCGAGACCGCCCAGCACCTGCTGACGCCGCAGGAGCTGGAGATCGCGCACCTGGCCGCGTCCGGCATGAGCAACAAGCAGATCGGGGAACGGCTCTACATCTCGCACCGGACCGTCGGCGCCCACCTGTACAAGGTGTATCCGAAACTCGGCATCACGACACGAGCCGCCCTGCGGGACGCGCTCAACGCCCTCGATGCGCTGGACGACGGTGTATGAGCTCCGTCGTCCACAGCCCGGCTGTCAGCGCTCCCCCGGACCCGCCTCCGGGACGAGGAGCACCGAGACCCGGCCGGCGTGGGCGACGGCATCACTGACGCGCGGGCTGATGAACGCCGCGACGGCACCCCGGTGATGCGGACCAAGCACGATGAGATCGGCCTCGGCCGCCGCGGCAGTACGCGAAATCACCCCAGCTATCTCGCGGTCCATGGCACGCACAGCCTCACCGTGAGCGCCGACCCCCATCGCGCGGAGCGCGCCCAGGGCTTCCTCGACGATCGCCTCTGCTTCACGATCCGCCTCAAGCGTGACCACCGTGTCCCAGGCGACAGTCGTCGCCGCGACGTGTACGACGTGGACCTCAGCGCCCGTCAACCGGGCCAGGTCGCCCGCTGCGCGCAGTGCGCGGTGCCGGGCGGGGCTCGGATCGACAGCGACGACGATGCTTCGGTACATATAACTCTCCCCTCTCCTCTTCCCTCTCCGCGTCAGGCAAGGCGCCGCTGATACTGACGGGGGCGTCGGGGCGCGCGGCAGGCTCGGCCCGGAGATCATGCGAACTCCGGGCCACGCGCCGCGTCACGCCCGCGTTCTCGACCCCATCACACCAGGCCCTTGGGCTCCACGAACTCGGGGTTGCGCTTGAGGGCCGCCCACTCCTCCTTGTAGGGCACCCACAGCTCGCGGGCCGCCTCGGCGAGCGGCGACTTCCAGTCCCGGAACCACTCGGCCATCAGCGCGATCGTCGTCACCGGCACCGCCCCGGCCTGCACCAGCCGGAGCACCGAGGTGTCGTGGATCTCCTTGGTCGCGTCACCCACCGCGTCCGCGACGAACGCGACCTCGTAGCCGTCGGCGATCGCGTCGATCGCCGGGAAGGTCAGGCACACCGAGGTGACGATGCCGGCCATCACCACCTTCTTGCGGCCGGTCGCCTTGATGGCGTCCACGAAGGCGGCGTCCTCCCAGGCGTTCATCTGGGACCGGTCGATCTCCTCGACATCGGGCAGCTCGGCCCGGATGGTCTTGATGGTCGGGCCGTTGACGCCCATCTCGACACCGACCGTGCTGAGTACCACGGGGACGCCGATGGCCTTCGCGAACTTCGCCAGGTAGCGGGTGTTGAGCTCGATGACCCTGCGGTCCTGCTCGAAGATCAGGTCGAGCACCCCGTCCTGGTAGTCGATCAGTGCCAGTACGGTCTCCGAGGCGTCGAAGACGGGACGTGTCTGCTCACTCATGTCGCTGTCCTTCCCGAGGGTCGTATCTCACCGCCCATGCGCCCAGTGCTGGTTCGTTCGAGCGGTGAGGTCCGGCGGAGCGTCCGCCGTGACACGAGTCTCCGGGCACGGGCCGGGGCGTCACATCAGTCGTACGACTGCCAGTTGGCGGGTGCCTTCGGTGCAGTCGATCGACTGGACGTTCCGAACGGCATTGGAGCGCCTCATGAGACACCGAGCTCCGTTGCCGTCCAGGAGCATCAGGTGCAGGTCTGCGCGGCGGCGGGTGTGGAGTAGGCGGTCGGTGTAGGCGAGCAGTTCGGGGCGGCCGGGCAGTCCGGACATCGGGTCCCGGCGGGCGGCATCCAGTTGGCGGCGCACCCCGAGTTGTTGTAGGCGTAGGGGGTGTGCCTCTTGCTGTGTGATCACTGCCGCGCGGGAGATACCGGGGGTCATGCCTGCTGGAAGTGCTCGCGTCCTGTGACGGGGAGGCGGGCGTTCGGGGCGGTCGTGAAGCGCCTGAGCCGATGCGGCGGCCGCCCCGGGCTGTTACCGCCAGGTGCTCAGCGAGGCGACGGGCCCGGTGCTGCCGAGGGGCGGGAGCTTTCGGGGCTGGAGCGCCGGCCACGACTTGAACGTGGTCCTGCCCCCTGGAAGGGGACCGTGCGGCGGTTACCCCTCCGGCGCGTGACTGGTCGTCGCCGCTGCTCAGGACGACCAGACATCCGGAGCATATCCACCAACCGTCACAAACTCTCACCAGCCCAGCACATGGCACCTGTGAGGCCACCTTGCAGGGGCTCCACGCAGTACGGAGATAAGTGCACCAGTCATCGCCCCATGGGCCGTTGATCTTGGATGGGTGAGGCCAGCGTCTGAGATGCTCCATCCGGGAAATCCGCTGGGGAGGGGCAATCCGTGGGTGACTGGCTGAGCTTGATCTGGGGGGCGTCGTGGGTGCTGGCGCGACGGTCATCGCACTCGACTATCGGAACGTTGGGCTGCGCGTGTATGACCTGATAGCCCAGCGCTCACCTGGTGGCGGGGTCGATCCAAGGTTCTGCCCGGACGTCACGCGAGGGATCTTCGGTGTCCTCGGTGTCGTCTCCCTTGCAGTAACCGGGGTGAGGACATTCGGGATGTTCTGACTCCTACGGCCCCGGCCCTCCCTGCGCACGCCCGTCAGACGCGCACAGCCAAGCCGAGGCAAGCGGTGTCAGCATCAGGTGAAGCCACAACGTCAAGCATCAACCGAGACAAGAACAACAAGCCCTGACGGCACGCGGTAAGACTTTCCAGGGTGTTGTCGGGGCTGCCTGGGGGGCCTGGGGGGAAGGCTGCGGTTCCGGCTGTGGCCGCCTCGTTGGCGGGGCTTGGGGTGGTGGGAGGCTCGGGGGGTTGAGCGGCTGAGACGGGCGTGAGGCCGGGGAACAGTTCGGGCTGGACCGCGGTACGGTCCTCGGTCTGCCGGTCGGCCTGCTGGTGTTCGAGGTGCTGGGCGGCCGTCCACTGCCACCAGCCGGGCCGGGCCTGCCGGGGGCCGCCGGACAGGATGAGCTGGTCGGAGCGGACGTCGTGCACGGTGCCGTCGAGGATCAGCCATACCTCGGACTTCGGCAGGCCGGGCCGGGTGATCATGGCGAGCTGGTGGATGTCGCCCCATCCGGGGTGCAGGCCGCCGGGCTTGATCCACGTCCAGGTGCCGGGGCGGATGTCGCCGGGCCCGGCCGGGGTGTGCCGGTAGACCGGCCGCTGCCGCTTCGCCCGGCGCGGCTTGGCCGGGTAGTAGTGGGACGGCGGGTAGTGCGGGTGGGCCTCCCTGTAGGCGGCCAGGTCGGCGGCCTGCCGCCTGACGACGTCGGCGTCCGAGTGGCAGCGGGGCCCGACGTGCCAGTTCCGGGGGCCGCGCTTCTCCCAGTAGCTGGGGCTGCCGCAGCTGCACCGGCTCGGGCTGAGGTGTTCGGCGGCCGTCGCGCACGGCCAGGCCGTGGAGCACGGCCGGCACTGCCACACGGGCTTGCTCGAATCCGGCAGGTGCGCGTCGGGCAGGCGGATCGGGCGCATCGTCCATCCGGTGCCCTTTTGAAGACGTTGGCCGAGTCCTCGTCGTCGAAGCGCTCGGTCTGCCAGTCACCGGACTTCGAGCCACCGTCTCGCCACTTCACCTGATAGCTGGTGATCTCCCCAGCCCTGTTCTTGCGCCGCACAACGCTCGCCATGGCCCGGAGGCTAGCCCCGGTGTTCCCATGGTGTTCCCACAAGTGCACGGGAATCAGCCAAGATTCGACCGTTCCAGCAGGTCAGTGGGCAGGTGTGCGACAACGTCCGGAGACCCCGCCCAAGGGTCCCCCGCACACCGGCTGGAGCAAGGGTCAGACCCTGGCCTCCTCCGCGACCTCGGCGCCTCGAGCCGCGGTCGTCTTCGGCGAACGGCGTCCGGGCATCCACCAGTTGGCGTTGCCGCACAGTTCCATCACCGCGGGGACGAGGATCATCCGGATGATGGTGGCGTCGATGAGCACGGCGACGGCCATGCCCAGCCCTCCCTGCTTGACCGCGACGTCGGGGCCGAGCAGGGAGGTCGTGAAGACGGCGACCATGATCGCGGCCGCCGCCGTGATGACCTTGGCGGTCCGCGCCATCCCGCGAGCGACGGCCGTCCGGGTGTCGCCGGTGCGCTCGTACTCCTCACGGACCCGCGAGATCAGGAAGACCTCGTAGTCCATGGACAGGCCGAACAGGACCGGGAAGATCATCATCGGCACCCAGGTCGTGATCGGCATCTCGGTGGGGAAACCGAGGGCCGAGCCCAGCCATCCCCACTGGACGACCGCGACGAGCACCCCGTAGGCGGCGCCGATCGCCAGCAGGTTCATCACGGCGGCCTGCAGCGCGATCGTGACCGACCGGACCAGCGCGATCAGCAGCACCAGGGACAGCGCGATGACGACCGCGATCATCAGGGGCAGGCGCGAGCCGATGTCGTCGGCCATGTCGATCGTGCCGGCGTTCGGGCCACCGACGTAGACCCCGTCGCCGCCGGGTGCCTTGGGCAGCACGTCGTCGCGGAGCCGGTGCACCACGTCCGCGGTCGCCTCGTCCTGGTATCCGGTCCGAGGGAAGGCCATGAAGATCGCGGCCTGCCCGTCCTTGCTGACCTGGGGCGGTGTGGTGTGGGCGATGCCCTCGGTCTTGCCGACCGCTTCGACGACGGGACCCAGACCGGTGTGGCCGGAGCCGACCTCGGTGGCGAAGATCAGGGGCGCGCCGTAGCCGGGGCCGAAGCCCGCGGAGAGGATCTTGTACGAGGTGTAGCTGCTCCTGTCGTGGGGCTGGACACTGGCGTCGGGGTTGCTCAGCCGCATCGACAGCGTGGGGGCGGCCAGCACCAGCAGGACCGTGCCGGCCAGTACCGCGGCGACCAGCGGCTTGCGCTGCACCACACCGGCCCAGCGCTCGGCGAGGGTACGGCGCTCCCGCGCCGGGACACCGTCGGCCCCGCTCCGGCGGGACGTCCGACGCGGCAGGCGCAGCGAGTTGATCCTGTGGCCGGTGAAACCCAGGAACGCCGGCAGCAGCGTCACCGCGGCGATCATCGTCACCAGCACGATCACCGACGTGGCGACGGCCACCCCGGTCATCAGCCGCTGTCCCATGACGATCAGGCCCATCAGCGCGATCACGACGGTCGTGCCGGCGAACAGCACCGCGTGACCGGCCGTGGTGATGGCCTTGACCGTGGCGGTCTCCGGCTCGTCGCCGGCCTGCAGGCCGTCCTTGTAGCGGGTCACGATGAACAGCGCGTAGTCGATGCCGACGCCGAGCCCGATCATCGCGGCGAGGATCGCGGTGAAATCGGGTGAGGGGACCAGGTACCCCACCAGCTTCATCAGGGCGAGGCCGGCGACGATCGCCAGCAGTGCGGTCACGATCGGCAGTCCCATCGCCACCAGCGACCCGAAGGCGATGAACAGGATCACCGCTGCCGCCACGATGCCCACGCTCTCGGACGAACCCTGCGCGGGTGTCTCGGCCTTCTCCGCCTTCTCCCCGCCCAGCCCCAGCGTCACGCCGTCGCCGGAGGCCTCCTTGACCATGGTCACCAAGGGCTTGACCTCGGTCTTCTTCACATCCTTGGCCGTCAGCGGGATGGTCGTACGGGCGATACGACGATCCTTCGTCACCAGATCCTCGTCCTGATACGGCGAGATCACCGGTCCCGTAAGGGGGGAGGCGTCCAGATCGGCGACGACCTTCTCGATCTTCTGCCGGGCGGCGGGGTCGTCGATCCCCTTCTCCGCCTTGATCGCGAGAGTCAGCGTGTCCCCCTGCCGCTCGGGGAAGTGCTTCTCGATCAGCGCCTGCGCCTTGGCGGAGTCGGAGCTTCCGCCGGAGAAGTCGTTGTCGGGGGCGGCGCCGAAGCCGAAGCCGGCGAACGCCACGGCGATCACGCCGACGATCCAGGCCAGGAGCACCAGGCGGCGCCGCCGGTAGCAGAACCGGGCCAGTCCCGCCAGGGCTCCTTCCGTACGAGGGGTGTCGGTTGCCGTCATCTTCTCCTCCTGCGACTGGACGTCGCCCGATCATGTCCGCCGGACCCGCCGCCGAACGTCCCTCAGACGCGGACACTTTGGGCTGCCACCGGCGGCGCACACGGCCGCGGCGGATACCGCGGGCGCCGCTCCTGTACCGCGGGCGCGGTACAGGGGCGCTCGTCCGCGAGCGTGATCCGCCCGCGGCGGCGTCCCGTTAGGGTGCGCTCATGGACAGAGGACGGTTCGGTGTCCCGGCCGGTGTCGGGAACTGGGCGATCGCCGTCGGCGTGGCGGGGGCGCTGCTGGCCACCGGGCTGTCCGGGGGGCACTCCGCCGACGACCTCGGCCTGCTCGGCTACGCACTGCTGGTGGCCGGCGGTCTGGCGCTGGCCGCGCGCCGCCGGGCCCCGCTGCCCGTGCTGGCCGTCACCGGGCTGTGCGCGGTGGGCTACCAGGCGGTCGGCTTCGATGTGCCCGCCGTCGCCTACCTGTTCGCGGTGTACGCCGCCATGCGGGCGGGGCACCGCACCGTCACCGTCGCGGCGAGCGGGGCCATGCTGGCCGCCCTCCCTCTCGCGGCCCTCGCCTCCCTGCACGACACGGGCGAGGCGTTCGCGCAGGCCCGCGGCGCCCTCGAAGTGGCCTGGCTCATTGCGGCCGGCGCGGCGGGCGAGGCGCTACGGCAGGCCGAGCGGCGGGCTGACGAGGCCGAACGCACCCGGGAGGAGACCGCGCGGCGCCGCGCCGACGAGGAACGGCTGCACATCGCCCGGGAGTTGCACGATTCCCTCACCCACCAGATCTCCATCATCAAGGTGCAGGCCGAGGTCGCCGTCCATGTGGCCCGCAGGCGCGGCGAACAGGTGCCGGCGGCGCTGCTGGCGATCCAGGAGGCGGGACGTGAGGCGAGCCGGGAGTTGCGCGCGACCCTGGAGGCGCTGCGCGACGACGACACGGCCCCGCCGCGCGGTCTCGACCACGTCCCGGAGCTGGTGGAACGGGCCCGTGCCATCGGCCTGGACGCGACGCTGACGATCAAGGGGCAACGGCACGACGTGCCCGCCGCGGTGGACCGGACGGTCTACCGGATCGTTCAGGAGTCGCTGACCAACATCGCCCGGCATGCCGCCGCGGACTCGGCGTCGGTCCGGATCGACTGCCGACCTGACGCGCTCACGATACGCGTCGACGACGACGGCAGGGCCACGCCGGGCACCGCCACGGTGCCCGGCGTGGGACTGCTGGGGATGCGTGAGCGCGTCACCGCCCTCGGAGGCCGGCTGCTGGCCGAGCCGCGCACCGAGGGAGGCTTCACCGTCCAGGCCGAACTCCCCGTGGAGCAGACGTCGTGATCCGTGTCCTGCTGGTCGACGACCAGCCGCTCCTGCGCAGCGGATTCCGCGCGCTGCTCGACATGGAGGGCGACATCGAGGTGGTGGCCGAGGCCGGCGACGGCATGGCCGGACTGGCTCTGGTCCGGGAGCACCTGCCCGACATCGCGCTCGTCGACATCCGGATGCCGGTCCTCGACGGCATCGAGGTGACCCGGCGTATCGCCGCGGACCCGGCGCTGTCCGGGGTGCACGTCGTCATCCTGACCAACTACGGCCTGGACGAGTACGTCTTCGACGCGCTGCGGGCCGGGGCGGCCGGATTCCTCGTCAAGGACATCGTGCCGGAGGACTTCCTGCACGCCGTGCGCGTCGCCGCCCGGGGCGACGCCCTGCTCGCGCCGTCGATCACCCGCAAGCTGATCAGCCGGTACGTCACCCAGCCGCTCGACACGGGAGTCGGCCCGGGCCTGAAGGAGCTGACCAACCGCGAACGCGAGGCCGTCGCCCTGGTCGCGCAGGGGCTGTCCAACGACCAGATCGCCGACCGCATGGTGATCAGCCCGATGACCGCGAAGACCCATGTCAACCGGGCCATGGTCAAACTCCGGGTCCGTGACCGCGCCCAACTCGTGGTCCTGGCCTACGAGTCGGGCCTGGTGACCCCGCGAAGCCGCTGACTGCGTCGGGCGGACCGCCGCCGGACCGGTCGGCACGCCGCGGCGGGGGCGGGGGCCGGACGTGGCAGACAGCCGGCGGCGAGAATCCCCCGCACCTCGTGGTCGGTCATGTCCCGCACGTGCGAGCGCCCGGCGTTCATCCCGGCGACGACCTGCCGCGACAGATCGCATCCGGTCGCGGTGAGCCCGGCGCCGGCTGTCCTGGCGAGCGGCAGCCCGACGTACTCGAGACCCACGACGACCGGAGCGCACACCATCCGCGCCTCTTCCTCCCGCCGGGGCCCCGGTGACCGGGCGGGCCCGACGGCTCGCCGGCGGCCGCCACCGCTGTGCATCGTGCGCCGGGCCGCCGCAGGCCCCGGAGGCCGACAGGCCGCGCGCCTCCGACCGGGCGATCGTGCTCACTCAGCGCAGTGAAACCCGCGTGCGCCCGGAACCGGCCGTCCCGGCGGCGAACCCGGGCCGCACGGCGGGGATGCCGCAGCGCGACCACGAACGGAGTCGACACGGAAAGCAAGCTGACTGTCGCTCAATGTGATCTTCTGTGTGTGTCGTCGGGCAACGGGCCCGAGATGTCCAAGGAGATTTCATGCACCGCTGTCGGCAAGCGCTTCGCCGCCGCCTTGGCCGCCGCGTCCCTCGCGGGCGTCCTCGGTCTGGCCGGCTCGGGTCGGCCCAGGCGACGAGCGCGACGACCGCGCCCCAGCCGTTCTGAGCCGACCGCGTGGAGCCGCTGCAACGGTCGGTGGCTCCCCCCGTCCCGAGAGGTGAATCCCATGCGTCGTACCGCGCTCACCACCGCGCCGGCCGCCGGAGTCGTCTTCGCCGGCGTCGGCCCGGCCGTCGCGCAGAACGCCCCCGGCAGCGTCCGTGACATCCCGGACACCAACCAGGTCGTCGTGTTCAGCAACGAGTTGCTCCCGCTGGAGGCGTACCCGTTCCCGCACGGCTGCCATCGGCTGCCCGCGCGCCACTCCCGTCTGGTGCTACACCTGCGTGACCGCCTCGTCGCCGCCGGCAGGACCGACGCCGAACTCGCCGAGGTGCGCGAGGTGATGCGGCATCCGCGGTTCCGGGCCGGCTCGTGCGTGATCTATTCCGTGCAGGGGCGGCGGTCCCGGTGAGCGTCGACGCGTGCGTACGGACCGAGGCGCGTCGGGCGCCCGAACCGCACCGGCCGCTGGCCGGGATCCAGGTGAGCGCCGCGGGCGGCTCGACGGCGCTCGCGGTCGCCGCCGACCACCTGGCGCTCCTCGGCTGCGAACCGGCCACCGCCGGCCTGGGGCACGGCACCGGTGACACCCGTCCGGGGCACGGCACCGGTGACGCGGGCACCCTCGTCGCCGCTACGGGTGCCGGCAGCCTCACCTGTGCCATCGACTGGGCGGGCCCGGTGGCGCTGCCCCTGGCGAGCGAGGCCGATGTGCAGTCCGCCTGCGGCATCGCCCATATCCACGGGCGCCGGTACGGGGCGCCCACGCCGCTCGGCCTCGACTACGCCGGAACGGTGGCCGGGGTGCTCGCCGTGACCGGCATGCTCGCCGCGTTCCACGCCGCCACGCGCGGCACCCGGATCGGCCGGGTGCGCACCTCGGTGGCGCAGGGCGCGCTCCTCGCCACCGGCCAGTACCTGGCCATGGCGAGCGCCGCACGTACGCACCCTTCGAACATGCCGGTGCCGATGACGTCCCCCGCTCCGGACGCCGCGGCACCGCCGTTCACGAGCGCCGACGGGGTCAGGTTCGAGATCGAGACACTCGACGCCGAGGCCTGGCAGAGCTTCTGGACCCTCCTCGACGCCGAGCGGACCGCGATCCGCCGGGGCTGGTCGCCGTTCCAGAACCGGTTCGCCACCGCCGTCTGCCCGCTGCCCGCCGCACTGCACCGCGTCGCCGCGCGGCGTTCCTACCAGGTGATCCGCTCCGTGGGCGCCCGGACCGACGTCAGCGTGCTGCCCGTCCGCGGCCCCGACGCACCGGAGCCGGGCGCCCTGCCCGAGACCCCATGGACCGTCAGCGCGCTGCCCGCGGACCGGCGGACCGCGGCGGGGCCCTCCGTGCCCTCGCCCGCCACGGCCTCCCCCACGGTGTCCGGGCCGCTCGCCGGGCTGGTCGTCGTCGAGTCCACCGGACGGGTGCAGGGGCCGCTCGCCGGGCACGTACTCGCCCGGCTCGGGGCCCGGGTCATCAAGGTCGAACCGCCGGGCGGGGACCCCCTGCGCGGCACCGAGCCGCTGGTCGGCGGCTGCTCGGCCCGGTTCCTGGCGCTCAACCAGGGCAAGGACGCGGTGGTGGCGAACCTGCGGACCCCGGGCGGCCGCGGCACGCTCCGCGAACTCGTCCGCGACGCCGATGTGTTCCTGCACGACTGGGCCCCCGGCAAGGCGGCCGCGTGGCACCTCGACGCGACCGATCTGGCCGGTGCCCGGCCCGGCCTCGTCCATGCCTGGGCGTCCGGCTGGGGCGAGGCCCTCGGGCCCACCCCGCCGCTCGGCACCGACTACCTGGTGCAGGCGGGCAGCGGTCTGGCCGGGCTGACCGCGCGGCACGGCGAGCCACCGACGCCCTCGCTGATGACGCTGCTCGACGTGCTCGGCGGACTGGTCTGCGCCGAGGGGGTGCTGGCCGCGCTGGCGGCGCGCTCCACCAGCGGCCGCGACAGACACGGCAGCGCCCCACTCCTGCGTGTGGACACCTCCCTGCTCTCCGCCGCGACCGTACTGACCCGGCACGGATCCGGCGCCGCCGCCTCCCGCCGTCCCGGGCCGTCGGTGCCGCTGACGTCCGACCTCACCGAGCTCGCCGCGGACCCGCGGTTCGGCGCCGCACTGACCCGGGCCGGCTGCGTCCTGCCCGGCACGCCCTGGGAGTTCACCGCATGACGGAGACCTGGACCACGGCGACACCGTTGCTCCGCGCCCCGCGGACGCCCGACGCCACGACCACAGGGAGCGTCCATGACCAGTGAGCTCAGTACCGGAACCGCCACGGAGCCGCCGCCCCAGGAGGCCGGCGTCCGCACCGGCCGGCACCCGGGGGCACGGCTGCCCGCCTACCTCCGGCCGGCCAGGCTCGGCATGGTCGACTACTACCTCAGCCCGGCCGTCGTCTGGTCGCTGCTCCCCGCGTCCCAGCGACTCGACGGCGCGTCGCTGCCGACACTGCTCGCGTTCCTGCTCGGCGAGGTGTGCCTGGTGGCGGCGGCCGTCGCGTTCGGCGACGTCACCGGCTACCGGGACGGAAGCGACGCCGCGAACCACGGCCCCGACGCGCCGGCACGGGCACTGGCCCGCAAGCCGCTGCCGGCCGGGACGCTCACCGAAGCGGCCGCGGTCCGTTTCGCCTGGTGCGCGCTCGTCGCCGGGTGTCTGTGCTGGACGGCGGCGCTGGTCTGGGCGCCGCACCGCCCGTTGTGGGCGGTGCTCGCCCTCGTGGCCGCCGCCGTCGTCGTCCCGCAGTACTCGTGGGGCCTGCGGCTCAGCTACCGGGGATTCCAGGAAGTGTTCCTCGCCGTGGTCGGCTGGGCCTTCGTGCTGCCGCTGTTCGGCCTGCTCACCGGGGAGGCGACCGGGCTCGCGGCCGTGGAGGCGTTCCTGTTCGGGCTGGGTCCGGTCCTGTTCGGCGTGTACTCCAACACCCACGACGTCGCAGGTGACCGCGCGGTGGGCCGGCCGACCGCCGCGTGTCTGCTGTCCCTGCGCGGCAACCGCCTGTTCATCGGCGCGCTGTCGGTACTCGAGACCGCGGCGATCGTCACCGCGCCGCTGCTGGGGTTCGCCCCGTGGTGGTTCCCGCTCGCCTTCGTCCCGCTGAAGGCGACCCGCGTCCGGCAGTTCACGGTCGGCATGGTGCGCGGTGACGTCCTGCGCGGCCGGCTGATCGGCATCCGGGCCCACCGGATCCTGGTCGTCACACTCGTGGCGGTCAATCTCACGATCACCGGCCTCGCCTGAGCCGGAAGGGCGGGGCGAGGACCCGGGCCGGCGTCCCCGCGCTCCGTGCGGAGGCCCGCCCGACCCGCCGCGCCTCACCTTCCATCAGCTCCCGTGCGCGTAACGGAATTCCTCGGAGGTCACCCGATGAAACTCCTCGCCCCCGGACCGTTCTTCGACGTCCTGGCCGACCGCGGCACCGGAACGACGGTCCATCTGAGCCGGCCGCTGGACATCGCGGCCGACGGCGGGACGACGTACGACATCCCGGACCTGGCCCATCTGGTGAGCCAGGCCGCGGGCTGGCTCGAGGGGCTGGGCGTGACGCCGGGCGACCGGGTCGCCGTGATCAAACCCAACCACTGGGACTACGTCCTGCTCGCCTGTGCCGCCGCCCGCATCGGCGCGGTGCCCGCGCTGATCTCCGACCGCCTCCCGGTGGAGACGCTCCAGGTGCTGCTCAAACGCCTCGACGCCAAGGCCCTGGTCACCACCTCGGCCACCCTGGCGGCCGCGCGCGGCGCGGAGACCGACCTCACCGCCTTCACCCGCCGCACCCTCACCCTCGACGCCCCCGCACCGTGCGCGATCACGCTCGCGGACGTGCGCGGCCACCGGACGCCGCCGCCCCGCCCCCGCCCGGACGACCTGACCCTGGCCATCATGCACACCTCGGGCACCACCGGGATCCCCAAGCTGGTCCGGCACTCCGCCAGAACGCTGATCCACCGGATCGCCGCGGCCGAGGCCCGGCGCCTGCCCCTGGTGTCCACCCGGCGTGACGACACCGTCGCCCAGGCGGCGTCGTACGCGCACGGGCGGGGCCTCGCCTGGACGATCAGCGTGTTCTGGCTCGCCCCGCGCGCGGCGGTGATCCTGGACGGCTACGACCCCCGGCTCGCCGAACCCGTCCTGCGCGCCCATCCGCCGACCATGCTGGAGGCCGCGCCCTCGGCCTTCGTGCGCTGGCAGCCGCTGGCGGCGTCGCCGGACAACCCCTTCCACGACGTCCGGCTCTACGTCAACGCCTTCGACGCCGTCCACCCGCCCACGGTACGGACGTTCCTGACCGCGACCCGGCGCCGACTGCCGCTGTGGGTGCAGGTCTGGGGGCAGTCCGAGACCGGGCCGCTCACCTTCCGCTGCCTGACGCGCAGATCGGTACGAGCGAGCGGGGAGCGCCACCCCACCACCCGGGACCTGGGGCGGACCGTGCCCGGCAAGGCCGGACTGCGCGTGGTGGACCCGGCGACCCTCCAGCCGGTGGGACGCGGCAGGCCCGGCCTGGTGCAGGCCCGCACCAGAACGCTGTGCGCCGGATACGTCAGCGAACCGGAGCGGATGCGCGCCAAGTTGTCCGGTCCCTGGTTCACCACCGGGGACCTCGGCCTCATCACCCGCTCCGGCCGGCTGCTGCTGCTCGACCGCGAGGTGGACACGATCCCCGACGGCAGCTGCGTCGAGATCGAGGACGTGATCCACGACCGGCTGCCGGAGATCGTCGAGGCGGTGGTACTCGGTCGTACGAGAGGACTGCCGCAGCCGGTCCTGGTGACCCGGGACGGCATGCTGGACCTCGACGCGTGGAAGCGGGCCGTGACCGACCTCCCACCGCTCGGCGAGCCGACGGTGCTGCCCCTGGACCAGCTCCCGCTCACCGCGACGGGCAAGGTCCGTCGGCAGGAACTGCGCGACCGGCTGCTCGACGGGGCGGCGCCCTACGGCACCGGACGGTGGACCTGATCCGCACC
Organism: Streptomyces sp. NPDC047453; assembly: GCF_040643155.1. Lineage (NCBI taxonomy): Bacteria > Bacillati > Actinomycetota > Actinomycetes > Kitasatosporales > Streptomycetaceae > Streptomyces > Streptomyces sp. NPDC047453. Next base: position 41,944 of record NZ_JBEYTS010000037.1, on the reverse strand, counting down.
CGCGAGCCGTCCTACGCGCTGGAGGTCCCGGCCCTGGACGACCGGGTGTTCGCCGGCACGGTCCTCGACCACGTCAAGGCCCCCGACCGGGTTCCGCCCGGCCGCGGTCCGATCAGTCTCTTCGCCTCCCCGTACGCCTCCCCGGACCTGCTGGAGCGGCCCGACGACGAGGTCGTGTCCGTGGTCGCCGGCGACTGGGTGATGCTCCGCCCCGACAGCGAGGCCGCCGTCCGCTCGGCCGAGATCGCCGCGCACAGGTCCTGTCCGCCGACGCGCGCCGAGGTCTCAGACTCTGGTGGTCAGGACGACACTGTTGGCCGCCTTGTCGTGCAGGCACTGCTGGAACGGCTTGTCCCAGAGGCACCACAGCACGTCGACCAGGCCCAGGAACGGCACGAATCCCATCAGGAAGCTGGTGAACCAGCGCAGCCACGCGCGTCCGAAGGAGAGGTGCCGCCCGTCGTCGAGCCGGGCGACACGCAACCCGCAGATCCGCTTGCCGTAGGTGGCGCCGGACTTCCAGTGCATGACGGGCTCGTAGCAGAGCAGGACCACACCGATCGCGGAGTATCCGATCACCCCGGCCACCATGCCGATGCTGTCGTTGTCCACCGTGAGGTTCTGGATCAGGACGACGAGCCCGGCCACGAGCAGCAGCGCCAGCAGCATGAACACCCCGTCCAGGAAGCGGGCGGCGAGCCGCGCGCCCTGGTTGCCGAGGGCCCCGGGAGGCGGGCCCACCGGAGCGGGCCCGGCGGGCGGGGGGTACGTCGGCTGCCAGTATCCGTAGGGCTGCTGCTGCGGGGACTGGTACATGCTCATGTGCGGTCCTGGGTCGTCGGAAGGTCGGTGAGCGGGTGCTGGCGTGACGCGAGCCGTCCGCGATCCGCGGGGCGGTCGGAGCGAGCCACGGTCACTGGAGGGTCGCGGAGTCCTGCCCGCACGTCAACGCTCCGGGCGATCTTGGCAGTTGCCCCGTGACGCACGCCCTTTCCCCCGCGTGTCCGATCGTGGAACTGACGGGGTATTGACTCCCCTACGCCCATTAGGTTTTCCTAGGGACATGAGGGAGGACCGGAGGCTGCGCCGGCGCAACGACACCGTGCGGGAGATCCTCGACATCGCGCTCGAGGTGATGGCGGAAGAAGGCGTGGCCGCGCTGAGCATGGCCGAGGTGGCCCGGCGGATGGGCATGCGGCCGCCCTCGCTCTATCAGTACTTCCCGTCCAAGACGGCCGTCTACGACGCCCTGTTCGAGCGGGGGATGCGCGAGACGGTCGACGTTTTGGAGCCGTACCGGGCCATGCTCTCCCGGGATCCGCGCGGTGCCCTCCTGGCGGGCCAGCAGGCCACCGTCGCCTGGGCGATGGCCCATCCGGTCCTGGCACAACTGCTGTACTGGCGGCCCGTGCCCGGATTCGAACCGACCCCGCGGGCCTTCGAACCCGCGGTGCGGCAACTGGAACTCCTGCGGGCCGCCCTCCAGGCCGCGGTGCGCGCCGGGCAGTTGTCGCCCGCCGCCGCCGAGGAGGACGGGATGGCCCTCTACACGGCGCTGATGGCCGGCGTGATCAGCCAGCAGCTCGCCAACGAACCGTCCGCGCGGGTCGAGGAGGGCCGCTTCACCCGGCTCACCCGGACGACGGTCGACATGTTCTTCCACTTCTACGCCCCCGAGGAGGGCGAGTGCGATGACTCAGACCTACGGGGAGGGCGCACGCCTGCCGCAGACCGGCCGTGACCAGTCGGTCGCGATCGCCGAGGCGGAAGGCCGGGCCGCCATGGACGTACTCGACAAGCTCGGGGACGAGGACTGGCACCGTCCCACCGACTGCGTGGAGTGGGACGTGCGCACGCTGGTCTCCCACCTCGTCGCCCAGTGCGAGGACAACATCTCCCTGGCCACCATGGTGCGCAGGGAGATCACGGGCAGGCGGCGCCACCGGGGCATGGGCCCGGTCGACGCGCACATGGCGGCCCAGATCGCCGACCACGCCACCGCCTCAGGACCGGAGTTGGCCGAGCGGTTCGCGCTGCTGTGGCCCCGCGCCGTACAGGCCCGCCGGCGCCGCCCGGGACTGATGCGGCGCGCCAGGGTCGCCACCGGCGTGGCCGAGGCACCCCGGATGTCCGTGGGCCATCTGCTCGACACCATCTACAACCGCGACCTGTGGATGCACCGCGTCGACCTGGCACGGGCCACGGGGCAGCCCCTCGTGCTGGGGGAGCACGACCGGCTCATCGTCGAGCAGGTGATCCGCGACCTGGCCCTGACCTGGTCCGGGGCACCCGTCGTGCTGGAGCTCACCGGGCCCGCCGGGGGCACGTGGCTGATCGGCTCGGGCGAGCCCGCGTCGGTCGTCCGGGCGGACGCCGTCGCCTATCTGCGCGGCCTGGCCGGACGCGATCCGGACGTGCCGCTGGAACTGGTCTCCGGATCCGACGCCGCCCTCGTAGCCGCCCGCCGGGCCCGGATCGTCTTCTGATCCCCCGTCGGGCGCCCTGGGAGCGGACTCGGCCGGGATCGTGGGGCAGCCGTCGCGGTACCGACCCGCCGGCTGCCCGACCCGGTACGCTCGGCCCCCGTTCACAGCGGGAACTCGACCGCGCGTACACGAGACAGGAAGGGGTCCAAGGGCGTGCATCCCACAGTGCGGCCGGGCAACGGGCGGCCGTTGCCCGAAGGGCTCGCGGAAGCGATACGTGAGGCCGCCGGTGACATCGCCGCACTGCTGCGGGGCGCGGCCGACCCGGCGCTTCCCGTTCCGCGGTCGGAGTGGACGGTCGGCGAGGCGGCCGCCCATCTGGCGCTGGCCAACGAGCTGATGGCCGACCTCGCGCGCGGCCGGGAACGCCCCTACGGGGACGGCACACCGCGGAGCCTGGCCGCGGCCAACTCACGGGCCCTCGCCGCGTTCGAGGAGCGTCGGCCCGAGCCGCTCGCGGCGATGATCGTGGAACAGGCCGAGGCGTTCCTGGACGCCGTGGACCGGGCCGCGGACGAGGGCGCCGCGGACGACCCGGCGCTCGTCACGCCACTGGGCCGCATGAACAGGGCCACGTTCGCGTCCTACCTCCTGACGCACATGCTGGGCCACGGCTACGACCTGGCCCGGGCGCTGGGCCGCCCGCACATGGTCGACCGTGCCCGTGTCGGGCTGTGCATGCCGTTCATGCTCCTGGTCATGCCGAGGGTCACCGCGGCGTCCGCCGCGGGCATGACGGCGCGTTACGCCATCCGCCTGCGCGGCGGCGCCGCGTTCGGCGTCGCTCTCGACGACGGCGCCGTGCACGTGACCCCAGGGCCCGCGATCCGGCCCGACTGCACGATCCTGATCGAACCGGTCGCCTTCCTCCTCATCGCGCTGGGCCGCCTCAACCCGTGGCGGGCCATGGCCCGGGGGCACGTCATCGCCTGGGGCCGCAGGCCCTGGCTCGCGCCGCGCTTCCCGAACCTGTTCACGGCACCCTGATCCGCCCGGCTCCCCTGCGGCGCTGACCCCGGCCGTCCTGTCGGCGCCGCTACGAGGAGAAGGTCTCGACGTACTCCTCGGCCTCCCCCAGCTCCGGCGCGTCGCGCAACTCGATCCGCTCCCCGAGGCGTTCCAGCTCCAGCAGGGTGACGGTGTTCTCGCCCGGCACCAGGAGCGGCGCCGGGACGTACAGCGTCAGCTGGGGGCCGATCTCCCAGTACCGGCCGAGCAGGAAGCCGTTGATCCAGACGAACCCCTTGCCGAAGCCGGGAAACGCCAGGAAGGTGTCCGCCTGCTCGTCCACCGTGAACCGTGCCGTCGCGAATCCGGCCGTGCCCCGCGGGTCGGTGGCGGACGCCGCGCGGTCGACCTCCTCCGCCGACCACTCGTCCAGCGGCAGCGGGTGCGTCGTCCAGCCGTGGACCATCCGGCGTCCCACCCGGACATGGCCGAGGATGCCCTTGCCCTGGCCGAGGAGCGGGCCGTAGTTGATCCGCCCCTGGTTCTCGACGAGGAGTTCCAGCCGTACCCGCCGCCCCGTGCCGTGGAGGGTGAGCGAGCCGGCCTCCCGGTCGACGACTCCGGCCGGGGCGCCGTCGACGAAGACCTGGGCGCGGTCGTGCAGTCCGCTGACGGTCAATTCGAGGGCGCCTTCAGGGAGTTTCGGGTCCGCACGGTAGAGCACCAGGCCGGAGGACTGCCCCAGTTCCTCGAAGCTCGGCGGGTGGGGTGAGTCCACCGCCCGGGAGACGGCTTCCAGCCCGCCCAGCAGTTCGGCGCCCCGGACGACCGGGACGACACGGGGTGCCAGCAGCGCGGGATCGGCGGGCGGCGGCTGCTCCGGGAGGCCGGTCACGGCGCCGAGCCGGTCGCGCAGGGCGAAGAACTTCGGGGTGAGCCCGCCGTGTTCGGCGATCGGCGCGTCCGAGTCATAGCTGGTCACGGTCGGCTGGATGGCCTCGTCGTCGTGGTTGGCGCCTGCCCAGAGTCCGAAGTTGGTGCCGCCGTGGGCCATGTAGAGGCTCACCGAGCCACCGGCGTCGAGGATGTCGCCCAGTGTCCCCGCAGCGCTCCGAGGCGACCGGACGTGGTGCCGCTCCCCCCAGTGGTCGAACCAGCCGTTCCAGAACTCCGCGCAGACGAACGGCTCGCCGCGGCGGTGCGCCCGCAGCAGTGCGGCGGCCTCGGCCGCCTGGGAGCCGAACGTCGCGGTCGCGAGCTCGTCGGGCAGCGTGCCGCCGTCGAGCATCAGCTCGGTCGGGCCGTCGGCCGTGAAGAGCAGTTCGGTGATGCCGCGTTCCACCAGGGCGTCGCGGAGCCAGCGAAGGTACACGTGGTCGTCGCCGTAGCTGCCGTACTCGTTCTCGATCTGCACCGCGACGACGGGCCCTCCCCGCGCCGACTGAAGCGCGGCGAGACGCGGGATCAACTGGTCGAACCAGCCCGCCACCGCGTCCAGGAAGGGGCCGTGCGAGGACCGCGGCCGCATCCCCGGGGTGCCCGTCAGCCAGGCGGGCAGCCCGCCGTTGTCCCATTCGGCGCAGATGTACGGGCCGGGTCGCACGATCGCGTCCAGCCCGGCCTCCTGCGCGAGGCGGAGGAACCGTTCCACGTCGCACCAGCCGTCGAAGCGCGCCCGGCCCCGGTGCCGCTCGTGGAAGTTCCACGGCACATAGGTGTCGACCGTGTTCAGCCCCATGGCGGCGAGTCGTGCCAGCCGGTCCGGCCACTGGTCGGGGTGGACCCGGAAGTAGTGAAGCGACCCGGCGAGGACGCGGTGCGGGCTGCCGTGCCGCAGGAGTTCGCCGTCGGGGTGGGACAGGGCAGGCGTCGGCCGGCGCATGGGGCGTGCCTCTCTCATGGTGCGGTGGTGCACGAGGCCGGCCCGCGACGGCGGGGGCGGCGCGCGGGAACGGGTCCGGGCGGGACCGCGCTCGCCACTGCCGCCCTGCGCGTGGTTGGCTTCCTCACGGCCTCTCCTTCGACATGGGGTGGGGGAGCGGAACCCGGCTCCCCTGCGGTCCGCCGCACGGCCGGGACACGCTGACGTGCCGGAACTATGACACAGGATGATAGCGATGCCAATGGGAGGTGCCTCCGCTGCAAAGGCACTCCGAGCAGCATGGACACCGTCGTGCGGGCGCTATCATCGCGGTGGGATGAGCGGACGAGGGAACGCATGAAGAAGCGGAGCGAAGACGACGGCGCCGCACGGCCCCCGGGCATGACCGATGTCGCCCGGCTCGCCGGGGTCTCCCCCCAGACCGTGTCGCGGACCCTGTCCGGCCACCCCAACGTGCGGGAGAGGACGCGGGCCAAGGTCCTCGCGGCCGTCGACCAGCTCGGGTACCGCAAGAACAACGCGGCGCGGATGCTGTCGTCCGGCCGCAGCCGCACCATCGGCGTGGTGACACTGCAGACCACCTTCTACTCGCGCACCGCCGTCCTGTACGGCATCGAGAACGCGGCGCGCGAGGCGGGCTACTCGGTCTCCACCGCCACCACCGCCTCCCTGGACACCTCCGCCATCGAGGGAGCGCTGGCGCGCCTTGAGGAGCAGGGTGTCGAGGGGATCGTCCTCGCCGTCCCGCTGATCCATGTGAGCAGGCGGATCGAGCAGCTCACGGGCTCGGTTCCCACCGTCACCATCGACGGGTCGCGCACCTCAGCCACCGAGGTGGTGGCCGTAGACCAGACCCAGGCCGCACGCCTGGCCACCCGGCATCTGCTGGACCTCGGGCACGAGACGGTCTGGCACGTCGCCGGGCCGCGCGAGTGGCTCGACGCGGTCAGCCGCACCCAGGGCTGGCGCGACACGCTGGAGGCGGAGGGCAGGAGCGTCCCGCCCGAGCTGGAGGGTGACTGGTCGCCCGCGTCGGGGTACCGCAACGGCCTCGTCCTGGGCCGGATCCCGGACGTCACGGCCGTCTTCGTGGCCAGCGACGAGATGGCGTTCGGAGTGATCCGGGCGCTGCACGAGCTCGGCAGGCGGGTGCCCGACGACATCTCGGTCGTCGGCGTCGACGACATCGCCCTGGCCGAGTACTGCTCGCCGTCGCTGACCACCGTCGCCCAGCCGTTCACGCAGATGGGAGCTCTCGCCGTCTCCCATCTGATGCGCCATCTGGAGAACCCGGACGCCGCTCCCGAACCCGCGTCCGTCGAGCCGGCCCTGATCGTGCGCGCGAGCACCGCGCCGATGCGACGCGGCGACCAGTAGAAAGCCTGCCGTGCCCGGTCGGGGCCTGTCCGTGCCCGACCGGGCCGGCCCGGCTGCGGCCGACTGCGGACGGCCGGCAGTGCTCTCCGACGATGCACGGCGATGCCATCCCCAACAGGGAATCGCAAACGGCATCTGGTGTTAGCGATGCCATTCCCCTACTGTCTCCCCCGCCCCCATCAGCGTCATGAGGAGGCGGCCAGGTGAAGCCCTGCCCCCTGCGCCCCTCCCGACCCGAGGAGGAACGGTCCTGTGAGACCCCGATCCCGTAGGTCCCGGCGCCGCGTCGGCACGCTGGCCGCCCTGGTCACCGCGCTGGCCACGCTGACGGCCACACCGGCCCCGGCGCTAACGGCCCCCGCACGCGCGGAGGCCGCGCCGGACGCGACGACCGCGCCGGTGACGGTCCCGGCACTGCCCGACTGGAAGCCCGCCGAGGGGGCTTTCCACCTCACCCGCCAAAGCCGCGTGCTGGTCGACCCGCGCGCCACCTCCACGCACGACGAGGCCGCGACGTTCGCGGACGACATCGCGGTGCAGACCGGCAAGCGGCCGCCCGTGGTGCACAGCACCGAAGCGGCGAAGGCCGGCGACATCGTGCTGCGGCTGGACACCTCCCGCACCGATCTGGGCGCCGAGGGCTACACGCTCACCGTCGGCGCCGCCGCCACCGTCACCGCCCGGACGGACGCCGGCGCGTTCTACGGCACCCGCACCCTGCTGCAGATGTTCCACAGCGGCTCGGCTGTACCGGCGGGCAGCGCCGTCGACGTGCCGCGGTACGCCGAACGCGGCGTCGGCGTCTGCGCCTGCATCATCAACGTCTCCACCCCGTCGCTGGAGCGGCTGGTGAAGGACGCGGCGTACCTGAAGCTCAATCAGCTGTGGATCGAGCTGAAGGTGAAGAGCAGCACCCACCCCGAGGCGAACGAATGGGGCTACTACACCAAGCCTCAGATCGCCGCCCTCCAGCGGCTCGCGCACCGCTACCACGTGACGCTGGTGCCCGAGGTGAACTCGCCGGGCCACATCGAGCCGTGGATCCGTCAACGCCCCGACCTGCAACTCACCGACAACGCCGGGCAGAAGCAGGTCAGCCGCCTCGACATCACCAAGCCCGAGGCGTTCACCTTCCTGACCCGGATCATCGACGAGTATTTCACGGTGTTCGACACGCCGTACTGGCACATGGGCGCGGACGAGTACATGCTCGGCTCGGACTACGCCAGGTACCCGCAGATGGCGGCGTACGCCAAGGAGAAGTTCGGCCCGGACGCCGTGCCGCAGGACGCGTTCGTGGACTTCGTCAACCGGGTCGACGCCCATGTGAGGGCCAAGGGCAAGACGCTGCGGATCTGGAACGACGGCATCACCTCCGCCGCGACGGTGCCGCTCAACCCCGATATCGTCGTCGAGCACTGGACCAACTCCGGTCTGAAGCCCAGCCGGCTGCTGGCCCAGGGGCACCGGCTGATGAACGCGAGCAACGCGCTGTACCACGTCCGTGGCAGCTACGGCGTCAACACCCGGAAGCTGTACGACGACGGCTGGGACCCGCGGAACTTCCTCGGCGAGACCGTCCCGTCGGCCGACGGCGTCACCGGCGCCAAGCTGACGATGTGGCCGGACAACGGCTCCGGCAACACCGAGAACGAGGTCGAGTCCGACGTCTTCGCGCCGCTGCGCCTGGTCGCCCAGGTCACCTGGGGCCGGCCGAAACCCGACCCGGACTACGCGGCCTTCACCGCCCGGGTGAACGCGGTCGGCCGGGCGCCCGGGTTCGACAACGTGGACCGGACGCCGGTCCAGCCGGGCACGTACACCCTTGCACGCGGCGACGCGTTCCTGTCCGCAGCCACGGCCGCCGAGGGCGCGCCGCTGACCATGGGCGCAGCGGAGTCGGCGTGGGACCTCGGCACCACCGCGGACGGCTACTACACGCTGCGCAACGCCGCCACCGGCCGCTGCGCGGAGTCCCGGGTCGGCACCCGCTACCTCAACACCCCGCTCGAGCCCGGCACCCCGATCACCGCGCAGACCTGCGCCGCGGGCAACCGACTGCAGCGCTGGCAGGCCACCGCGGCCGACGGCGGTGTCACCCTCACCAACGCGATCACCCGGATGGTGGCCGTCCTCGACGACGACGGCCGCCTGGTGCAGCAGGTGCCGGACGGCCACCGGGCCACGGTGTTCACCCTGGCGCCGGTGCTGAGGGTGTCCGCGGCAGCCGACCGGGCGACCGTCGTGCCGGGCGGCACCGCGACGCTGACCGTCACCGTCGCCAACACCACCGCCACACCCGCCTCCTCGGTCGAGGTCCGGCCGACCGCCCCGGCCGGCTGGACGGTGACCCCGGACGGCGCGACCGCGTCGACCGTGGCGCCCGGGGCGACCTGGACCGCCACCTTCACCGCCACGCCGCCGCAGCGGGCGCAGGCCGGGACAGCCTCCCTCGGCGCCGTGGTCGACTCCACCGTGCAGGGCGTCCGCCACACGGTCGCCGCCTCGGCGCAGCTGCGCCTGAGCTGCGCGGACACATCGACCCGGCCGACCGCCGTCACCTACGCGGACAGCCAGGAGACCGCCGGGGAGGACGGCCGGGCCGTCAACGCGATCGATGGGAACCCGGCGACGTACTGGCACACGGAGTGGTCGAGGAACGAGCCGCGTCCACCGCACGAGATCCGGTTCGACCTGGGCGCGGCGAAGTCCGTCTGCGCCGTCACCTACCTGCCCCGGCAGGGCAGCGGCGGCGGCTCCGGGAACGGCCGGATCGCCGACTACGAGATCTACCTGAGCACCGACGGCAGCACCTGGGGCGAACCGGTCGCCAAGGGCACCTTCCCCAACGCCGCCGAGGCCCAGTGGGTGCCGGTGCCGACCACGACGGCGCGTTACCTCAGGCTCGTCGCCCTGTCCGAGGTGAACGGCAACCCGTGGACCGCCGTCGCCGAGGTCGGCGTTGACGCGACGCCGGCCCCCTGACCCACCGGCCCCGACAAGGGCCGTGTCTTCCTCGCTCTCCCGTACCGGAGTCATCAGGAGGCCCCACCGTGGATGCCATCCACCCGCAACGCCCTCGACGCACGCCCCGGTCAAGAACAGGCGTCGCCGCGGCGACCGCCGCGCTGCTCACGCTCGGCACGCTGTCGGCCGGCGCCCTTCCCGCCCATGCCGGCCCGGCCGCCGCGCCCACGACGGCGGCGCCGGCTCCCCCGGACCACCCCGCGACACCGGTCGAGCTGACCGGTCCCGGCCTGACGGTCCAGGTGGCCAAGGAGTTCCCGCAGGTCATCTCGTACACGATGGGCGGCAGAACGCTCGGCGGCCAGGCGCGGGCCCTGGACACCTTCATCGTCAACGGCACGGCGCACACCGCCACCACGACCATGACGGCGAACGGCAACCAGGCCGTCTACACCTCGGTCTTCGCCGATCTGCCGGACCTCACCATCACCTCGACGATCACGGTGACCGAGGAGCGGACCGTCGTCTTCGCGGTGAAGAGCATCGAGGGCGCCGCCGCCTCCACCGTCGACCAGCTGTCGATCCCCGACCAGTCACTCGTCTCCGCCGACTCCTCCTCGCCGCACACGACCCTGGCCCGTACGAAGATCTCGACGAACTCGACCACCACGGCCGACGAGTTCGTCCCGGTCACCGCCGCCACGGCCCCCGACAAGGCCGCCGTCGGCACGCCGTACGGCTTCGTGAGCAACGGCGACCTGGCCGGCGGCATCATCACCAACGCCACCGACGACTCCGCGCAGAACAACAACGACAACTGGAATACCCGCCTCCAGTCGCGGATCGTGGACGCCGGCAACGGCGCCCGGCGCGCGGAGCTGTCGGCCGGCACCTACACCTACGCGCCCCGGGGCGCCACCGACCCACGGGTGAGGACGTACGCCCTGCCCAAGGCGACCGTCGTGCTCGCCGCGGACGCCAACGGCGACGGCCGGGTGGACTGGCAGGACGGCGCCATCGCCTACCGCGACCACATGCCCCGGCCGCTCGGCGCGGACCGGGTGCCCGAGCGCGTCGTGCAGCACATCCCCTTCAACTTCGCCAGCCAGGCGACGAATCCGTTCCTCAAGACGCTCGACAACGTCAAGCGTGTCTCGATGGCCACGGACGACCTCGGCCAGTGGGTCCTGGAGAAGGGCTACGGCAGCGAGGGCCACGACTCGGCCCACCCGGACTACGGCGGCAACTACAACACCCGGGCCGGCGGGCTCGCCGACCTGAACAAGCTCACCAAGGCCGGTGCCGAGTACAACTCCGACTTCGCCGTGCACGTGAACGCCACCGAGGCGTACCCGCAGGCGAGGAACTTCAGTGAGGCCCTCGTCAAGGGCCAGGTCAACGGCTGGAACTGGCTGAACCAGTCGTACCACATCGACCAGCGCGCCGACCTGGGCTCCGGAGCCGTCCTCGACCGGTTCGAGCAGCTGCGCCGCGAGGCTCCGGGCCTCAAGGGCCTCTACATAGACGTCTACTACTCCAGCGGCTGGCTGGCCGACTCACTGGCGGCGCGGCTGCGGACGATGGGCTTCGAGGTCGCGACCGAGTGGGCCTACAAGTTCGAGGGCACGTCGACCTGGTCCCACTGGGCGAGCGACAAGGGCTACGGCGGCGCCACCAACAAGGGCATCAACTCCAACATCGTCCGGTTCATCGCCAACTCCGACCGCGACGTGTGGAACGTGGACCCGCTGCTCGGCGGCGCCAGCGTCAAGGAGTTCGAGGGCTGGACCGGCCACGACGACTTCAACGCCTTCTACCGGAACATCTGGACCGACAACCTGCCGACCAAGTTCCTCCAGCACTACCAGGTCATGAACTGGGACTTCGGCAAGTCCGCCACCCTCACCGGCGGTGTCCGGGTCGCGATGGCCGACGGCAAGCGCCAGGTGTCGATGGACGGCGCGGTCGTGCTCGACGGCGACACCTATCTGCTGCCCTGGGGCGAGGCGAAGGGCGGCAACGGCACCTCCTCGCCGAGCCGGGCCGACAAGATGTACTACTACAGCGCCTCCGGCGGCACCCGCACCTTCGACCTGACCCGGCAGTTCGCCTCCACCCGCAACTTCACTCTGTACAAGCTCACCGACCAGGGCCGGGTGAAAGCCGCCCAGGTGAAGGCCGAGGACGGGCGGGTGACGCTCACCGGCGACAAGGACCAGCCCTACGTCCTGGTGCCGAACGGGAACCAGGCCCCGCACCGGGACGCGCACTACGGCGAGGGCACCGGCCTGGCCGACCCCGGCTTCAACGCCGGAAACCTGGACGCCTGGAACCCGCGGGGCGGGGCGGCGGTCGCGCGCAGCGCCACCGGTGACAACGTCGTGCGGCTCGGCGCCGGCGAGTCCGGCATCTCCCAGCAAGTCAAGGACCTCAGGCCGGGCCGGCGGTACACGCTGAGCGCCCATGTCGAGGTCGCCGCCGGGCAGCGCCGCGCCGTCGCACTGGGCGTGACCGGCGACGGGGTGAAGGCGCACAACGGTTTCGACACCACCCCGCTGCGGAACACCATGGCCGCCGACTCCAAGCAGGGCACCTACGCGCAGCGCGCGTCCGTCGCCTTCACCGCGCCCGCCGACGGCGAGGTCACCGTGGCGATCGGAGCGGCCGCCGGGGAAGCGGCGGTCACCCTCGACGACGTGCGGATCATGGCCGACACCTCCACGCCGCTGCCGCGGGGCGAGGACGGCCCGTCCGGCGGCACCGTGGTCGCCCACGACGACTTCGAGGGCAACCAGCCCGGCTGGGGGCCGTTCGTGAAGGGCGACGCGGGCGGCTCCACCGACCCGCGCACCAGCGTCAGCGAGCTGCACGCCCCGTACAGCCAGAAGACCTGGAAGAACACCTACTCGCCCTACGCCTCGGGCACCCTCAAGGGCCAGGCGGTGGACGACGTCATCGGTGGGAAGCACTCGCTGAAGGCCCACGAGGAGAACACGGGACTGGTGTACCGGACGGTCCCCGCCACGGTGCCGTTCACCGCCGGGCACAAGTACGCGGTCTCGTTCCGCTACCAGACCAACGTCGAAGGCCAGTGGGCCTGGGTTACAGGAGCGGACCGGGTCGGGGACGGCAAGGCCGTGTCCAAGGACATCACGCGCGAGACGCTCGCCCCCGCGCTGGACACCGCGACCTACTCCAAGGAGATCGTCGCCGGCTGCGGCGACACCTGGGTCGGCCTGCGCAAGCTCGGCGGCGCGGCAGGTACGGACTTCGTCCTCGACGACTTCCGCGTGACCGACCTCGGCCCGGTGAGCGGCGGCGCCGCCTGCGCGAGCGTGACCACTCCGGCCGGCGCCGACCTGAGCCCCGGCGTGCCGGGCGAGTACGTCACGACGTTCACCAACAACGAGCAGAGCGACGTCACGAACGTCGCCCTGCGGCTCGACGGCCTGCCCGACGGCTGGACCGCCATGGTCGAGAAGCGCGACGGCAACCTCTTCGACAGTGTGAAGCCGGGCGCGACTGTGAGCACCACCTGGATCCTCACGCCGCCCTCGAGCGCCGCGGGGACGTCGGCGACCTGGAAGGCGACGGCCATCTACGCCGACTCCGGCGTCACCAAGACGGTGTCGGCGGACGCCAGGGCGTCGGTCTCGACCGTGCCGGTCCTCTCGCCCGGCTCGATGACGGCGACCGCCGACTCGGAGAACCTCTCCTCGGGACCGGCGGAGGGCCCGGTGTCCAACGTGCTGGACGGTGACCCGGGCACCATCTGGCACACCGACTACAGCCACGGGAACGCGCCGTACCCGCACTGGGTGACGCTGAAGCCGGCCGGTCCGGCCGACGTGAACGGCTTCGGCTACCTCGACCGGCAGAGCGGCGGTCAGAACGGCCGTGTGGCGGGCTACGAGGTGGCCGTCTCCGACGACGGCCGCACCTGGTCCACGGTGGCCAGGGGCACCCTCGTCGACTCGCCGCAGATGCAGCGGATCTCCTTCCCCTCGGTGCGTGCCTCCTACGTGAGATTCACCGCGCTGAACGCTCTCAACGGCCAGCCGTTCGCGGCCGCCGCCGAGATGCGCGTGTACGGCACTCCGGTGGACCTGCCCACCGGATACCCGCCGGCCGACCGGCCGTAGCGGCACCTCCTGGCCCTGCCGCCACCGGTGTGTTCACCACCGGTGGCGGCAGGGCCGTCTAGGGGATGTGCCGGGCCGGGCTGGAGGCCAGGTGGAGCAGGGACTCCAGGGGGCCGCGCCGGAACAGCCGGGTCCATGCCATGGCCAGCAGCACGGCGGCGGCGATGAAGGCGAGGAGCACCGGAAGCGCGGACATGCCGTCGTCCTCGATCGCGGCCACGTGCCAGACGTCGGAGAGCAGCCACAGAGCGACGATGTGCAGGACGTACACGGTCAACGCGATCATGCCGACCGCGGCGACGGGCCTGGCCGCGCGCGTGAGCCGCGGCAGCCGGGCGGCGACGGTCAGGCACACGGCCATCACGACCAGGGCCACGCCCGTGTTGCCGAGGATGGAGAACGTCGTCTCACTGTGCGGTGCGGCCACCAGCAGCCAGGCGGGCGGGATGTGGTGCCCGGTCTCGCCGACCCGGTCGGACCACCACGCCGAGTTCGCCACGCCACCGTCCGTGGCGGCCGAGACGGCCGACAGGGCGCGCGGGACCAGGCGCAGGGCCAGCCAGGAACCGCCGTAGCCGAGCAGGACGAGGGCGCCGCCGGCGGCGGCCAGCCGGGACCGGACGCCGGGCCGGGTGAGGTCGAGCCGGGCCACCGCCATGCCCGCGATCAGGTACGGCACCCAGGCGAGGACCGGATACCCCCCGGTGAACAACAGTTCGATGACGCCGAGCGTGCCGGTGATCCGGGCCAGCGGGTCCCGGGCGACGACCGCGTCCGCCCAGTGCCCCTCCTCGATCGACTTCCGCACCACGTAGAGGATCTGCGGCAGGACCAGCGCACCGGCGGCGGCGATGAGCGCCAGGGCCCCGGCCCGCAGCCGGTACAACGGCAGGACGGCCAGGAAGAGCAGTCCGTAGAAGCTGAGGATCACGTCGACGCCGGTGTCGAGGGCGGTCAGGGCGTAGCCGAGCACGACGAGCACGCCGGCGCGAATCATGATCCTGGCCATCGCCTGCCGGCCGGCCCGGCCGGTCCGGGGGCGCGGCCGGCCGGTCAGGATGATCAGCGAGAAGCCGGCCAGCAGCGCGAAGAGCGCGGAGGACCGGCCTCGTGCCGTCTCCAGCAGGAACCCCACCGGTCCGCCCACGGTCACGTCGGGGCCGACGTGGGCGGAGTACATGCCGAAGACCGCGAGTCCGCGCGCCAGGTCGATGCCGATCAGCCGTCCCGTCGACGGCGGCCCGGCGCGGGTACCGGTCGGCTCGGCCCTCGTCCCGGTCGGCACCTGTGACGGCACGTACAACGATGCGTTCTGCGTCATGCCCTCAGACTCTGCCAAATAACCGGCACGACGTACATGTCCCCTTTCGGGAGACACCCGGCCGCCCGGCCGGAGCCGCCCCGGCCGGTCGGCGGGAGGTGCCTGCGGTCCACGAGCGGGCGGACACCCTGCGTGATACCGATCGAGCGACGGGGCTTCGACCAGCGGAGCGCACGTGATCCCGGTAGGGGTGGTCGACGACGAGGCCTTGGTCCGCGGGGAGCTTCACGCAACGTCCTCGCCGGCCCGGTTCGCCCTCCCGCTGCCCAGCGCCCGCCACGGCCTGGCCGGCCTGCGCCGGCGCGCCGAACTCCTCGGCGGCACCGTCACCTCCGGGCCCACGGCCGACGGGGGCTACGAACTCCTCCTGGAACTGCCGACCGGCGACCCGTCGTGACCACCCGCGGCAAGCGGACCGGGGCAGCGGAGCCGTCGGACGGCGTGGCCTCAGGCGGCCCGGGCGCCGACCCCGAGTGCCCCAGCCAGCGTGGAGAGTTCGGACAGGTAGTCGTCCTCGCTCAGGGGCTCCTTCTCGACGGTGCCGGGACGCGTGTCCGACCGGGTGAACACATCGGTGTGCGGGCTGCGTCCGCCACCCGTCTCCAGGAACAGCGTCACGGTCGGCTCGCTCGTGTCGCACCATGCGCGGTGCAAGGTGTGCGCGGGCAGGGCGTAGGAGGAGCCCGCGGCGTACCGGGCGGTGTGGAGCGACCGCAGCCGCGCCGGTCCCAGGGCGGTGAGCTGCCAGTGGGCGTCGTGTTCCGACAGTGATTCGCGGTACCGGGTCGCGGTGATGCCGCCGTCGCGGGACGGCTCGTACAGTTCCATGCTCAGCCGTCCCCTGACGACGCAGGAGGCGAGCGGTGAACGGTGGTTGTGGATGTCCTCCAGGGCGGCGCTCTCCACCCCCGGCTGCCACAGGTGGGCGCGCAGCCTGTGCCGGTGGCCTCCGTCGATCAGCAGCAGTTTGCGGAAGCCGAGGACGTGACGGTACGAGTGGCGCGCGCAGGCCGCCGGATCGCCCGCTCCCGAGGCGAGTTCGGTGACCAGTTCCACCATCCTTCCGGGGCGGGCCAGTTCGGCGACGGCCGCTCGGGCGGCGTCCAGCAGCCGGTCCTCGGCCATATCGCGTCCCACCGCTTCGGCCAGGGTCCGCCGGGCCGCCGTGATGTGGGCTGTTCCCATGCCTGCCTCGTGGATGCTCGCAGTGGATGAGTGTCGTTCATCGGCCGGAACCGGTGGGCAGGCGGAACTGCGCGACGCACGCCCTGTGGTCGGAGAAGTTGTCGACGACCTCGGTGCGGTTCACGGCGATGCCGGGCCCGTAGAGGATGTCGTCCACGGACCGGTCCTTGTACGTGGGCCGGCCGTCGATCGAACTGGCGAGAGGAAGGGTGCCCGCGCCGAGGACCAGTCGGCGTTCCGGTGTGTTGAAGTCCCCGCAGACCAGCGTGAGGCGGCTGTTCGCATGGCGGCCGAGCTCCCCGGCCAGCGAGTCCCAGACCTCCTTGAACTCCGCCTCGTCGGGGTCCCGGCGGAACAGGTAGAAGGGCAGGACGTGCAGTGAGGTCACGTCGACCTCCGTTCCCTCCAGCGGGAAGGTGGCCGTCACCAGACCCTTGTCGTGGCTGTGGATCTCCTGTCCCTCGATCGTCGTGCGCAGACCGGGGTTGGGCAGCCGGTGCTGCCGGTACCGGCTCAACGGGAACCGGCCTGCCACCGCCACCCCGCTGAGCCGGCCCGGGAAGAAGGACGATTCGTGCAGCGGAAGGGCCGCGGTGTGCCGCAGCGCCGTCCTCCTCATGATGTGGTCGAGGAGTTCCGACGTCCCGCGGTCGTCGAATCCGACCTCCTGGAAGGCGACGATGTCGACGCGCTGGTGCGTGAGGAAACGGACCACCTCTTCCGCAACGCCGGCGGAGCACGGATCCGTTCCTCCCGACGCCGGAACTCCCTCGTGCAGATTCCAGCTGGCGACCGTCAGCGTGTGGTCGGGACGCGGGGCTACGGGCATGCCGTCGTCCTCAGCGCGAAGTCCCGCAGAGTGCTCGTGCCCTGATAGGTCATCCAGATCGGTCTCGTGTCGTCGTGCCATCGCCAGGCGCCGTCCTTGTAGTTCTTGAGGATGTCGACCACGGCTCCCCTCAGTTTCTCCTCGCAGCCGGGAGTTCCGGGAAGCATCAGGGCCCGCGCGACCCAGGCCGCGGTGAAGTGTCCGATGAGCAGCGCGTCCACCGTGCCGTCGTCGACGGGGCGGCGGAGTTGCTCGTCCGTGGTGCGCAGGTCGAGGTCCGCGGCGCACAGCCAGCGGACGCCGGACCGGGCCGCGTTCCTGTACACCGCCCCGTCGGCGAGGACGCCGGCGGCTCGGTGGAGGGCGAGCGCGGCACGGGCCGTGTGGGCGGCGGACTTCGCCGCACTGTGCAGGTTTTCACCCCAGTGGGCGACAGGGGCCGCCCCGTCGTCCTCCCGGTGGGCCCCGTCGAGCAGCCGGCGGGCCAGCCACGGGAGTTTCGGTGACGCCGGAGCCACCTCCGCCAGTGTGGAGATCGCGACCGTGAGAACGGTCGTACGGTTCATCCCGACGGGGTCCTCCTGCGGATCCAGCATCCGCTCCAGGAGTGCGACGAGTTCGGCCTTGGTCGCGTTGTCCAGGCCGCCGCGGAACATGGCGGCCAGAACCCACGCGGTGATCTCGGGTCTGCCCCGGTCGCGCTGGGTGCTGGCGGCCCATCCCCCGCCCGGCTTCTGCAGGGCGAGCAGGGAGTCGATCACGCGACGCCGGCTGATGCGGGGGTCGCGTACGTCGAACGCCGTGATCATCCGCAGGCCGTACGAGCTGCCGACCGCCGTGGGCGGCACGTGATGGTCGTTCAGGTATTGCGACCAGCCGGCCAGATCGGCGCCCCGGTGGCGCACCTCGCGGAACTCGGCGAGCACACCGTGTGCCGAGTCGTCGACCACACGCCTGACGGACGGTGCCGCGGACCCCGGTGGCGGCGGGGCGAGTGCGGGCGCAGAAGCCTCACCGGCGTACCGCTGCCCGGCCAGGCGCAGCGCGAGACCGATGCACAGGGCGCACAGACCCGCGAACAGATAGCGGAGAACGGCGACGCTGAACCAGTCCTCGGGCAGTACGTAGTCGAGGAAGGCCTTGTAGGCGACGAGAGCCGCGCTGAACGGGCCGAGGGAGACCAGCGCGGCCTTGATCCGCTGTGCGGGGTTCGCGGTGTCCCCGGGCGCGGTCGGGGTCGAGGTGTCGGGACGTACTCGATTGGTGTGGGCCATCCTGTCCCCCCGAAGACGCGCCCGCGCGGCGAGAGCGCCAGGATAGACCCGGGATGCCCGGTTGGTCGTCCGCCGGGACGACGGTCCCGCGCCGTCAGGACCTCCATCTCACATAGGACTTGAAGGCCCGGCCGGGCAGTCGGGCGGCGAGGCGGTCCTGGCTGTGGCGGGACAGGCCGGCGAAGGCGCAGCCGATCGCCGGGGCGGCGAGGAGCGCGATGAGGACGGCGACCAGTGCCGCGTCGAGCGCGCTCTCCCTCTGGTAGCCGCCGAGGATCAGGGTGCGGACCCGGATCCGTCCTCCCGCCTCGCCCTCCGCCCAGTGCAGGACCGCGGCCGTGTCGACGAGGCTTCCGTCCTCGGCGACGAACGACCCGGAGCAGGCCCTGCTCTTGCCTCCCCTGCCGCCCTCCTCCCGATGGCACTCGCGGGCCGTGAACATACCCGGGGTGCCCGCCCATCCCACCGCGGAGGCCGCCACCGTGCCCAGCAGCACGATGCCGGTCAGGAACACGACGGACCCGCACCACCACACGAGCCGCCGCAGCGGGGCGGCCGGGGACGCGTCCGCTCGATCGGCCAGTTTCCGCAGGGTCCGCTGCCGGTCCGTGCCGATGCCCCATCCGGCACCCCCCGGGGCGCCGGGCGCGCGGTAGCCGCTCGCGCCACCGGCCGCGGCCCTGCGGCGCCGCGCCGCCCTGTTGCGTGACTTCGCCACACCTGCCTCCCGCCCGACCGCGGCGTCACCGCCGGCACGCCGGCTTCGTCGTCGACGTCGGCCCGGCATCGTCGCCCGTCTCAGAGGCGACTGTACTTCTCGATGTCCTCGCTGAACTCCTCGATCGCCTGCGCGGTGAGCGTGGGCCGGGTGTCGGCGATGGCGTCGAGGTAGTCCTCGGTGGTGGCCGGACGGCCCTGCCGATGCGTGACTTCGCGTTCGAACGCCGCCTGCGCGCCCTTGCGGGCGGCGAACTCGATGTCGGCCGGGGTGAACAGCTCGCTGGCGGCCACCAGTTGTGCCACGTCCACCGAGTCGGCGGCCCGGAGATAGCGGTCCCAGATCGCCGAGCGGGCCGTCGCGTCGGGGGGTCCGATCGGGATGACGTAGTCGAACCGGCCCGGCCGCAGGAACGCCGGGTCGAGGGAACGCACCGAGTTCGTGGCGCAGGCCAGCAGCCGGGAGTCGTGCTCGCGGAAGCCGGGGATGAGCTTCAGCAGCTCGTTGGTCACCCCGTGCCCCGGGTCCACCGCCATACCGGATCGCACACCGGCGATCTCCTCGACCTCGTCGATGAAGAGCAGCACCGTGTCCAGTTCCGCCAGATCGGCGAACACCTCCCGCAGCGCCGCCGCCAGCCCCTCGCTCGTGTCGGCGGCGAGCCGGGACGGGAAGAGTTCCACGAACGGCCAGCCGAGCCGCGAGGCCACCGCCTTGGCGAAACTGGTCTTCCCGGTGCCGGGCGGGCCGAAGAGGATGACCCCTTTCGGCGGGACGACGCCGTAGCGGTCGGCGAGCGTCGGCTCCGCCAGGGGGAGCACGACACGCCGTTCGACGACCTGCTTCTCCCGTTCCATGCCGGCCATGGCGTCCCAGAGCCCCTCGGGAAGCATGCGCCCGCCCAGCTCCGTGAGGGCGCCGGCGTTGGAGGGTCCCTGCGGTTCGAGTTTCTCGTAGTAGACCAGGTCGTCCCGGAGCCGGTAGCCGCAGTGTTCCAGGGCCGCGGTTCCGGCGGCGCCGGGCGGCAGCAGGGCGCTGATACGACGCACGCCCAGTGCCCTCAGGCGCCGTTCCAGTTCGGTGACGAGGGCGCTGCCGATGCCGCGCTGACGCCACCGGGCGGCGAGCGCCACCAGGAGGACCCATCCTCGCTGGCCGCCCGCCCGTGCCGCGGCCATGCCCACCAGTTCGTCGCCCACGACGGCGACCACGGCGTTCTGTCCGGCCCGGGCCTCGGCCATCACCTCCGAGACCGGGAAGACCGGATCCTCGCTGGTCTGCCGGCTCTCCTCCCAGATCAGGATCGCCTGGTCAAGATCGTCGTCGCGATAGTCGCGCAGGTGCCATGCGGGCATCGCAACCACCTCACCGCTCCCGGCAGTCCATTGTCTCCGCTGGTGCGCCGGGCGGCGAGCCAGGCAGGCCGGGGCGGGTGCGACACGCACTGGTACGCACCCTTCCCGGTTCGTCAGCTTCGCGAGCTCGAGGCGAGGTGGGCGAACACGACCACGTTCTCCTGGTAGCCCCCCTTGGCGCGGTCGAACTTCCCGCCGCAGGTGATCAGCCGCAGCTGGGGAGTCGCGGTGTCCGCGTAGACCCTGTCGTCGGGGAAGTGCGCCTTGCTGAAGGCGTCGATGGAGTCGACCTTGAAGCGGGCGACGGTGCCGTCCGCGCGGGTGATGTTCACGACGGCTCCGGGTTCGAGCGAGCCCAGCTCGGCGAAGACCGCGGGACCGGTCTTGGTGTCCAGATGACCGACGACGACCGAGGCTCCGCGCTCGCCGGGCGACGGCCCGCCCTTGAACCATCCGACCAGGTTGGTGTTCTCGGCCGGCGGCGGGTTCAGTTGGCCCGAGGCGTTGACGGACAGTTTGGTGAACGGCGCGTCCACCCCGATGTCCGGGATCGAGATCCGCGTCGGTGCCGAGCGGGGCAGCGCCTTGCCGGACTTGGTACCGGACTTGGTGCCGGTTCTGGGGTGGGTTGTGGAGTCGGTCGTCGTGCCCGTCCTGGGGTCGGTCGTCGTGCCCGTCCCGGGGTGGGTTGTGGAGTCGGTCGTCGTGCCCGTCCTGGGGTCGGCCTTCGTACCGGTCCTGGGGTCGGCCTTCGTGCCGGTCCTGGTGTCGACGCTCGGCTCCGGCGACAAGGGAGCCAGGGAGGTGATCGCCGCCGGACCGTTCGTGTGCGTGGGGTGCGCCACGGGCGCCGCGACCAGGGAGTTGTGAATGAGAGCGATGCCCAGCCCGACCGCTGCCGCGGGCCACAGCAGGCGGAGCCGGAAACGACGCTTGGCGGGCTTGATCCCGCGCTGCTCCGTCTGGGGCGGCTGCTGAGAAGCCATGGACGGTGCCTTTCGTCAAGAGGTGGTACTGGCCGCGGGCGACGGTTGGGGTCGGCCGCCGCTGCCGCGGCCCGCGCTGCCCTCCTGGGGAGGTGACGCGGACCGCGGCAGCCCAGCGACAAGCAAGAACGGCCCGATCAGGCCGCGGAGGGGTCCGACGCCTGACGGCGGCGGAGCATGTACGCACCGGCGCCCAGGCCGCCGAGCAGCAGCGCGGCCCCTGCCCCGAGGCCCAGGGTGTTGGAGGACTGGGCCAGCCCGCCACCGCCGGCGTGCACGCCACCGCGCGGCTGGCCCTCATCGCGGCTCTCACCACGGCCCTCGCCACGGTCCTCGCCACCGTTGTCACGGCCCTCGCGACCCTCGTCGCCGTCACCGCGCTCGTCCTCGTCGCCGTCGGCCTTCAACAGGGCCAGGGCTCCGCCACCGGCGTGCACGCCACCTTGCGGCTTGCCCTTGTGGCCCTTGTGGCCCTTACCGCACTCGTCGTCGCAACCCTCGCCATGGCTCTTGCCGCCCTTTTCGCGGCCCTCGCGACCCTCGTCGCGGTCACCGCGCTCGTCCTCGTCACGACCACCACGGTCGCCGTCGGCCTTCAACAGGGCCAGGGCTCCGCCACCGGCGTGCACGCCACCGCGCGGCCGGTCCTTGCGACCCTCGCCACGGTCCTCGCCGCCGTTGTCACGGCCCTTGCCGCCCTTGTCGCCGTGGTCGCGGCCCTGGTCGTCGTTGTCACGGCCACCGCGGCCTTCGTCGTCGCCGCGGCCCTCGCCCTTCTGGCCCTCGTCACTGTCGTTGTCGTCGGAGTCCCCGCCGCGGGAGCTGTCAGCCTTGACGGCCTGCTGCTGCGAGGAGGGGAGCGCGGTCAGGGTCACCGCGCTCGCAGCAGGGGCGGAGAACGCCACAGCCGCGGCCAGGGCCGCGGAGGTGAACAGAGTACGGGTGATACGCATGGGTGTTCCTTCCGTCACGACTGCGAGAGCCGGCCCAACGCCCACTCAATCGGGAATCGCAGCCGCGACGTGATCACCTTCAGCGGAATCCTGACGCCCCACCACCTGAGCGTCGCATTCGGACTACTGACACCCTCTCCGTACGTCCGAGCGGGGGAACGAGGGCGGCCTTGGCCGCGGTGCTCTCCCTTCCTCGGTCAGGAAGGGCCGATTCCCGTTGTCCGGGCCGGTCTCCCGCTCCCCGGAGTCATCCGCGGGACGCCCGCGGGCCGAACGAAGCCGTGCGGGGGTAAGCGGCCCATGCCGGCCATCCATATGGCCCACAGCCGATCGGTGACAGCCCGTTCTCAGCGTCGAACAGCCGTCCGTCTTTAGTAAACCCGCTCACCGAATACGCAAAGAAGGCATAAAGAATGATGAAACCACACAAAGACGCGACGGGTCGCGCACCGCGGTACGCACGTCACGCGTTCGGCACAACGGCGGCGACGGAGCCGGCGCCCGGATGTCGTGCGGCGTGCGGCGTGCGGCGTGCGGCGTGCGCCGAAGCATCCCCGAAGTCGTGGGCATGCCCGCACAGATGGGTCACCGGTGCGATCAACTCCCCCCAGTGCGTCGTACGAGTTGACATCGTCGCCGACCCCACGGCGGTCAGCGATTCGGACCTGCTGGGCCAGGTCGCCGCCACCGGCGAACAGGTTCTCGGCACCGCCGGCCACTACCGTCAGGCGAGAGTCAGCGCCTCCTCCTGACCAGCACTGACCAGCACTGACCAGCACTGACCGGCACTGATGAGCACTGACCAGCGCACTGACCGGCGCCGACCGACACTGATCGGCACTGGCCCACGCCGCGGACCGGCCTCCGGGCCGCTCAGGAGGGTGTGCCCGCCCGTCGGGGGGGTATAATTTTCATCATCCGATGAATTAATGCTCTCCTGAGAGGCGGGGCCGTGATGGAGCGGACCACGTGCTGTGTGGTGGGGGGCGGTCCCGCGGGCATGGTGTTCGCCCTGCTGCTGGCCCGGTCGGGCGTCCCCGTGACCGTGCTGGAACAGCACGGCGACTTCCTGCGGGACTTCCGCGGCGACACCGTGCACCCCTCGACCTTGGCGTTGCTGGACGAGCTGGGCTTGGCCGAGCGCTTCGCGCGGCTGCCCCAGCGCCGGGTGCGCACCGTCCAACTGCCCGCCGGGCCCGGCCGGTCGATGGTGACGGTCGCGGACCTCGCGGCGCTTCCCGGCCCGTACAACTACGTCGCGATGGTGCCCCAGTGGGACCTGCTCGACCTCCTCGTGGACGAGGCCCGGCGCGAGCCGTCCTTCGACGTGCGCATGAACACCGAGGCGACCTCCTTCCTGATCGAGCGCGGACGGGTCACCGGGGTGCGCTACCGCACCTCCGACGGCCGCACCGGTGAACTGCGCGCGGCTCTCACGGTCGCCTGCGACGGCCGCGGCTCCCTGGCCCGCTCGCGGCCGGAACTGGGGCTGCGCCGCTTCGACTGCCCGATGGACGCCTGGTGGTTCCGGCTGCCGCGGCACGAGGGCGACCCGAGCGGACTGGTCGGCGGCGCGGGCGACCGCTTCCTGACCGCGATGATCGACCGCGGGTCGTACTGGCAGTGCGCCGCGCTCATTCCCAAGGGCACCGACGCCGAGCGCCGCGCCGCCGGCCTCGACCGCTTCCTGGCCGACTTCGCCGCCGCGGTGCCCTGGGCCGCGGACCGCACACACACCCTGCGCTCCTGGGACGAGGTCAAGCTCCTGGACGTGCGGCTGGACCGGCTGCGCCGCTGGCACCGCCCGGGGCTGCTGTGCATCGGCGACGCCGCGCACGCGATGTCCCCGGTCTTCGGCATCGGCATCAACCTCGCCGTGGAGGACGCCGTCGCCGCCGCCCGGCACCTGGTCGGGCCGCTGCGCCGAGGGACCGTGGGCCTGCGCGACGTACGCGCCGTACAGCGCCGCCGCCGTCCCACCACCGTCATGACGCAGGCGCTGCAACGGGCGGCCCACGCCGGGTTCATCGCGCCCGTCCTGCGGGGGCGGCAACCCCTCGGCAGCGCCGACCGGGCCCGGCGCACCGCCGGCCTGCTCACCGGATCCCGGCTGGTCCAGCGGCTGCCCGCGTACTTCCTCGCCTACGGCGCACTGCGCGAGCGCCCACCGGAGAGCGCCGTCCGCCGGCTCCGGCGGACGTAAGACCGAAGCCCGGAGACCCGGAGACCCGAAGACCCGAAGGCCGTAAGGTCCGACGGTGGCGCGGCCAGACCGACACCGATGGATTCGGGGCGGAGCCTCTCAGCCGGTCTCGTCGCGCAGGGCCTGGTGGATCTCCCGCAGCGAGCCGGTCAGCCGAGCGTAGTCGTCGCCCGCCACCGGTGTGACGAAGTAGCGCTCGACGACGTCCGCGTGCACGGCCGCGGCCCGGAGGAAGACGGCACGGCCCTGCTCCGTCGGCTCCACCAGGACGCTTCTGCGGTCCCCGGGGGACGGCACGCGCCGGACCAGGCCGGCCTCCTCCATGCGGTCCACCAGGCGGGTGATGCCGCCACTGGTGAGGGTGAGGTCGGTGGCGAGCACACGCTGCGAGACCTCCTCGTCCGGCTGCCGGCAGAGCCGTATGAGGACCTCGAACATCGTGTGGCCGATCCCGCACTCATGGCGCAGAGCGGTGTCGATCCGCTGTTCCAGGCGGGTGGCGGCCTTGATCAGCAGCCCGAAGTCGTGCACGAGCGGACTGTTCGCGGCACGGGCGGCCTCGTCGTCCTGCCGGGTCATGTCCTCCACCTGCCTGATGTCCTCTCCCACTTCGGCCCCGCGCGGTCCTGTCCCGCCCAGTTTACTGCTGACTCACCTACCGAAACCTCAATTACTGAGCAATCAATTGCTGAGCAGTCAGCGAAGTTCTATGGTGGCCGGGTCCGCACGAGGGCCGAAGAGAGGGAGAGCAGTGGACCTGCAGCACTGGCTCGGCCGAGCCACCCAGGCGATACAGGAGTGGGCCGACACCTTCGCCCCCTACCAGCCGCACCCGTCGCTCCAGGTCGACGACGACCGGTTCGCCGCCGCCTTCGAGGAGTTCACCGGCCGGCTGAAGGACAACTACCCCTTCTTCCACCCGTCCTACGTGGGCCAGATGCTCAAGCCCCCGCACCCCGCGGCCGTGGCCGGATACCTCACCGCCATGCTGATCAACCCCAACAACCACGCCCTGGACGGCGGTCCGGCCACCGCCCGCATGGAGCGGGAGGCCGTCGCGCAACTCGCCGCGATGTTCGGCTACGACACCCATCTCGGCCACCTCACCACCAGCGGCACGATCGCCAACCTCGAAGCCCTCTACGTCGCCCGGGAACTCCACCCCGGGCGGGGCGTCGCCTACAGCGAGGACGCCCATTACACCCACGGCCGCATGTGCCGCGTCCTGGGCATGGAGGGCCACGCCGTCCCCACCGACGACCGGGGCCGTATGGACCTCGGTGCGCTGGAGGACCTGCTGCGGACGGGCCGGGTGGGCACGGTGGTCGTCACGGCGGGCACCACCGGGCTCGGGGCCGTCGACCCGATCCACGACGCCGTACCCCTCGCGCGGCGCCACGGCGTCCGCGTCCACGTCGACGCCGCGTACGGCGGCTTCTTCACCTTGCTCACAGGCGCCGGCGGTGACGCGGGGCTGCCGCCCGAGCCGTGGCGGGCGATCGCCGGGTGCGACTCGATCGTCGTCGACCCGCACAAGCACGGACTCCAGCCCTACGGCTGCGGTGCCGTCCTCTTCCGCGACCCGGAGGTGGGACGCTTCTACCTGCACGACTCCCCGTACACCTACTTCACCTCCGCCGAACTGCACCTCGGCGAGATCAGCCTGGAGTGCTCACGCGCCGGCGCCTCGGCGGCCGCCCTGTGGCTCACGTTCCGGCTTCTCCCGCCCACGCCCGACGGTCTGGGCGCCGTCCTGGCAGCCGGCCGCCGGGCCGCGCTGAGGTGGGCGGACCTGATCGACGCGTCCGAGGCCCTGGAGCTTTACCAGGGGCCCGAATTGGACATCGTCACCTACTTCCCGGCGGTGGAGCCGGCCACGCTGAGCGCCGTCGACACCGCCTCCGCGCGCATCCTCGACGACGGCATGACCGGCCCCGACCCCGTGTACCTGAGCACGCTGAGGGCCGGCCGCGAGGCGTTCACGGTCCGTCACCCGAAGGTCACGGCGGACGCCGACGGCGCCCGCGTCCTGCGCAGCGTCCTGATGAAACCGGAGACCGAGCACCACGTGGAACACGTCCACGCCCGGGTGGAGCGGCTCGCCCGGTCGCGGTGACCGCCCGGAGCGGCCGCAACGGGCCCGCGCCCCGTGCGGAGCGCGCGCCCTCCCGCCCTCGCCTGGTCAGGGTCGCCCGGTGATGCGACGCTGGGGAGGTGAGGTGTCCGAGGAGGGGGTTCCGGGAGGGCCGATGGGACGTGACGTCCCGGCGCTGGTCTTCACCCGCGAGGACCGCCGCCGGTACCGGATCAAGATGCAGAAGTGCCTCGACGCGTTCGCGCAGATGCTGCGCGAGTCAAGGTTCGAGTCCGAGCGGCCCCAGGTGGGGCTGGAGATCGAGCTGAACCTGGGCGACGACGGGGCGGAGCCCGCGATGCGCAACAGCGACGTGTTGGAGGCGATCGCGGACCCCGCCTGGGCGACGGAGCTCGGCCGGTTCAACCTCGAGATCAACATCCCGCCCCGCCGGCTGACCGAGGGCGGCCCGGACGACTGGGAGTCCGAGATCCGCGCCGCGCTGAACCACGCGGAGGATCGTGCCAGTTCGGTCGGCGCGCATCTGATCATGATCGGCATCCTGCCCACGCTGCGACAGGAGGACGTCGGCGAGGCGGCGCTGTCGGAGAAT
Organism: Streptomyces sp. NPDC047453; assembly: GCF_040643155.1. Taxonomy (NCBI): domain Bacteria; kingdom Bacillati; phylum Actinomycetota; class Actinomycetes; order Kitasatosporales; family Streptomycetaceae; genus Streptomyces; species Streptomyces sp. NPDC047453. The sequence continues at coordinate 14,631 of NZ_JBEYTS010000037.1, read as the reverse complement.
CCGCGCTACCGGCTCCTCAACGACCAGGTTTTCGCGGCCCGGGGCGAGGACCTGCACATCGAGGTGGACGGCGTGGACCGGCTGCGGACCTACGCCGACACGATCACTCCCGAGGCCGCGTGCACCAGTACTCAGTTCCACCTCCAGGTCTCCCCGGAGGAGTTCGCCGGCTACTGGAACGCGGCGCAGGCGATCGCCGGGGTCCAGGTCGCGCTGGCGGCCAATTCGCCGTTCCTGTTCGGCAAGGAACTGTGGCACGAGACCCGTATCCCGCTGTTCGAGCAAGCCACCGACACCCGCCCGGAGGAGATCAAAGTGCAGGGGGTACGGCCCCGGGTGTGGTTCGGCGAGCGGTGGATCAACAGCGTCTTCGACCTCTTCGAGGAGAACCTGCGCTACTTCCCGGCGCTGCTGCCGCTGTGCGACGAGCAGGACCCCGCGGAGACGCTGGACCGCGGCGACATCCCGGAACTGGCCGAGCTCACCCTGCACAACGGCACCATCTACCGCTGGAACCGGCCCGTCTACGCCATCGACCACGACAAGCCGCACGTGCGGGTGGAGAACCGGGTGCTGCCCGCCGGCCCGACCGTCGCCGACACGCTCGCCAACGGCGCCTTCTACTACGGGCTCACCCGCGCCCTGGTGGAGGAGGACCGGCCGGTGTGGTCGCGGATGTCCTTCTCCGCCGCCGAGGAGAACCTGCACACGGCGGCGCGGCACGGCATGGAGGCACGGCTGTACTGGCCCGGGATGGGTGAGGTGCCGGTGCCCGAACTCGTGCTGCGGCGGCTGCTGCCGCTGGCCCACCGGGGGCTGGAGCAGTCCGGCATGGACGACGCCTGGCGCGAGCCGCTGCTCGGCATCATCGAGCAGCGGTGCGTCACCGGCCGCAACGGGGCGATCTGGCAGAAGGAGATGTTCCACCACATCGACGCCACCACCCACTGCGGCCGGCACGAGGCGCTGCGGCGCATGACGCAGCAGTACGTCGACTACATGCACCTCAACGCACCGGGCCATACGTGGCCGGTCGACTGACGGGGCCGGCCGGGTATGTAGTTGCGTTGCTGTGCAAGTATGGTGGAGGTCCGCCGCCGGCATCGAGGAGGTGAGAGACATGGACTCCAGTAGTAGTCCGGGCCGTCCCCGGCCCCGCGTTCCCGTGTCCCCCAACTCCTCGGGCATCCGGTAGCCCTCGGCCCCGCGCCGCCGGCGGCTGCCGTGCCCTCGTCCTGCCCCGCTCGTGCGGGGCGAGGGGAGGTTCCATGGCGAACCCGACCACATTCGACCTCGCTCTCCGGCTCGTGGCCGACCCCGACTGCGACTCCGGCGGCCCCACCCGGGTCGCCTCCTGCGTCCTCTCCGGCATCGGCATCCTCGGCGACGGGTTCATCCCGCGTGGGGGCGGCGGCGTCCGCGGCACCGGCGGCGGAGTGGCCGCGACCGGACTGCGGCCGCGGCGTGACGACGGTGAGACCACGGCCGTGCGGGCCGCCGCCTACCTGGCCGGCGATCAGGCGCGCGGGCTGGAGCAGCTCGTCGCACGGCCGGCCCTGGAGTGCGGTGTCCGGGACCTGCGCCGGCATCCGGACGACGCGCCCCTCGGCGCGGAGCGGAAGGTGGTGACGGCATGAGCGACCTCGACCCGCTGCGCGCCCGCCGCGCCGTCCGCCGGGCGGCCCGGCAACTGGCCGAGGACGCCCCGAAGCTCGCCCGCGGCTCCGCGGCCGCGTACCGGGCCGGCCTCGGCGTCCGCGCCGCCGCACTGCACAGGGCGGCGCTGGCCGCCTGGTCCTCCGGCATACCCGAGGACGTCATCGCGGCCGACGGGCACCTGCCGCGGGCCGTGGTGCGCCGGTGGATCGCGGCCGGGTACCCCTCGCGACGCCCATGCGACAGCCGCACATGACCGCCAACGCCGGTGCCCGCGCGGACAGTCGGAGCCACTGACGCCGGCCTGCCCCCGAACACCACGACAGGCCGGCCGCGGTGAGCGGCACCGCGGCCAAGCAGGAGGCGATCACCCGGACAGGTGCGGGCGGATGACGCCCGGCGTCCTGTGTGCGAGCCGGATGGAGTCCGCCATGACACGTGAGCCGCCGTGAACCGGGGGCGGATCCCGCGTGGACAGTCGGAGCCACTGACATCGGCCTGCGCCCCAACGCCGTGAGCGGCACTCCGGCCCAGCAGGAGGCGACGGCCCGGACAGGTGCGGGCGGATGACGCCCGACGTCCCATGCGCGAGCCGGATGGTGTCCCCCACGACACGTGAATCGCCGTGGACCGCGGTGCGGATCCCGCGCCTCGGTCGTCACGCTGGCCGAGGAGCACCTGTATCCGGCGAGCCTCGTCCGGTAGACGTGGAACGGCTCCGCCCGTTTCCGTCCGCATCCTACCCGGTGGTGATCATGGACTTTCAACTCGCCGTGCCCCCGCCCGTCCTCGGCTTCCCGCGACACACGCGCCCCTGGCGCGGCGCCCCGGCCGCGGGAGCCGCCGGGTGATTGGCGAGGGACCGGGCCCCGGCTTCCGGCCCCGGGCCGCGCCGGCGATGCCGGCGGACGCCGCCGCGGCGGTCCTCGACGCCGCGGCGCTCGACGCGCTCCACGCGATCTGCGACCTCGCGCCCCCGCCCGTGCTCGACGACCTCGCCACCGCGCGGGTCCGCTCCGTGTTCGCCGACGTGGACCTTCTGGTCACCGGCTGGGGCCGCCCGCCCCTGGACGCGGCCGCGCTGACCGCGGCGCCCCGGCTGCGGGCCGTCGTACACACGGCGGGCAGCGTACGAAGCCATGTCACCGAGGCCTGCTGGGAGCGGGGCATCGAGGCGTCCTCCGCCGCGGCCGCCAACGCCGTGCCGGTGGTCGCGTTCACGCTCGGCATGATCCTGCTCACCGGGAAGCAAGTGCGGGAACGCGCCCGCGAGTTCCGCGCCCGCCGCACCCACGGCGACTCGCTGCGCACCCCGGTCCGCGTCGGCAACTGCGGCCGCACCGTGGGCATCGTGTCGGCCTCGCTCGTCGGCCGCCGGGCCATCGAACTGCTGCGCCCGCACGACTTCGAGGTGCTGCTGTACGACCCGTACATCACCGAGCGGCGCGCGCACCCGGATCGCCTTCGGCCCGCTGACCGTGTCGCACGAGGGGAACCGTTGAACACCCGAGAGGCGTCCCTGCGTAATGACCCGCGGGCGTGGGCAGCGTCGTCTGTGAAAAAAGCGGTGCGGGCTTGTGAGCGTGTGGTGCGCCGGGCCCGCGACGGGCCGTCAGATCCACGCTGGGCGTGGGGACTTGACCGTATAAATCGTAGATATCCCGCAATCCGCCTTATGTAGCGAACACACAACGGTTAACGTCCCGGCTGCGAGAAGGCAACACCGCGCATATCAGGACGCGGCCAAGTGGCGAACGGTGCAGGGCACTTGCTCTCGCGGAGTTGCGGAGGGTGCCCTAAGTCAGTGATAGCATCCCCGCGTCTGTGACCTTGGTCCACTCGGCTCGGGCACTGCATTGAGGTCGGCCTGTTCTCAACGCAACAGCGGTCGGGTCGCTCTGAGCGGTTGCGCCGCGGACTCCCACGAGGCGCCACCCACCGTCGGCTGCAGGCTAAACGCCAGGAAAGGTTTCCATGATTCGAGACGCACTTGTTTGGTGCCTGGTTGCCGCGGTGGTGCTCGCCGTCGCCGCGGCCCTGGTGCTCTATCGTCGAAATAATGCCATCACGACGAAAAAGAGCCAGGCCGAGGCTGCCTACACACAGAAGCTGAGCGAGGCCGAGGGACAACTTGCCACGGTGTGGCATGAATTGCAGCGTCACAAGGCCGAGCACGACCAGACCATCCAGGAAGCCGAAGAGGGGGCCGAGGAGAGCACCAAGGCCGTTCTCAAGGGCTCGGCACGCTTTCTGCAGAGCCTTGCGGCCGAACAGTTGGCACTCCTCGAGGAGATTCAGCGGAAGTACGGCGGCCACGCCGTACTGGCGGATCTGCTGGAAGTGAACCACGCCAATGCGCAAATGGCGCGAAAGGCTCAGGGTATTGCGGTGATGTGCGGTGCGCCCCTGGGTCGCCGCAGTAAGCCCGCCAGTGTTTATGACGTGGTGCGCAGCGCGCAGGGACAGATTCGCAACTTCCGCCGCGTCGAAATCATGCAGCAGACCGGTTTCGCGCTGAAGGCGTCCGCTGTTTCCCCGGTCGCTCTCGCCGTCGCGGAACTCCTCGACAACGCCGCCAGTTTCTCCCAGCAGGGTTCGCCGATCGAGGTGACCTTCCAGCGGGTGCAGAAGAACCTGTGCATCGTCATCGACGACGCCGGTGTCGGCATGAACGACGAGGACCGGCAGAAGGCGTCCACCCTGCTGTCCGGCGAGCTCCGCCCCCGACTGTCCCAGCTGGGCAACCAGCCGAAGTTCGGCTTCCCCGTCATCGGCCTGCTCGCCCAGCAGTACGGGTTCCGGGTGGACGTCACCGGCGTCTCCCGCTACGGCGGCGTCCGGGCGGTCGTGCTGCTGCCGGAGGAGCTGTGGACCGAGGAGGAGACAGCCCCGACCGAGGTCTCCCAGGTCAGCCCGATCCGCAGCGCGACGGGCCGGTCCGAGTCCGGTCCGCGCACCGCGCACGGTCTGCCCAAGCGGGGGGCGCGCCAGGTGCCCATCGCCAGTGTTCCCGACGCCGTTCCCGACAGCACGCCCGAGCGCGACGACTCGGCACAGCCCGTTGCGCCGCCGGACGAGGCCGGCCGCGCCGGCCGAAGCCTGGGAGCTTTCCAGCGCGGCACGCTCTCGGGCCGGAACCTCTCCGCGGCTCCGTTCGAAGGGTCCGATAACGCATGACCAACGACCTGTCGTGGATGCTCGAGGACATCGTGAGCAACGTGCCGAAGGCGCGGCACGCTGTTCTGCTGTCCGCAGACGGTCTCCCCCGCGGCGCGACCGACGGCATGTCGGAGAAGGACGTGCGCACCATATCCGCGGCCATGGCGGGGATGCAGGCACTGAGCCGGGCGACCTCCCACTTCGCCGGTCCCGGCGAGGACCGGCAGTGGAACCAGACGATCATCGAGTTCTCCCACGGCTGGATCTTCCTGATCGGGGCGGGGCAGGGTGCCTACCTCGCCGCGGCCGCGGCGCCCGACGTCGACATGCAGCAGATCTCCTTCCGCATGCACCGGCTCGTCGCCCGGCTCGGCAACAACCTCACCTCGCCCCCCAGGGTCAACGCGGAGGCCGCGACCGAGCGTTCCGACCGTGCCGGGGGCCAGCTGGGCGCCAGGCGGGGAACCGGCGTCCCGATCGCCGACCTCGACGAGGCGGTCGGCGAGGTGCGCGGCGCCCGCCACGCGGTGCTGCTGGGCGCCGACGGTCTGCCCCGCGGTGCCACCACGGGAATGAGCCAGGACCTGGCGGACACGATCTCGGCGGCGATGACGGGCATCCACGCCTACAGCCGCGCCACCTCGCAGTTCGCCGGTGTGCACGAGCACGCCCGGTGGCGGCAGACGGTCATCGAGTTCCAGCACGGCTGGATCTTCCTGATCTCGGCCGGTCACCGCGCCTTCCTGGCCGCGGCGGCCGACCACGACGCCGACATCGAGGAGTTCACGACCCGGCTGCACCAGGTGGTGCCCCGGCTGAGCGCGCATCTGTCACCACAGGGGGCGGTGAGCAGCAAGTGAACGATGAGCCCGATCTCGAGCTGACCTCGGCATTAGTGCCACTGTTCGTGGTCACGAACGGGCGTTCCCTGCCCCCGGACCACGCCTACGAGCGCACGACGCTGGTGTCCGCGGAGGACGGTGCCTCCGCCGCCGGCCTCATGCTTTCCCCGGAGGCGGGCCAGGTTCTGGAGATGGTCACGGACGGCTTTCTGTCCGTCGCCGAAGTGGCCGGCCATACGCACCTGCCGCTGGGGATCGTCCGGATTCTTCTGGCGGAGTTGGAAGAGGGCGGCCTCGTCATCACGAGGAAGCCCGTCCCCCGCGCCGAACGTGTCGATCGAGAAATCCTCAGCGCGGTACTCGATGGCCTCAAAGCCCGATTCGGAGCGTGATACGTGTACCTGGATTCAGCCGTCTCCACCGCGGTCAAGATCCTTGTGGTGGGCCACTTCGGCGTCGGGAAGACCACGTGCATCGGAAGTATCTCCGAGATCGAGCCTTTGCGGACCGAAGAGGAGATCACCGAAGCGAGTGTGGGATTTGACGACCTGTCGGGAACTCCGGACAAGACGACCACGACGGTCGCCATGGACTTCGGCCGCCTGACCATCAGCGACGAGGTGGTGCTCTACCTCTTCGGAACGCCTGGTCAGGAACGGTTCAAAGAGATGTGGGAAGAGCTGTCCCGGGGCGCGCTCGGCGCCCTGGTGCTGGTCGACCCAGAGCGGCTCTCCGAGTCCTTCCCGGTCCTCGACCTGGTCGAGCGCTTCGGCCTGACCTACGCCATCGGCGTCAACCGCTTCGAAGGCACCACCAACTACCCGCTCACGGAGGTGCGCGAGGCCCTGAACCTGTCCGCGGAGACCCCCGTCGTCGCCTGTGACGTACGGGACCAGAACTCGGCGGCGCAGGCCCTCATCACCCTCGTGCACCACCTCCTGTCCCTCATTTCTTAGGAGCCACCCGCTCATGCAGCAGCGTCCCGGCATACAGGGGCCACCTCCTGGCTGCCCCGCCCACGCCAACGTCCCGGTCTACGGCCCCCAGTTCGGCTCCGATCCCGACAGCCACTACGAGTACCTGCGCACCCTCGGCCCGAGCGCGCCGGTCGACGTCGCCCCTGACGTCCAGGTCGAGCTGGTCACCAGCTACGACGCCGCTCTGTACATCCTCCAGAACCCCGCCTCGTTCGTCCGGGACTCCCGGCGCTGGAACGCGCTGAACCAGGGACGTGTCCCCGAGGACAGCCCGGCGCTGCCGATGCTGGGGTACCGGCCCAACGCGCTGTTCAGTGACGGCGCGGCGCACGCCCGGCTGCGCCAGGCGGTCACGGACAGTCTGGCCAGCGTCAACGAGCTCCAACTGGTGCGGCAGACCCAGCAGTCCGCCGACTACCTGATCAGCCGGTTCAGCACCGACCGCATGGGCCAGGCCGAGTTGATGGCCGACTACGCCCAGCCGCTGCCGCTGCTGGTCTTCAGCGATCTGTTCGGCTGCCCGCCGGAGATCGGCGACCGCGTCATCGTCGGCATCAGCGGCATCTTCGACGGCACCCCCAACGCCGACCAGGTGCTGGGCGAGGCGCTCGGGGAGCTGATCGCCCTCAAGCGGCGCCGTCCCGGGCAGGACCTGACCACCCGTCTGATGGAGCACCCGGCGGGGCTGACCGACGAGGAGGTGCTGCACCAGCTGGTGACCCTGCTCTCCGGGGGCACCGCTCCCCTGGCGGCGGCCATCGGCACGAGCAGCGCGCTGATCCTCGACGAGGGGTGGCAAGCCGGCCTGCCGATCGAGGACGCCGTCACCCAGGTCCTGTGGAACTACGCGCCGATCGCCAACTACGCGGCCCACTACCCGACCCACGACGTGGAGTTGGGCGGCAGGACGCTCAAGGCCAACGACCCGGTCCTCATCTCCTTCGCGGCGGCCAACACCGATCCCCGGCTGGCCGAGCACCGTGAGCAGCTCAGCGCGAAGGCGCATCTGGCCTTCGGGGCCGGCCCGCACGCCTGTCCGGCCAAGGACCCCGCGTTCATGATCGCCGTCACCGCCGTCGAGTCCCTCCTCAACCGGCTGCCCGACGTCGAAGTGCGCGTGCCCTTCAAGGACTTGAGCTGGGTCCCGGCGCCGTGGAGCCGTTCGCTGGTGACGCTCCCGGTCCGGTTCACGCCCCGGGTCGTGGCGCCGACGCCCGCGCAGACGCAGCAGGCGGCCGCCCCCAGCGCCCCGATGGCCTCCTCCGCGGCGCCCAGGCCTGCGGCGACGTCCCCGGCCAAGCCCAAGGCGGGCATGTTCAGCCGCTTCCTGGCATGGACCCGAGGGGAGTGACGAAGGCAACCCCAACGCGCATAGTCATCTCGTATGTTTAAGCCACCGTTGGGGTATGCATGGCGGCTGATACCTAGAAAGGAGCCGTCGTGGAGACAGCGGTAACTCCGCCCCCCGACAGACGTTTTGCGGTCTCGCTCTTCTCTCGTCTACGGACAGCGAAGGGCCAGGCCAACCCCTTTCCGATCTACGCGGAGCTTCGGTCGAGGGGCGGAGTCATCGCAGCGCCCTGGGGAGGTCATCTCGTCACGCGCTTCGATCTGTGCGATCAGGTCCTGCGCAACCGCGACTGGCTGGAGCCCGACTCCCGCTGGCGAGAACAGCAGGGGGACGGCACCCGGTGGACCGCCCCCTCCTCTCGTGAGATGAGCAGGACGCTGCCCGCCCTCAATCCCCCCGAACACACCTGGGTGCGCCGGTCGGCCGGCATGTTCGACCGCACCTCCCTGGAGGAGATCCGTGGCACGGTCGGCCGTATCACGGGCCGGCTCATGGACTCCCTCGCCGTTCGGCTACGTGACGGGGAGGCCGATTTCAACGCCCTGGTCAGCGAGGAGCTGCCGGTCGCCACCATCGGGCACTGGCTGGGCCTGCCGAGCGCCGACTTCCCCCGGCTGCGCGAACTGACCCACGACCAGGTCTTCACCCAGGAGTTGCTGCCCTCGTCCAGTCAACTGGCGCTGTCCGACGCGGCCACGGCCGAGCTGCGCGCCTACTTCCTGGAGCTGGTGCGCGAGCGGCGAGCCCACCCGGGCGACGACCCCGTATCACGCTGGATCACCCTCTGGGACGCCATGGAGAGCGACCAGGACAAGGCGGACGAGGCCGTCTACTTCCTGGCCCTGTTCGTGCTGCTGGCCGCCCTGGAGACGACGTCCACCCTGTTGTCGACCATGACCCTGCTGCTCCTCGAACACCCCCGGCAGTGGGACCGGCTCACCATCCACCCCGACCTCGTGCCGGCCGCCGTGGAGGAGTCGTTGCGCTACGACCCGCCCACCCATGTGATCAGCCGTGTCTCCTCCAGGGACACCGAGCTGGGCGGCGTCGAGGTGCGCAAGGACGAGATGGTCCACCTCATGGTGGGGGCGGCCAACCGCGACCCCGCCAAGCACGAGGACCCCGAGCTGTTCAACCTGCACCGCAAACCGGCGCACCTGGCCTTCAGCGGCGGCATTCACTACTGCCTCGGCGCGCCCCTGGCCCGGCTGGAGGCCCAGACCCTCCTGCACCACCTGGTCAGGCGCTTCCCGCGGCTCACCCTCGTGCGCCGTCCGACGTGGGCGCCGCGCGTTGCCTTCCGGCGCCCGCTGAACCTGGATGTCGCTCTCATATGATCGAAATGACCAATACCCTCGACACCTTCCCCTACAAGGCGATACACGTCGAGCAGGACGGACCTGTCCTCCGGGTCCGGCTCAACCCCGCGGCGCAGGACAGCTCGCTGACCGTCGCGGCTCTCGACGACCTCGTCTCCCTGCTCAACAGCCTCCATGAACGGCCCGACATCCGGGTGCTGCTGCTGTCCGCGGAGGGCGACGACTTCTGCCTCGGCGCCGACCGCGACGAGTTCCAGGCGGCACTGGCGGAAGACCCGACCGGCGGCGCCATGCGCCGCATCGTGGACAAGGCCTACCGCGTGTGCGACGCCCTGGAGAACTCGCACGCGGTGACCATCGCCAGACTCCACGGCAGGGTCGTGGGCGCGGGCCTGGCACTCGCCTCCTTCTGCGACCTGCGCGCGGGGGCGGACACCTGCCGGTTCCGTATGCCGGAGATCGCCCTCGGACTGCCCCCCGCCTGGGGAGGCGCCATGGGCCGCCTGGTCGCCGAGGGCGGGTCCGCCAGGATCCGCGAACTCATGCTCACCTGCGAACCGTTCGACGCGGCCACCGCCCACCGGCTCGGTCTCCTGCACAAGGTCGCGCCCGTGGAGGAGCTGGACGCGGCCGTCGACGCCTGGATCAGGCCCCTCGTCCGGCGCGCGCCGGAAGCCCTCACCCTCACCAAGCGCATGCTCGCCGGCTACGCGCGGGCCGACCGTACCGCCGACGTCGCGCTGCTCGACGCCCATCTCCTCACCGCACAGCTCAACCAGGGTCGGGCCGTGTCCCAGCGCTGACCGCACTTCCGTCCGTACGCGCCCGACGCCCCCTGGCGTCGGGCGCGTACGGCGTTTTCGGCGTCCGTGACGACGGCAGGCGGGCCAGGACGAGGGCAGGCCGGACCGGGCCGGGACGACGCACGAGGACGCATCCGCCGCTCCCCTGCGGTGGCGGATGCGTCCCCGGCGCCCGAGCGGCACGCCGTGCTCCCGTAGCCGGTCAGGCGGTTCCGGCCTCCGGGGCCGGGCGGGTCAGGACGAGGGCGATGACGACGACGCTGAGGATCGTGAACACGGCGACCAGGGCGACCACCGCGGCCGGGACGCCGCTGACGAAGAACGCCGGGAGGGCCGAGACCACCGACAGGATCCGGGAGGCCGCCACGACGCGGGAGCCGGTCCGGTTCAGCGTGCGCCAGGTGTAGACGACCGCGAGCACCGTGATCACACCGAGCACGCCATCGGCGATGGCGACGGCCATCGGCGGGCCCTGGGTGTCCGAGCCGGGCTCCGGGAGGGTGAAGAAGTTGGTCATGTCGAGCAGGCCCAGGAGGCCCGCGAGGACGAGGCCCACCTTGTTCTTGCGGGTGAGGCCGAGGGCGGTTTCCGTGCGGCTGGTCTGGCTCATCTGGGCTCCTGTGTCCGGGAGTCGGGGACGCCGGTGCGGCGACCCGGTGCGGTGAGCATGCGGCAGCGGCGGTCCGGAGCGCATCGGTGGTCCGTCCCCGCCGGCAGGGAGGATTTCCCGTACGTCCCGGGAGAAGAGCCTCCCCGCCGGGAACCGGTCTCCGCCATTATCGGGACATGACCTCCGCGGCCCGTCCCATCCGGGTGCTCATCGCCGACGACCATCCCGTAGTGCGGCGCGGCATGAGCACGCTGCTGACCTCGTTGGCCGGGGTGGACGTGGTGGCGGAGGCCGCCACGGGCGAGGAGGCGTTGCGCGAGGCGCAGTTGAGCCGTCCCGACGTGGTGGTGATGGACATCCGGATGCCGTCGATGGACGGGGTGGAGGCCACCCGGCGGCTGACCGCGCTGCTGCCCGACGTCGCCGTGCTCGTCGTCACCATGTACGAGGACGACGAGACGGTGCTGTCGGCGCTGCGTGCCGGGGCCCGCGGCTATCTCCTCAAGGGGGCCCAGCAGGAGGAGATCCTGACCACCATCCGGTCCGTGGCGACCGGCCAGTTCGTCATCGCGCCGGGCGTGGCGGCCCGTCTGCTCGGCCAGGTCGGACCGCCGCCCCGGCCGGCCGACCCCTTCCCCGAACTGACTGCCCGGGAACGCGAGATCCTCGACCGGGTGGCACGCGGCCACGGCAACGCCCGTGTCGCGGCCGAGTTGGAACTGGCAGTCAAGACCGTCGCGAACCACCTGTCCGCCATCTTCGCCAAACTGGGGGTGAGCGGCCGGACCGAGGCCATCCTGCTCGCCCGCGAGCGGGGACTGGGCGACCACGCGTCCGGCCCCGCCTCATGACCGCGCGCCTGCGGACCGCTCTGCGATGTGCGGCCCTCGCGCCGATCGCCGGTGCGTCGGTCGCCTCTCTGTGGTGGGCGCCGCCGTCCCCGTCCGAGCGGTGGGTCCTGTGGGCCGTCATCGTCGGCCTCGGGCTGACGGCGTCGCACGTCCTGGTCACCGCCCGGCGCGGGGCCTCGGCCGCCTCCAGGCTGCTCACCCTGTCCGCGGCGGCGCTGCTCGGCGCACCGCTCCTGGCCGCGGCCGGTGCCCCGGACCTCGCCGTCATCCTGGTGGTGCTGGCCTCCACGGTCACCCTGCCGCTGGCCGCGCTGCGCGTCGTCGAGGTGCGGCCGGTGTCGCGGACGCTGCGCTGGGCGGAGGCTTCGATCGCCGTCTGCGGGGCGGGCTGCGCGGCCGCCTCGGTGACGGGCGGCGAGCCGGCGCTGATCGCGGCCGGGGTGGCCTCCGGGACCGCGATGTGCGCCGGCACCTGGGTGCTGTTCGAGCTCACCTCCGGCGACGACCGGCGCCGCGTGCTGTGGCTGGTGCTGGGCGCCGCCGCGACGACGCTGGCCGGGATGCTGCTGTTCGCGGTGGACAACTCCCTCACGCTGGGCTTCCCGACCACCGTGGCGGCGGTCGGCGCGGCGTCCCTGCTGCTGCCTGGCGCCATCACCGTGGCGCTGGTCGCGCCCCGCGCGGTGGACGTCCGGGTGGTGATGCGCGGCGCCGCCGTCCTCATCGTCATGCTCGCGTTGAGTGCCGCGGTGTACGAGGGCATCGCCGCCGTGTGGGAGCTGGCCGTGGGCACCCGGCCGGGCAAGGGCGTACCGCCCCTGCTGGCGGCGGGGATCGCCGCCGGGTACCAGCCGGTGCGGCGTCATGTCGAGGCGGTCATGGACGAGATGCTGTTCGGCCGGTCGGCCGACCCGGTGGAGACGCTGACCCGGCTCGGCACGGACCTGACCGCCGGCGCCCCGCCTCCGCTGTGGCTGCACACCCTGCGCACCACGCTCGGCGTGCCCGGCATCGAACTGCGCCAGGAGGACAGCGTGGTCGCCACCGCGGGCACCGTCGGCGCGGACCACGTCCAGGTCTCCGCCCTGCGCGCGGACGGTGAGAAGGTGGGCGATCTCGTGGTCGGTCTGCCGCCGGGACATCTGCGGCTGCCCCGCGCGGCCGCCGCGGTGGTCGACCTGGTCGCGGCCCCGCTCGCACAGGCCCTGCACGCGGCCCGGCTCAGCGAGCAACTGCGCCTGTCCAGGGGCCGCACGGTGACCGCGCTGGAGGAGGAGCGGCGCCGCATGCGCCGCGATCTGCACGACGGTCTCGGCCCCACCCTGACCGGCATCGCCTACACGGCGGACGCGGTCGTCAACCTCATCGCCACCGACCCCGAGCACGCGGTCGAGACGCTGCGCGCGCTGCGCGCCGACGTGAGCGACACGATCACCGAGATCCGCCGGATCGTCTACGGGCTGCGCCCCCGCGCCCTCGACGAACTCGGCCTCGTCGAGGCCATCCGCCAGCGCACCGCCCCGCTGCGGGTCGCCGACGGCCGTCCCCTCACGGTGACGGTCGACGCCCCGGAGCAATTGCCGCAACTGCCCGCGGCCGTCGAGGTCACCGCCTATCGGGTGGCGGTGGAGGCCGTCACCAACATCGCCCGGCACGCCGCCGTCACCGCCGCCACGCTCACCCTGGACCTGCGCGGCACCACCCACCTGCGGGTGACGGTCGCGGACTCCGGCCGCTGCACCGAGCCGTGGACACCCGGCGTCGGCATCCAGTCCATGCACGAGCGCGTCGAGCAGATCGGCGGCACCCTGACCGTCCGCACCACACCCGAGGGCGCCACGATCACCGCCGAACTTCCCCTGTCCATCCCGGCGTGACGCCGTCCGCCGCGCACGGCACAACCCTCGTCCCCGGCCGCCGCCGCGAGAACACCGCCACCGCTTCACACCCCTGGCCCCGGGGACTTACCGAGCGGTATACAAGCCCAGTCGAACGTGCGACGGCGGCGCCCCGGTGCCGACGGCGTGCGATGTCCCGGCCCAGGGGGGAGAACTGATGATCTATCAGGAACATTCGGGTGCGGTGCCGGCGAGACGCCGGCGGTGGCCGGCCGCGGTGGGGGCGGCGCTCGGCGGATGCGCCCTCGTCGCCGCTTCCACGGCGCCCGCTTCGGCGCACGGCGCCCGGTCCGGTGCGGGGTCCGGCCGCGCCGCGCACTATGTGTCGCTCGGGGACTCCTACACCTCCGGTCCCGGAATCCCACGGCAGGTCGACGCCAACTGCGGGCGCTCAGACAGTAATTACCCGTCACTCGTTGCGGCTGAGCGGAACGTCGCCTCGTTCAAGGACGTGAGCTGCGGCGGGGCGACGACCGAGGAGATGTGGAAGCCGCAGGGCTCCAACGACGCCCAGCTCAACGCCCTGCGCAAGGACACGGACCTGGTGACGGTCCAGATCGGCGGCAACGACGTCGGGTTCGGCTCCATCATCGCCACCTGCGCCCAACTCGGCTCCCAGCAGCCGACCGGGGACCCCTGCCGGCGCCACTACGCCTCGTCCGGCATCGACCGGCTGACGCTCGACATCGCGCGGACGGCACCGGAGGTGGACCGCGTGCTGCGGGCCGTGCACGCCAGGGCGCCGCACGCCCGGGTGCTCGTCGTCGGCTACCCGGACCTGCTGCCCGACGACGGCAGCGGCTGCTTCCCCTCGGTGCCGTTCGCCTCGCAGGACTTCCCCTATCTGCGGGACACCGAGAAACGGCTGAACACGATGCTCCGCCTGGTGGCCACGTGGAACCACGCGGAGTACGTCGACACCTACCGGCCCACGGTCGGCCACGACATGTGCAAGGCCCCGGCGGACCGCTGGATCGAACCCTTGCAGCCGGCCTCGCCCGCGGCCCCGGCCCACCCCAACGCCCGGGGCGAGGAGGCCATGGCACGCGCGGTGCTGGACGTGCTGGGCAAGCAGCACGGGCGGAACTGAGTCACGGCAGGCTGCGGTGTGCGGCGGGCCCCGGGCGCCCCCCCCCCCCCTCGACGACGCACCCTTGTTCAGTTG
>NZ_JBEYTS010000036.1:0-77082 GCF_040643155.1 Streptomyces sp. NPDC047453 | reverse complement strand
GCCCGCGGCCTCGCGCCGGGCGCCCCGGCCCGCCCGCGGCCCGCCCGGGCCGACGTCATCCGTGGGAGGAACGCCCTGGAACCGAGGGCCCGGCGTCCAGATGAGCCGCGATGCGTGCGATCGTCCGGGCGTTGTCCTCGAACAGATGCGCCTGCATGCCCACCGCCCGGGCGGCCTCGACGTTGGCCGCCGCATCGTCGACGAAGAGACAGTTCCGCGGCGATACATCCAGGCTCTCGCATGCGGCCTCAAAGGCCCGCGCGTCGGGTTTGCCGACACCGATCTCGTGCGAGTAGACGATCTGCTCGACCAGTTCGTCGAAGCGGTACATCTCCGTCTCCCGCTCCCGGGCACCGACGAAACCGTTGCTCAGGATGCCGAGCCTGCATCGCCCGCGCAGCGCCCGTACGTAGGAGATGAGTTCCTCGTTCGGTGTCCCCAGGTACTCGTGCCAGAGGTCGGCCATGAAGGCTTCGACCTGGGACGCGTCGAGACGCAAGCGCGCTGCCACTTCCTCGCGCACCTCTCGTTCGCCGACGCCCCCGACGCTTCCGGCGGCCCACACGTCGCGCATCCGCTCTGTCACGGTACCCAGTGGCAACTCCAGCCGTTCTTCCCACCGTTGCGCCCATCCCGTGGCCGGCGTGCACTCCAGCACGCCGCCGATGTCGAGAATGACGCAGGTCGGGTTCACATGAACTCCCCCTGTTAGGGGGTCGGTTCGGTGATGTGCCAGGGGGCGTTGGGGTGGGTGGGGCGGGCGTTGGTGGTCAGGCGGAGGGCGTAGACCGGGGGGTCGGTGGTGTGGGGGACGGGGCCGAGGTAGTGGTGGCCGGTCATGTGGCACCAGGCGGGGAGGTCGAGCGGGGCGGCGGGGTCGGTGGCGATGACGTGTACGTGGGTGCCGGGGGCGGCGCCGTCGATGGCGGCGCGGAGTCTGAGCAGGAGGGTGACGCACAGGAGTCCGGTGCCGTCGACCGTGATGTCCGCCTCGCCGGCGGCGGCGGTCACCGGGTGCCTGCCGCGGAGGCGTTCGTCGCGTCGGTGACCGCAGCGGCGATCGCGGTCGCGGCTGCCGCGATCTCGTCCCGGGTGGTCCAGCGGCCGAGGGAGAGCCGGACGGCTTCCAGGGCCCGCACGGGATCGGTGCCCATGGCGGTGAGGACCGGCGAGGGAGTGTGGGTGCCGCTGTGGCACGCGGAGCCGGTGGAGGCTGCGATCCGGGGTGCGCCGTCCAGGACGCGGTGTCCCGGTACGCCGTCGATGCTGATGTTCAGCGTGTTCGGCAGCCGCTGTCCGGCGGGCCCGTTGAGCCGGACCCGTCCGGGCAGGGCGTCCACGAGTCGGTGGTGCAGTTCGTCGCGGAGGTCTCTGATCCGCTCGTGCGCACCGTCGGCCAGGTCGTCGGCGGCGAGGTGCGCGGCCGCGCCCAGGGCGACGGCGAGGGCGACGTTCTCGGTGCCGGCGCGCAGCCCGCGTTCCTGGCCGCCGCCGTGGACGACCGGCTCCAGTCGCACGCCGTCGCGCACGAACAGGGCGGCCGCACCCTTGGGCGCGTACATCTTGTGCCCGACGACGGTGAGCAGGTCGGCGCCCAACTCCCGTACGTCCAGCGGGATTTTCCCGGCGGCCTGAGCGGCGTCGCAGTGGAACAGCGCTCCGGCGCGGTGGGCGGCGTCGGCCAGTTCCCTCACCGGCTGGAGGGCGCCGGTCTCGTTGTTGGCGACCATGACCGAGACCAGCACGGTGTCCTCGTCGAGCGCGGCGGTGAGCGCGGCCGGGTCGACCAGGCCCTCGCGGTCGACGGGCAGCACCGTGATCCGTGCGTCGTGGAGGCGTTCGAGGGCCTGGCAGGTGGCGAGGATCGCGGGATGTTCGGTGGCCTGGGTGATGACGTGGGGGCGAGTCCGGGTGGCGGCCAGGGTGGCTCCGCGCAGGGCGAGCAGGTCGGCCTCGGAGCCGGAGGCGGTGAAGACGATCTCGCCCGGCCGGGCACCGATCAGCTCGGCGACCCGGGTGCGCGCCGCCGTGAGGGCCCGGCGGGGTTCGCTGCCGTAGGGGTGGGTGCTGGAGGGGTTGCCGAAGTGACCGGTCAGGTGGGGCAGCATCGCTTCCACGACGCGCGGGTCGACGGGTGTGGTGGCGTTGTAGTCGAGGTAGACCGGTCCGCCGGTCAGGCCCGGGTGCGGCGGCGGACGGTGGGTCATGCGCCGGCTCCCGCGTCCACGGGCAGCTCCGCCAGGCGCCATTCGAGCATGCCGTCGTTGAGGCGGATGGCTCGGCGTCCGTTCTCGGTGAGGAGGCGGACGGCGTCGTGGGCGAGGACGCAGTATTCGCCGCGGCAGTAGACGACGACCTCGGCGTCCTCGGGCAGCTCACCGACGCGGTCGGCCAGTTCCTCGACGGGGATGGAGACGGCGCCGGGAATGTGCCCGGCCCGGTACTCCTCGACCGGGCGCACGTCCAGGAGCACCACCTGCCCGGATTCCGCGCGGGTCCGCAACTCGTCCCGGGTGACCGTGCGGCCGCCACTGTCGCCGAGGTAGGCGTCGCGGGCGGCCGGAACGCCGGCCTGATGGGTCTCGGCGACCTTGCGCAGCAGGGCGAACAACTCGGCGACGTCGTCCCCGGCGAGCCGGTAGTGGATGCGTACGCCCTCACGCCGGGTGCTGACGAACCCGGCCTGCTTGAGGGTCTGGAGGTGCGCGGAGGCGGTCGTCAGGTTCAGTCCCGCCGCCTTCGCGAGCGCGTCGACCGTGCGCTCGCCCTGGGCGAGGAGGTCGAGCAGTTCCAGCCGCTTCCCGCTGGCCAGCGCCTTGCCGCTGGCCGCGAACGCGTCGTAGAGCCGCGCCTTCGTGGCCGTCTCCGCCATGATCTCCTCCCCTTCCTCCAAAATTCTATGGAATATGGTACCCGAGCTGCCGCCGGACAGCTGGGGGTCGTGGCGTTCGCCGCACGGGCGGCCGTGCCGTCCTCTTCACCGGTTCACCGGCTGTGGGCGGTGACGGCGATGGCCGGAAGGACGGATAGGGCGAGGACACCACCGGTCAGGGCGAGGACGGGATAGCCGGCGAGGTCGACGACGATGCCGGAGGCCAGTCCGCCGGTGGCGCCCGCGATGGCGATGGAGACGTCGACCATGCCCTGGGTCTTGGCGCGGGTCGCCAGCGGCACCGCGTCGGTGATGATCGCGGTCCCCGAGACCAGGCCGAAGTTCCAGCCGAGGCCGAGCAGCGCCAGGGCGAGCGCCAGCAGGGCGACGGAGTCGCCGGGGACGACGGCGGCGACCAGGCCCGCGGCGAGGAGGGTGACCCCGGAGGCGGCGGCGAGCGCGCTGCGGCCGTAGCGGTCGACGAGGCGGCCTGTCAGTGGCGAGGGCAGGTACATCGCGCCGACGTGGATGGCGATGACCAGGCCGGAGGCGGCGGTTCCGTGGCCGTGGTCGTGCATGTGGACCGGGGTCATGGTCATCACCGCGACCATGACGAGCTGGGTGAGGATCATGACCAGGGCCCCGAGCACGACGCCGCCGCGCGGCTTCGCCGGCGCCTCCTCGGCGGCCGGGCCGGCCTGCACCGGCCGCGCGGCGGGGGCCTGCTCCGCTTCGGCGAGGGTGCGGGCCAGCAGGAGGGGGTCGGGGCGCAGCCACAGGGCCAGGACGACGGCCGCCGCCGCGTACGCGGCCCCGGCGAGAAGGAAGGGCCCGGCCAGGCGGGGGATGCCGAGGGCGGCGGCGAGGTCGCCGGTGGGGGCGGCGAGGTTGGGGCCGACGACGCCGCCGAGGGTGGTGGCGACCAGGACGGTGGACACGGCGCGGGCACGGTGGGTGGGGGCGGCGAGGTCGGCTCCGGCGTAGCGGGCCTGGAGGTTGGTGGCGGTCCCGGCACCGTAGACGAACAGCGCGATGAACAGCAGGATGGGGCTGCCGAGGCCCGCGGCGGCGAGGACGCCGGCACTGCCGACCGCGCCGGTGAGGTATCCGGCGGCCAGGCCCGGGCGGCGGCCCCGGGCCTGGGATACACGGCCGACGCCTATCGCGGCGAGCGCGCTGCCCGCGGTGAACAGGGCGCTGGGCAGTCCGGCCAGACCCGTGGTGCCGAGCATGTCCTGGGCCAGCAGGGCTCCGACGGTGATGCCCGCCGCGAGCCCCGCCCCGCTGAGGACCTGGGAGGCGACGAGGACTTTCAGGATGCGGCGCTGCACGTCGGGGCCGGCGGCGAGAGTGGACGAAGCTGCGGTGCTCGTCACGGGTGGGGCTCCTTTCGGTGGCGGACAGTTCCCGCCACCCGGTGGGATGGGGTGCGGGCGGGGCGGCCAGGCGTGGTCAAGCCTCGAGTGCCTGGGCGCGGTCGGCCCATCAGGTCGGCGGGGTCCAGGCCGTCAACGGACCCCGGGCACGGTTCTCGGTCATGTTTCTCCTTGTGGCGGCGGACGGGACGGTCGCACGTCTCCACGGCAACCGCTCCGATCAGGCTTCATACCGCCCGGAGACGGATGTGCGCCCCTCAGCGAGGACCCCGACGGCACTCTTCCATAAATCCATGGAATATCGTAGGTGACGGCGGTGCGCGCAACCACATGCACTCCCCTCGCACCTCGTCCTGGACGGCCGCATCGGCCTGACCGTCCTCGACATTGGGCCCGCCGACCATGCCGCCGCCACCGGCGGGCACCTCACGCAAGGCACACAGGAGAGCGACCGATGACCACCCCTCCCACCGTCGAGGCTTCGGCGGCCCCCGCGCCGGTACGGCTGGGCCTGCGGGAGAACTGGCTTCAGTTCACCCTGCTCGTCGTCGTGAACACCTGTGTGGGCGGCCTGGTCGGGCTGGAGCGCACGACGGTGCCGCTCATCGGCACCGGGGTCTTCCATCTCACCAGCGACCTGGCCGTGTTGTCCTTCATCATCGCCTTCGGCATGACCAAGGCGTTCACGAACCTCGCCGCCGGGGCGCTCACCGCGCGATTCCGCCGCAAGCAACTGCTGGTGGCGGGCTGGCTCATCGGGATCCCCGTGCCCTTCGCCCTCGCCTGGGCACCCTCGTGGGGCTGGATCGTCGCCGCGAACATCCTGCTCGGCGTCAACCAGGGCCTGACCTGGTCGATGACCGTGAACATGAAGATCGACCTCGTGGGCCCCGCCCGCCGGGGCCTCGCCACCGGTCTGAACGAAGCCGCCGGGTACGCCGCCGTCGGCGCCACCGCCCTGCTCACCGGCTACCTCGCCACGTCCTACGGCCTGCGCCCCGCCCCCGAGCTGATCGGCGTCGTCTTCGTCGTGGCCGGCCTGGCCCTGTCCGTCGTCGTCCGCGACACCGCCGCGCATGTCGCCCTCGAACTCTCCCAGCACCCCGCGCTTGTGCCCGCGGAGCGGAACACCGGCCTCGCACAGGCTTTCGCCCGCACCTCCTGGCGCCACCGCTCCCTGCGCGGCGCCAGCCAGGCAGGCCTGATCAACAACCTCAACGACGGCCTCACCTGGGGCGTCTTCCCCCTGCTGTTCACCGACCACGGCCTCGGTCTCGCCGCCGTCGGCCTGATCAAGGGCCTGTATCCGCTGCTGTGGGGCTTCGGGCAGATCGCCACCGACCACTACGCCGACCGCGTCGGCCGCAAACCCCTCATCCTCACCGGCATGCTGGTCCAGGCCGCAGGCTTCGTTCTCGCCCTCGCCCTGATCCCGCGTCCCCGGCTCGCCGGCATCGTCTCCGCCGTCTTCCTCGGCCTCGGCACCGCCATGGTCTACCCCGCCCTGATCGCCTCCGTCTCCGACCACGCCCACCCCACCTGGCGGGCCAACGCGCTGGGGACCTACCGGTTCTGGCGCGACGTCGGCTACGCCGCCGGAGCCCTCGTCGCCGGTGTCCTCGCCGACGCCCTCGGCCTGAACGCCACCGTCATCGCGGCCGCGGCCCTCACCGCCGCCTCCGGCCTGCTCGCCGCCCGCTGGATCACCGACCGCCCCGCCCACTGACCCTCCGCACACCGCGTCCCGGAAAGGTACGCGTCCCGCCCAACCGCCTCCCCGGCAGCCGAAGCCGACGCCCGCATGGTTGAGTTGCGGGCATGAGCACCCTCGCGGCCCACGCCATCAGCACCAGGCGGCTCGACCTGCTGCCGCTGCACGTCGAGCACGCCGAGGAGATGGCCGCGGTGCTGTCCGATCCGGCCCTGCACACCTTCATCGGCGGCACGCCGGACACCCCGCGAGCCCTGCGCTCGCGTTACGAGCGCATGACGGCCGGCTCTCCCGATCCGGCCGTCTCCTGGCTGAACTGGGTGATCCGGCTCCGGGAGGAGTCCTGCCTGACGGGCACGGTCCAGGCGACGGTCGCCCCCTCCGACCACGGGACCGTCGCCGAGATCGCCTGGGTGGTGGGGACCCCGTGGCAGGGACGAGGCATCGCCGGCGAGGCCGCCCGGGCACTCGTCGACTGGCTTGGCCGCCGGCAGGTGCGGACCGTCGTCGCCCACATCCACCCCGCCCATCGGGCATCCGCTGCCGTCGCCACCGCGGCCGGACTCGCACCCACCGACGCATGGCACGAAGGCGAGCGCCGATGGTGCCTGAGCGTCAGCCGATGACTTCGGCACGCTGCGTCACGGGCTTCAGCGCACCAGTTCGTCGGCCAGGAGGTCCATCAGAAGGCCGTCGTGCCAGGTGCCGTCCGTGCCGCGCTCGTACTGCCGCATGATGCCTACGGGCCGGAATCCGGCCTTGGTGTAGCAGCGGATCGCCACGGTGTTGTCGGCCGCCGGGTCGATGACGAGGCGGTGGTAGCCGTGGGTGTCGACGAGATGACAGGCCAGGGTCCGTACGGCGTCGGTGCCCAGGCCCCTGCCATGCAGCGCGGGATCGAGGAAGATGTCGATGCCGGCGTGCCGGTAGTCCGGCTCCTGCTCGGCATGCCACTGGATCATGCCGATGGGCCGCTCCCGGAAGTCGACGGTCAGGCACCGGGTGTGAGGGTCCTCCAGATCGGCCGCGATGTCCGCCGCGAGGTCGTCCCCGCCCCTCCACCGTGCGCGTACTTCCGGTGTGGCCCGTATCTCGGCCAGGGCGGGGACGTCCTCGCGGGCCGTGGGTCGGAGGACGACAAAGGCGCCGCGCAGCTCGGTCATGACCGGAAACTTTACGGGAGTCGGCCACGCGCGGTGTGTTCGCATTCTCGCGGCGTCCCAAGGCCGATGTGCGGGCCGACAGTTGCGATCGCCGGCGCGAGCCCGCCCGTGATCGAGATGCGGGCTGCGGGGGGCGGTGCCAAGAATCGATCTGAGAGGCAGTGACGCCGACTACAGAAAGGCAGTCGATCATGCGAAGCAGGATCATGCGCGCTCTGACCGCCAGCGTCGCCGCAGGCATGCTCGCCAGCGGAGCAGCCGTGGCCTCTACAGGAACCGCCTTCGCGGTGCCGGCGAACGCCAAGGTGTCCGACAGCCACCACGCGTCCGCATCGGACCCCACCAAGACGCCGCGCCACAAGAGGTGCCCGAAGGGTAAGCACTACACGAAGGTCCACGGCAAGTGGGGCTGCCACAAGAAGTAGCCGCCGTGCCGGGCGCCGGGGACATTCGGCCGACATCCGTGCCGGCTGCGCCACTCCCCGGCGCCCGTCATCGCGCGCGGTTCCCGCCCTCGGAACGCACCTCCGCCCTGCCGGCCAACAGCCGTCAGGGCGGAGGATGTTGTGAACCCGGAATGAGGCGGGGCGTCAGACGGACACCGGGGCGGCCAGCTTCGGGTCGTCGTAGAGGCTCTCCGCGTGGTCGGCCGGGGAGGCCGAGGCGTTGTCGTACTTCGAGTGGTCCAGGATCTTCTCACGGGCCGAGACGAGCACCGGGACGAGCGCCTGACCCGCGACGTTGGTCGCCGTGCGCATCATGTCCAGGATCGGGTCGATGGCGAGGAGCAGGCCCACGCCCTCCATCGGCAGGCCGAGAGTGGACAGGGTGAGCGTCAGCATGACGGTCGCGCCCGTCAGACCGGCGGTGGCCGCCGAGCCGATCACCGAGACGAAGGCGATGAGCAGGTACTCCTTGATGCCGAGCTGCACATCGAAGATCTGCGCCACGAAAATCGCGGAGATGGCCGGGTAGATGGCCGCGCAGCCGTCCATCTTGGTCGTCGCGCCGAACGGCACGGCGAAGGAGGCGTAGTCCTTCGGGACGCCGAGGCGGATCGCCGACTGCTGGGTGACCGGCATGGTGCCGACCGAGGAGCGGGAGACGAACGCCAACTGGATGGCGGGCCAGGCGCCCTTGAAGAACTGGATCGGGTTCAGCTTCCCGACGAAGGCGAGCAGCAGCGGGTAGACGCCGAACAGGACCAGGGCGCAGCCGATGTAGATGTCGGCGGTGAAGGTCGCGTAGTTGCCGAGCAGGTTCCAGCCGTACTGCACGATGGCGCGGCCGATGAGGCCCGCGGAGCCGATCGGGGCGAGCAGGATCACCCACCAGAGGGCCTTCTGGAGCAGCTCCAGGATGGACTCGGAGAGCGTGAGGACCGGCTGGGCCTTCGGGCCGATCTTGAGGATCGCGATACCGGCGACGACCGCCATGAAGACGATCTGAAGCACGTTGAGCTCGGTGAACGGCGTGATGACGTCGGTCGGGATGATGCCGGTGAGGAAGTCGAGCCAGCTGCCGGCGTGGTCCGGCTTGCCGCCGTCGGCCGGGGTGAGGGCGGAGCCGGAACCCGGGTTGGAGACCAGCCCGATGACGAGGCCGATGACGACCGCGATCAACGAGGTGATCATGAACCAGAGGAGGGTGCGGCCGGCCAGGCGGGCCGCGTTGTTGACCTTCCGCAGGTTGGTGATCGACACCATGATCGCGAAGAAGACCAGCGGTGCCACGGCCAGCTTCAGAAGCTGCACGAAGATGCCGCCCACCTTGTCGAGGGTGGTGGCGAGCCACGACACGTCGTAGGTGCGGGCGACGAAGCCGAGGATCAGGCCGACGACGAGACCGAGCAGGACTTGGGCCCAGAAGGGGACGGGTATCCGGAAGCCGGAGTTCGCGGGCTTCGGATCAGCGGTGTTCGCGGACACGGACACACTCCAGTAGGGACGCGCGGAAAATGGGTTTGAGCGGGGACTTACAGGAGCGGCGCCCAGAAGAGACGTCAACAGCGCCGCCGCATCGATGAGTTCGCGGTCAGGCGCGACAAGCCGCGGACACGCAGCGGCAGAGATCGACATGCAGGCGCGCCACGAGCGGTACGCCCATGACGGCACGGCAGACGCCGTAGGAGGCGTCTGCGCGGTACGCGGCTGCTGTCTTCACGGTAAAACGTTAACACTTCTACTTTGAGAACCTCAAAGGGACCCTTTGGATCGAGGGTGCCCTTTTCCTGTCTTGCGGGGACCCCCTCCCTGCGGGGAGCCGGCTCCTGCAGGGATGCCCTCCTGCCGAAGCGCCGACATCCGGTCTGTTTCTGCGCCGCCGGGGCCCCGGCAACGGCCTCGAGAGGCCTGCGGATGTGACGCCACCCATAGGAGCCAGATCACGTCCTATGCCCGATCGTAGCGAGCATGTCGCCCCAAGCAGCAAAGAAAGCCTCACTGTGGAACATTTCGGGCATTTACTACGTAGTCGGGTAGTACGTCACATCATTGCGCCCCGTCCGGCCGACGGCTAAACATTGCTGTCGTTGCTCCGAGCCACGGGACGGACGGCCCGGCGAACTCCGCCGGCTCCTCCCGCTCCGGCCCGCGCAGCGCGGGGCCCGCCCCCACGCCGCCGCAATCGATTGCGGTGGCACCCCTGACGACGTCCCCCACTGGAGGGTTACTTCCGTATGACCACGGCCACTCGCACCAACCGCTTCGCCCGCCTGCGCACCCTCACCCTCACCGGCATCGCCACGACCGGCGCCGCTGCCGCCGCCCTGACCCTGATGCCGTCGCCCGCACAGGCTGCCGAAGCGACCCAGGTGCACGCCTCCTCCGTGGCCGCGGCCCGCTCCACCGACAGCCACACCGCCTACAGCGGCAAGACCGGCTACAGCAACAACCTCGACGGCTGGATCAAGCAGTCCCTGGCCATCATGAAGGCCAAGGGCATCCCCGGTAGCTACGAGGGCCTGCACCGCAACATCATGCGCGAGTCCGGGGGCAACCCCAACGCCCAGAACAACTGGGACGTCAACGCCCGCAAGGGCACGCCCTCCAAGGGCCTCCTCCAGGTCATCTCCCCCACGTTCAACGCCTACCACGTCGCCGGCACGGCCCACAGCCTCACCGACCCGGTGGCCAACATCACCGCGGCGGCCAACTACGCGGCCCACCGGTACGGTTCCATCGACAGGGTCAACTCCGCGTACTGATCCCGCCCACGCGGTACTGATCCAGCGCACGCACACGCGCACGACAGGGCCGGTGCCGGCAGCGACAACCGCTGCCGGCACCGGCCCTTTCCGTCGCTGGAGGCGTCGGCACCCTGCGTAGTCACCGAAGGGGCGGACAAATGCCCAATAAAGTACGGTGTGATGGTCGCGGCGAGCGCGGCTCGCCACGAGGAAACAGCCGCGAGACAGGCGGCTGTGGGGAGGCCACCGCACCCGTACAGGCCAGGAGACGAACTCATGACATCACGTGTCCGGCAGATCAGGAGCCGCCGTTCCACAGCCCTGCGCTGCGCGGCACCGCTGGTCACCCTGGCGCTGGCCGCCACCGGCTGCGGTGCGTCGGTCACGCCCGGACGAACAGGCGACTCGCCCCGCTCTCCCACCACCAGCGACGCACCCCCCGCCGCGGCGAGCACGCCCTCGCCGACACAGGCCGCCACCTGCACCGACCGCTACTTCTCCGGAATGACCACCGCTCAGCGGGTCGGGCAGCTCCTCATGGGCGGGATCTCCGCGGCCCACCCCGATCAGGCCCAGCTGCGCACCCTGCGCGACAACCACGTGGGCGCCATCATGCTGACCGGCCGCAGCACCGCCGGCACGGCGGCGACCAGGAAGACGGTCGACGGCTTCCGGGGCCAGGCGGACCAGGTCGGCGACCGCCGCGTCGGCCTGCTGATCTCCACCGACCAGGAGGGCGGCCAGGTACAGGTACTGAACGGCCCCGGCTTCTCGGCCATACCCAACGGCCTGACCCAGGGCAGCTGGCCGACCGCGACGCTGCGCAGCCAGGCCGCCGGATGGGCCAAGCAGCTGAAGGCCGCCGGGGTCGACCTCAACCTGGCGCCGGTCGCCGACGTGGTGCCGGCCGCCCTGGGCACCCGCAACATGCCCATCGGGTCCTTCAAGCGGGAGTACGGCCACACCCCGGAGACCGTGACCTCCCACTCCGGCGCCTTCGCCGCGGGCTTCGCGCAGTCGGGTGTGATGACCACGCTCAAGCACTTTCCCGGGCTGGGCCAGGTGATCGGCAACACCGACACCACGGCCAACGTGGTGGACTCGGTGACGACCGCGAGCAGCTCCAGCCTCGAGCCCTTCCGGGCCGGGATACGGTCCGGCTCCCCCTTCGTGATGGTCTCGTCGGCCACTTACACCAAGATCGACCCCAAGCACCTGGCGGCCTTCTCACCGACGGTCATCGGTCAGCTGCTGCGCGGCAAGCTCGGCTTCAAGGGCGTGGTGATCTCGGACGACATCGGGAACGCGGTCGCGGTGCGGTCCTTCAGCCCCGCCCAGCGTGCCGTGAACTTCATCGCGGCGGGCGGAAACATGATCCTCACGGTGCGGCCGAGCACCGTGCCCGCGATGACGCAGGCCATCGAGGCCCGGATGCGGCAGGACACGTCCTTCCGAGCCAAGGTCGACGACAGTGTGCGTCGGATCCTGGCCGCCAAGCAGTCCGCGGGACTGCTCGACTGCCACTGAGGGTCCTGCCTGCGAGTGCCACTGAGGTCCCGCCTGCGGTCAGGCGCTCGGAGTGCGCGATCAGGTGCTCAGGGTGCTCGGGGTGCTCGGGTCGGGGACTCGGGATACGCCTGAGATTCCTCAAGCAGCGGCTGCCATCGGGCGGCCGCTGCGGGCGAAGGCGTTCCAGAGCTGGACGAGCAGACGGATGACGAGCGCCTCGATCACGGCGACCGCCACCTGCGTGAGGAGCGAAGTCAACAGGTGTGGCACGGGGGTGCCGCCCTTCTTGTGCATGTTTGGGTCACTTACCTTTGTCCGGTACCGCGACGTCGCGCGAACCGACCGCAGGTGACCGTGGGTTTAACTTTCGGTTGCGCCTGGGAACGGGGGCGCGGGGTCAGCCGGCCGTGGTCGCGACCACGAGACCGAGACCGATCAGCACGACGCCCGTGGTCCGCCCCAGCATGCGGCGGGTCCCCGGCCTTTCGAGGACGAGCCCGGCCCTGGACAGCAGAAGAGCATAGCCGCCCAGCCAGGTGAGGCTCAGGGTGGCATGGAGGAGGACCAGCAGCGTCATGGCCCAGGCGGCGGGCAGCTGCGGCGGGGCCAGGGTGGGGAGCAGTCCGGAGTAGAAGACGGCGATCTTCGGATTGAGGGCGTTGCTGACCAGGCCGGTCCGCCACGGGCTCCCGACGGCGGGGGAGCCGGTGCCCTGGAGGGCGGTCCGCGAGGCGCTGCGGCGGTTCTGCCACAGCGCCTGCGCGCCCAGGAAGACCAGGTACCCGGCGCCGAGGAGCTTGACGACCAGGTAGGCCGTGGGTGAGGCGGCGAGCACGGCCGCGAGTCCGGCCACGCTCAGCGCGCCCCAGAGCAGCAGCCCGGTCACGATCCCGCCCACGGTGCGCAGCGCGTCCCCGGGCCCGGCCGCCAGGGCGCGCCGGGTGACCACCGCCATGTCCGGGCCGGGCGCGACGGTCAGCAGGCCGAGGACACCGAGCGCGGCCGCGAAGTGGGTCAGCACGCCGGTCTCCTCCTGATCGGACTGACAGGGGTGGGCAACACGGGGGTCCTTCCGGCAGGGCGCGTTCAGTGGTCGGCGACGGAGTGCGGGTTGGCGTCCCGGCCCTCGGTGCTCAGCAGCACGACCACCGAGGTCGCGTCGGTGCTGACGGCGTGGGCGAACGGTCGGGGCCGTCGACGGCCCCTTCGGCCGCCAGTTGCTCGTCGATCTCCGCGCAGAGGGTCGAGTAGCCCTCGACGATCCACCCGGGGATCCGTTCGTAGCCGGGCCAGGCGGTGTCCTGGACCAGGACCGCGTCCGGCGCGGCGGCCGCCTCGGCGGCCCGGCGCACGGCCTCGTCGTAGGACCCCGGGACCTCGGTCACCTCCGCCTTCTCGGCGGTTATGGCCGCCACGGCCTGCGGATGCACTCCCCGCGGCACGAAGACGTGGGCGTGCTGCCCGAGCAGGCGTGCCGTGCGGGCCACCGCCCGGCCGTGGTTGCCGTCGGTGGCGGTCACCAGCACGACCGGTCCCGCCTCCCCGCTGCTCGCGGCCCGCTCGGCAAGGGTCCGGTGGACCGCCCAGGTCGCGCCCAGCGCCTTGAACGCGGGCAGGCCCAAACGGCACGACTCGTCCTTGACGAAGACCCGACCGACGCCCGACTCGGATGCGAGTGAGGGGAGTTCGGTCAGTGGAGTGGGTGAGTAGCCGGGCAGCGCGGTATGGAAATCCCGCACCTCGGCGGGTGCGGGCCCACACCGCCAGGTGCGGGCCCGGGGTCGCACGGACCACGGCGGAGTACGGCGGCGGGAGGCGTTGTCAGACACACGTTCAGGGTCCGATGCCCTCCTATGATCGGTCCAGCGAATGTTTTCGACCTATAGTCGTCGGAGATACCGATGGTTCAGCGGGTCGCTCCGCGACGACGAGGAGGGCCTCCGGCGATGTTCGATCTGCACCGGCTGCGACTGCTGCGTGAGCTCAAGCACCGCGGCACCCTGGCCGCTGTCGCCGCCGCATTGTCCTACGCCCCCTCCTCCGTCTCCCAGCAACTCTCACAGCTGGAGGCCGAAGTCGGCGTTCCCTTGCTGGAACCGGCCGGCCGGCGGGTGCGGCTGACCGTGCAGGCCGAGATCCTCGTCGCCCACACCGAAGCGGTCCTCGAACGCCTGGAGCGCGCCGAGGCGGAGATCGCCACCTCGCTGTCCGATCTGACCGGAACCCTGCGCATCGCCTCGTTCCAGACGGCCGCCCTGGCTCTGGTCCCCACCGCGCTCGGCCTGTTGCGCGACCTCCACCCGCAACTGCGCGTCCACGTCACGCACGTGGGGCCCGAAAGGGCCCTACCCGCCCTGCTGGCCCGAGACTTCGACCTGGTCCTCGCCGAGGAATACCCGGGCAACCCCAATCCGCGGTCTTCCGAACTCGAACAGGAGGACCTGCTCGACGACCCTCTGCACCTCGCACTGCCCGAACCGGCCGACAGCCCGGACACCGACAGTCCCATGGCGGCGCTGCGCTCGCTCCATGGGCACCCCTGGGTGATGGAACCCGAAGGCACGGCCGCACGGCACTGGGCCATGACCCTGTGCCGCAACGCCGGCTTCGAACCCGACGTACGGTTCGAGACCACCGACCTGCTGCTCCACCTCCGCCTCGTCGAGCAGAAGCACGCGGCCGCCTTCCTTCCCGACCTGGTCTGGTACGGGCACTCCCCTACGGTCGCTCTGCGGCAGCTCCCCCGCGGTCAGCGCGCGCGCCGCATCTCCACCGTCGTACGCCGCGGCCGCAGCCGTCACCCCGCCGTCCTCGCGTGCCGCGACGCCCTCCTGCGTGCGGTCGCCCTCCACTCCGGCCGGGCATAGGGCGGCACAGCGCTCGAACTCATTTCGAGAGGGGCTGCGCGAAGCCGTCGACCTCGATGACGGCCCTGGTGAAATCGAGGCGTGCTTCCTGCGGCACGTTGTAGTCGGCCTTCAGGGTTTTGTGCGCGTACTTCCCGGAGAACCATTTGTTGACCCGGCCGGGTGGACTCTCCGTCGCCGTCGGTCTGGTTCCCGACGTCCTCCCGGGCCGAACGGCACCCGGCCGCGTCAGTCCTCCGCGTCGGGCGTCTCGACAGGCGTCAGTGTCACGATGCCGTCGTCCGCGACCGACCAGCCGGGGTTGTGGCACACCTCCCAGCGGTGGCCGTCGGGGTCGGCGAAGTAGCCGTGGTAGCCGCCGAACGCCGCGCGTTGCGGTTCCTTGAGGACCGTCGCCCCCGCCGCACGGGCCCGCTCCACGGCCGCGTCCACGTCGGCGGGCGAATCGAGGTTCTGCGCGAGGGTGAAGGGGGTGCCGGCCACTGCCGCCTGCCCGGTGTCGGCGCCCAGGTCGGCCAGGGAGAAGAGCCCCAGGGCCAGCCCCCAGCCGACCTGGTAGAAGACGATCTCGTCCAGATCGAGCAGAGGCGTCCAGCCCAGGCCTTCGCTGTAGAACCGGCGGCTGACTGCCAAGTCCTCCACGCCCAAGGTCACCAGGTTCAACTGCTGCTTCATCAATCACCCCATACGCCGCGTGAATTGCCGTCCGGGCGCAACGCTATCGCCCGCGACGGGGCGACCCGGTACAGGGCGCGACGGCCCGTTGGTTGCCCCTTTGGCCGGAACCGATGCGTGAACTCCCGGCAGCACTGATCGTGTTGTGCCACGTTGGGGGTAGATGTCGGCTTGATGGAGTACGTACGGGTCGGGAGGTGCGCGTGAACGGGCAGGCGGCGTCGCTGTGGGACTTGAGCAACGGGCAGGGCGTGCGGCAGCTGTCCGAGCTGGGGCTGGCGCTGCTGTTGTCGAGCCTGATCGGCTGGGAGCGGGAGGCCAAGCAGAAGAGCGCGGGCCTGCGGACGCACACGCTGGTCGGTATCTCCAGCGCCTTGATGATGGAGGTCTCGCAGCACGGGTTCACCAATGTCCTGGGGCTGGAGAACGTCTCGTTCGACCCGTCCCGGGTGGCGGCGCAGCTCGTCTCGGGCATCGGGTTCATCGGCGGCGGACTGATCTTCGTGCGCCGGGACGCGGTACGGGGCCTGACCACCGCGGCGACGGTCTGGCTGACCTGTGCGGTCGGCATGGCCTGCGGTCGGCATGGCCTGCGGTGGCGGACTGCCCATCCTCGCGACGGCGACCACCATCGTGCACTTCCTGGTCGTCCGCGGATATCCGCTCCTGTTGTCCACCCGCCTGATGCCCGGCACGTCCACCACCATCTTCGAGGCGCGTCTGGCCTACCGTACGGGCACGGCGCGGCTGCCGCGCCTGATGCAGGTCTGCACACGTCGGGGCTTCCGCATCCTCCAGGTCAGAGTCGAGCGGCTGCCCGGCCGCGCCGACGACGCCGCGAAGGTGCTGCTGGAGCTGGAAGGCACCGAGGATCCCGCGCAACTGGCGTCCGAGCTCTTCCAGGACGACGGGGTGATCGACGTGGAGATGACGACGGGCGACGAGGAATAGGCGGGTACCCGCGCCCCGTCCGCGCCCCGTCCGCGCCCCCACCGTGACCGGGCGGGTACGGGATTCCGTCACACCCGGCATCGCAGGCAGGCGCGGACCTCACGGCCGCCGCGTGTGTGGTGGACCTCGGTCGACTCCGCGAGGTAGCGGACGATGCCGGTGCCGCGGCCGTGTTCGTCCGGGGCCGTCTCGCGGTGGTGGTGCTCCACGGCGGTTCCGGAGTCGCTGACGACGATGTGCAGGGTGCCGTGGTCGAGGAGGAGCAGCAGCGTCATGTGCTCGCGGCCGTACTGGGCGGCGTTCGCGGCGAGTTCGTCGACGATGAGGACGGCGGAGTCCCGCTCGCTCCGGGGGACGCGCCAGCAGTCCAGCAGATCCGCCGCGAAGTGGCGGGCGGCCGAGACGTGCGCCTCCTGGGCGGGGAGAGTGAGCATGGCCTGGTGACGGCAGTGCGAGAGCAGTAGTGGGCTCGGACAGGCGGGATCGGTCACAAACATGGTCTTGTGGCTCTTCTGTGGGGTGCGGAGGCCGGAATCCGAGGGGTGGCCCGGGAATCGGATGGAATCGCTTCGGCGATACCCGAGTTGGTCCCTCATCCAGTTGCACGGAGAGCGGGTACCACGCGGTTCGGGACTGATTGCATCTTTTGCCATATTTCTGCGGGTGCGGGCTGTCGCGCGCCTACGCTCGCATCGTGACCAGCTTCTGACCGTCGCCCGTGACGATCTCGAAGTGCTGGATGGCTCCCGGTGAGAGCGGGACCGCTCCTGGAATCGTGGTGCCCGGAGGGTACTGGCCCGCCCGCCAGGTGGCGGCGTCCGCCCTGGCCCCGCCGGGCCCGATCGCCTGCAACCGGCAGATGACGCCCGCGGGCGCCCCTCCGGCGGAGACCTGGAGGACACTGCCCCACGCCGAGGGCGAGACCTTCACCGAGGCGGTGACACCGGTGACGGGGTCGCGTCCGGAGAAGGTGCGTGACGGCGCCTGCGCGGTCGGTCCGGGCGGCGTCGCCTCACTGACCACGGATCCGCTGACCGCGAGCCATGTGCCGCCGATCGACGCCGCGATGAGCGCCAGGGAGGCGGCGGCTCCGGCCCACTGGAGCCGCCAGGTCCTGCGGCGCCTGGCCGCGGCCTGGTGGAGCATCCGGTCGAGGAGGCTCGCTCCGGCCGCCTGAGGGGCGGCAGGCACGTCGGAGCGTGCCGGAGGAGCGTCCGACGCGGTCTCGGCTGCCCGCCGCACCAGCCGGTCGGCGAGGTCCCCGCCGACGGCGGGCATCCCCCGACCCGCGACTTCGGCTTCGACGTCGGCGGCAGCAGCTCCGGCTTCGGCTTCGGTGACCGTCGCGAGCAGGGCCGGCAGTCCCGCCAGCTCCGCGTGCTCGTGCCGGCACTCGTCGCACGCCGCGAGGTGGGCCCGCACCTCCTCGCTCTCCGCCGGGGACAGCGTGCCCAGGACGTATCCGCCCAGCGCCAGCCGGAGGGCGTCGTGGTCCGCGCTCATGGTCGACACCTCCTCCACGCCGCCGTCATGGCTCGATCCCCCGCTCCCGCAGCGCGAGCCTGAGGGCGTGCAGGGCGTAGTAGGTCCGCGACTTCACGGTGCCCAGCGGGATGCCCAGGACATCCGCGGCTTCCGCCATGGTCCGGCCCCGGTAGTACGTCTCCAGCAGTACGGCGCGGTGGTCCGGGGACAGCGTCCGCAGGGCGTCGGCCACGGCCCAGCTCTGCAGTGCCTGCTCGATCTGGTCCTCGCCCCGTGTGTGCTCGGCGGCCTGCTCCAGGGCCTCGCCGTCCACCTCGGGCGGCCTGGCCTTGCGGGCGCGGTGGCCGTCGATGACCACGTGCCGGGCGACCGTGCACAGCCATGCGCGCGCCGGACCGCGAGCCGGTTCGAACGCGGCGGGGTGCTGCCACGCGCGCAGCAGCGTCTCCTGCACGACGTCCTCGGCCCACTGCCGGTCTCCTGAGGTCAGTCGCAGCGCGTAGTGGAACAGGGGGCCCGCATGCTCGGCGTACAGGGTGCGGAGCAGTTCCTCGTCCGTGGTCGAAGCGGTCCCCATACCAGGGACACGGTGTGCGGAGCGATCCGGATCGGCCGTTGGACCACGTTTTCGGTGAGTCCATGGCATATGCCGATCATCGCGCAGATACTCCCTTTTGTCGTGTCGCACCCAGCAGGCCGCCGCCGGCCACGAAGAAGTGGCGCAGCCGGCCGAAACCGGCACCCTGCTGCTCCTCGCCGCCTGACAGGCTACGGCTACGGGGTTCCGCGGCCACCTGCGGCCACGGCCGGGGACAGGTCGTTGACGACCGCGTCGCGGGTGGCGACGGGCTTGAGTCCGTAGCTGCGTTCGACGGTGGCGATGATGGAGGTGGTGTCGTAGACGGTGTGGTCGACGGCCGAGCGCGGCAGCGAGCGGGAGATGATCAGTGCGGGGACGCGGGTGCCCGGGCCCCAGGCGTCATGGGCGCCGCGCGTGGGCGAGCCCGGTCCGGGGGGCGGCAGATGGTCCCACTGGCCGCCGAACTCGTCGTAGGTGACGACCACGAGCGTGTTGCCGGCCTGCGGGCCCTCCGTCACCGCCTTGAGCAGGTCGACGAGGTGGTCGCTGCCGTCCGCCTCGCTGGCGTAGCCGGGGTGCTCGTTCTCGGCGCCGTAGGGCTTGACGAAGCTGACGGCCGGCAGCGTGCCGGTCCTGGCCGCGCGCAGGAACTCCGTCTCGTCGCGCAGGTGGCCGCGGCCCGGGGTGCCGGGGGCGTAGTCGGCGAAGTAGGCGAACGGCTGGTGGTGGTACTGGAAGAGTGGTCCGGGGTGCCCGGCCTCCGCGTCGTGCCAGCCCCCGGAGTACCAGTTCCAGGAGATGCCGGCGGCGGTGAGCCGGTCGCCGATGTTGGGGTACTTCGCGTCGTCGATCAGC
Source organism: Streptomyces sp. NPDC047453 (assembly GCF_040643155.1). NCBI lineage: Bacteria > Bacillati > Actinomycetota > Actinomycetes > Kitasatosporales > Streptomycetaceae > Streptomyces > Streptomyces sp. NPDC047453. The sequence continues at coordinate 57,851 of NZ_JBEYTS010000036.1, read as the reverse complement.
GGGATCCGGGGGCCGCTGCCGTGCGGTGCGCTGGACGGCTGCACCGTGTTGACGGCCAGGTTGCCGCAGGCGTGCGCGTAGTCGGCCGGGTCGCCGTCCGGGCAGGCGGTGGTCAGGGCGCCGTCCGCCACCGGGCCGGTCGCCTTGTACAGCGGGTAGGAGGCGGGCATGCCGTTGCCGTCGAGGACCGTGTTCTTCGCGCCGGACGCTCCGGCGCTGGTGTCCTGCGGCGCCCGCGCGGCGATCAGGTACTGGTGGTTGAGGAAGGAGCCGCCGAACGCGCCCTGGAAGAAGTGGTCGGCCAGGACGTAGCGCGGGGCGCCGGGGGTGTGCAGGTAGCGGTGGACCGGCAGTGACGTGGTGTCGTAGTGGCCCATCGTGAGGCCGACCGCGTCGGAGGCGGTGACGTAGCGGTCCTGCCGGCCGCCGTCGATGGCGTACCGGTTCTGGTAGAAGCGGTGCACCAGGTCCCGGGTGCAGCCGCCGGGCAGGGCACCCGGGGAGTCCTTGACCACCCCGTCGTCCGCACGGACTCCGGGCGCGGGGCAGGTGTGGTCCTGCGGCCCGATGTGGTCGTCGACGGTGAACGGCCCGTTGGCGAACGCGCTCGCCTCGACCCCGTGGGCGGCGTCGCGGCAGGTCGACGGCAGGGGTGGGCTGGTCAGGTTCACGTCGTTCTGGCGCAGGCAGCGATACGGCGTGCCGTCCTGGGCGCGTTGTGTGCGCTGCCGGGCGGTGGCCTGGGCCAGGCCCTCGACCTGCCGGCCGCCGACCGGCCCCCAACTGCCGTAGAGGTTGTCGAAGGAGTGGTTCTCCTCGTAGATCACCACCAGGTGCTTGTAGCCGCCGGGCAGCGTGTGCGGCGCGGCCTGCCGCGCCGGTGCGGCACACGAGACCGCCGAGGGCATCAGGGCCAGGACCAGGGCCGCCGTCGTACCGGCCGCGGCAGCGGACAGCCGGCGTCCGGCGGGCGGCCGGGGTCGAGTGCTGCGTCCCATGTGGCTCTCTCCAGCGGTGGTCGACGGCATGTCAGGGGCCGGCCCGGGCACGCCTCGGTCAGCGCGGGGCGGCCGGCGCGGAGAAAGGTAACGGGTCGATGCGTCCTTCGGCAGGGGACGCGCCCAGCCGTGGGTGTGCGGGTCGGCCGGCGATGACGGACGGGGCCGTGCCCTGGGAAAACCCACGTGTCCCAGGCGTCTCGGGCATCGGCGTTTCGGCCACCCTGCCACCGCTCGGCGGCGGCGCCACTGCGGCGACCGCGCGAGCGAGCCCTTGCTCCGCAAGGGGCCCACCGCGTCCGGAATCGAGCGTGTTCGAATCTCCCGGCACCTCGTTGTACCGGGCACTGCCGAGCCATCCAGGCACGGTGCGAGCCCCAAGGAGGGATGCAGGTGACGGTGACTGACGCCTCGACCGCGAACGGGAAGACACCTCCCCCGCCACCGCCGGCCACGATCACCTTCGAGGGCAAGCACGGCAGGAACCCGCTGGCGGAGGCCGGTTTCGGCGCCATGTGCCGCCGGCTTCCCGCCGTGCTCGGGCACACCGCACGCATGGCCTGGTCCGTCGACAGGACCGGCGTCGTGCTCCTCCTGGCCTGCCAGCTCCTCACGGGCGCCACGGCCGCGCTCGTCCTCGCGTTCACCGCGCGGGCCATGACCCACATCCTCGGCACGGGCGCCGTGTCCGAACGCCTGCACGGCGCGCTGCCCGCGCTGATCGTGGTGATGGCCGCCGCGGGCCTCGGCCGGATCAGCAGCGCCCTGTCCTCCTACGCCGACGGGCGGATCACACCGCTGCTGATGACCGAGGCGGACATCGCGCTCGTCGCCGCCGTGTGCCGGGTCGAGGCGTCGGCGTACGGCGAGAACGGCTTCGCCGACCGGCAGGAGGCCGCCGAGGTCGGTGTCACCCGGACCCGGTTCATGGTGCAGGACAGCCAGCGGTTCACGGCCGCCCTGATCCGCATGATCGCGGCGAGCGGTGTCATCACCGCCCTGCACCCGCTGATGCTGCCGCTGCTCCTGCTGGCCGTCGTCCCGGCCGGCGTCGGCGCCGTACTGTCGGCGCGCGTCGACTACGAGACCCACTACCTCAACGTCGGCGACCGCAACGTGCGCTCCATGATGCGCTGGTGGGCCACCTACTCGCGCTTCGGGGACGAGGTCCGCGCCAACGGCATGACCGGCTACCTGGTCTACTGGTACCGCGCCCTGTCCGACCGCATCGACCAGCGCACCCTCACCGCCGCGCCCCGCATGCTGCGCATCGTGTTGGCGACCAGCGCCCTGGGCGGCGTGTTCCTGCTCGGCACCTGGACCACCCTCGCCTGGCTGGCCACCACCGGCCGTGTCGCCCTCCCGGTCGCGGCCACCGCCGTGGTCGCCGTGCAGACCACGCTGGCCGCGCTCTCGCAGTTCGTCGTCAACGGCGCCGCCATGTTCCACACCTCGCTCTACCTCGCCGACATGCGGTCCTTCCTCGACATGGCCCGCGAACGCGCCCCCAGGCGCGGTGAACTGACCATCCCCGAACGCGTGGACGAGATCCGGCTCGACGAAGTCGTCTACCGGTACCCGGGCAAGGACGAACCGGCCGTCAACGGAGTGTCGCTCACCCTGCGCCGCGGCCAGATCCTCGCCGTCGTCGGCGAGAACGGCTCCGGCAAGTCCACCCTGGCCAAGCTCATCACCGGCATCCTCCTCGCGGACAAGGGCCGCGTCCTGTGGGACGGCACCGACCTCGCCGACGCCGACCCCGACGCCGTATGGCGGCGCACCGCCCTCGTCCCCCAGAACTTCGCCTGCTGGCCCCTGCGCACCCGCGAGAACATCACCCTCGGCCAGCCCCGCACCCACGACGACGGACCGGTCTGGGAAGCGGTCGAGGCCGTTGGCATGCGGGAGGCGGTCGAAAAACTGCCCCAGCAGCTCGACACCCTCCTCGCCAAGGAGCTGTGGGGCGGTGCCGAACTGTCCGGCGGCCAGTGGCAGCGCCTGGTCTGCGGACGGGCGCTGTACCGGCAGACACCGCTGCTGATCCTGGACGAACCGACCTCGCAGATGGACCCGCGGGGCGAGCACGGCATCTTCGGGAAGATCAAGGCCATCGCCGGCGAACGCATCACCATCGTCGTCACGCACCGCCTGGAGAACACCAGGATCGCCGACCACGTCGTGGTCATGGAGGAGGGCCGCATCACCGAGCAGGGCCCGTACGACGAACTCGTGCAGGCGAACGGCGTCTTCGCGGACCTGCTGCGCCTGTCCCAGGACCGCTGACACCAGCCGGCACGACGGCGGCACGGCCCGCCCGCGGTCAGCCCTGTGCGCGGCCGCGGGTTCCCGTTCCCGGTGGGATCGGGCCGCGCCGCGCGGCCCCCGGTCGAGGTGCCGTCCGTTGTGCGAGGGTGACCCCATGAAAGCCGAGAACGCCGAGGCAGCCGAGGCCGGTTTCCCCGCTCCCGTACGTGTCGTCGTGGCGGCTCCTCAACCGGACCGCGTGGTGCGCGCGGTGACGAACCTGGTGGCGGCGGCGGATCGGCCCGTCGAGGTCGAGGTCGTCGTCCACGGCGCCGGACTGGACCTCGTTCTGGGGGAAGAGGCGGGCGAACAGGTCCCCCGGCTGCTGGAGACCGGGGCGCGGGTCCTCGCCTGCGCCAACAGTCTCTCGGGGCGCGGCCTGACCGCCGACACCCTCGTGGCCGGCGTGGGGGTCGTACCGGCCGCCGTGTGGCACCTGGCGCTCCGTCAGCACGAGGGGTGGGCCCTGGTCCCGCTGTGATGACGCGCCTGGTCCCTGCTTCGATACGCCCAGGGGTACCTGGGCTATGGTGTCGGGACCGACGAAGTGGAGGAACGGCGATGCGTCGCAGGCGGCACGGTGCCATGGGCGCCGGCCTCGCGCTGCTCGTCCTGCTGGCCGCGCTGTTCTGCGCCACGACCGCCTCCCCGCCCGCGTTCCGGGCGGCGTCCTCCTCCACCGCGGCCGACCCGCACGTGGCACCGTGTCCCGAGACGCTGGACGACGCCGGTCACGGCGCGCCCGCCGCCGCGGGAAACGGGCCCTGCCTGAAGAAGGCGCAGCCGGAGCAACAGCACCCGCGGTTCGGTGCGCTGCTCGCCCGTGCCCTGCCGGCGTACGCCGACGACACGGCAGCGGCGTGGACGTCCGCACACCGGGACGTCCGGCGCCACGGACCGGAACCGTCTCCTCCCGACCTCGCCGAACTCTCCGTACGACGGGTGTAGGCCCGCGCGCCGTGTCCGCGCGTCCCTGTCACCCCGTACGACCGGAGAGTCATCCGTTGTCCGTGTCCCGCTCCCCCCGTGCGGCGTGGGCCGCCCTGCGCTGCTGGCCCCGACGCCGCTGGGCCGCTGTCGCGGCGGCCACGCCGTTGGCGGTCCTCGTCCTGGGCGTGCCCACCGCCCTCGTCCCGACCCCGCTGTTCTCCCGCTCGGTGCCGCCGGTGTGGTGGAACTACCCGATGCTGCTCCTCACCGCCGTGCTGTCGGCCGTGGTGCTCGCCACCTATGTGCGAACCGGGCCCGTCGCGGGCCGTGACGACGCGACCGGGCGTTCACTCGGGTCGGCCGGCGCGGTGCTGTCCTTCCTCGCGGTCGGCTGCCCCGTCTGCAACAAGGCGGTCCTGCTTCTGCTGGGGGCCTCCGGCGCGCTGAGTTACTGGGCCCCCCTGCAACCCGCGGTCGCGGTGCTCGCCCTCGTCCTGCTGGCCGAGGCCGCGCTGCGGCGCCTGGCCACCGAGGCGGCCTGCCCCGTGCGGCCCGTCGCCTGAGCCCTGTCCTTCCCCTCTCCTTCCAGTCTCCCTCTCCTTCCAGTCTCCCTCCCCTCTACGCCCCTCTCCTTCGCACACTTCACTTTCGGAGGTGCCCCATGCCTTCCTCCCCTCGTGCCCACCGTCGCCGTCTGACCTGGATCGCCGTGGGCGGCGGTGCGGCCGCCGCCGTCGCCGTGGCGGCCGCCCTCGGCGGCCGTTCCGGGGACTCCGTGTCCCGGGACCGGCCGGCCGCCGCCGTCTCGCCGTCCGCCGCCGTCTCGCCGTCCGCGGCCGGAGCCACCCCCGACGAACAGCAGAAGTCCCTGCTCGCCCTGGCCCGCAGGGACCAGAAGGACCCGCTGGCCCTGGGCCGCGCCGACGCGCCCGTCGTACTGATCGCCTACGAGGACTTCCAGTGCCCCTTCTGCGGCAAGTTCGCGCGGGAGACCAAGCCGGAACTCGTCCGGTCGTACGTGGACAAGGGCCTGCTGCGCATCGAGTGGCGGAACTTCCCCGTGTTCGGCGCCGAATCGGAGCGCGTCGCCCGCGCCTCCTGGGCCGCTGGACAGCAGGGGCGGTTCTGGCAGTTCCACGACGTCGTCTACGCCAAGGAACGCCCGCGCAACAACGGCGCCTTCTCCTCCTCCCGGCTTCGCGAGATGGCCCGCGAGGCGGGCGTCGCCGACCTCGACCGCTTCGAGGCCGACCTGAAGTCCGAGGCCGCCGAGGTGTCGGTGAGCAGGGACCAGGAGGAGGGATACGCGCTCGGGGTCTCCAGCACGCCCGCCTTCCTCGTCAACTCCACACCCATCCTCGGCGCGCAGCCGCTGAGCACGTTCACCGCCGCCGTCGAGAAGGCCGCGAAGGAAGCCGGGCGATGAGCGGGATCACCGCCGCGACCGCCTTCCTCGGCGGCCTGCTGGCACTGCTCAGCCCGTGCAGTGCGCTGCTGCTGCCGGCGTTCTTCGCCTACTCCTTCACCGGCCGCACCCGACTGTCACTGCGTACCGCCGTCTTCTACGCGGGGCTGTGCACCACGCTGGTACCGCTCGGTGTGGCCGGCTCCTTCGCCGGCCGCCTGTTCTACGGGCACCGCGAACTGCTGGTCCTGCTCGGCGGCTGGACGATGATCGCACTGGGACTGGCGCAGATCCTGGGCCTCGGCTTCGGCTCCCGCCGTCTTCAGCAGGCGGCGGGCACCCGCAGGACCGGGTCCGCCGTGTCCGTCTTCGCCCTGGGCGCCGTCTACGGACTGGCGGGCTTCTGCGCCGGTCCCATCCTCGGCGGCATCCTCACCGTCGCGGCGCTCGACGGCAGCCCTCTGCACGGCGGTCTCCTGCTGGCCATCTACGCGCTGGGCATGGCCGTCCCGCTGTTCGTCCTGGCGCTGCTGTGGGACCGCTGGGACCTCGGGCGCCGGCGCTGGCTGCGGGGGCGCGCGTTGCGGTGGGGACCTCTGACCGTGCACACCACCTCGCTGGCCGGCGGGATCCTCTTCGTCCTGCTGGGCGTCGTGTTCCTGCTCTTCGACGGCACCTCGGCACTGCCCTCCCTCCTCGACATCGACACCGAGGCGGCCTGGGAGAGCGGCGCGAGGCGGCTCGGCGAGGCCGTCTCGGACCGGGTTCTCCTGCTGGTGCTGGCCCTGGCCGGCGCCGGTACGGCGGCGGTGGCCGTGCTGCGGCTCCGCCGGCTCCCGCGCGGGGAGGGCGGAGAAGGCACCGACTCCGCCGCCTGACCGGACGGAAGATGCCCCGTGTGCCGTGCGCGGAGCATCCCGCCGGTGTCCCGTCCGCCCACGGCACACGCGACTCCCGTCAGTCGTGGTCCGGGCGCAGCCGGCGGTTGGTTCCGGACCGGCCGATGTCCAGGTCCAGGAACGAGGTCAACGCGGTGCCGCCGTTCCAGAAGCCGAGCAGATCGACGTCGACGAGGCACAGTCGGTGCCGGGCCGCGAACTCGCGGGCCGGCCGGGTGAAGACGCAGGAGGCGACGAAGACCGGGACGTCGGCTCGGTGCTCGGCTCGCGCGGTGCCGTTGAAGGTCTGGAGGTCACGGCTGCCGACGGTACGGTGCTTGGCGTACCGCTTGCACTGGATGACGAGACGGCGGCCGTCGGGCAAGCGGCCGGTCACGTCCGCGCCCAGATCGCCGGCGCCGCCGACCCGCCGGACGTCGGTGCAGCCGTCCCGGCGGCACAGTTCGGCGACGTACTCCTCGAACTGCCGGTCGTCCATCGCCCACACCGCGTCCAGCGACCGGCGCGCCCGTCGCCGCGCCTCCTCGGCGAGTCGGGTCCTCTCCGCCTGTGCCTCGCGTCGCCCGGCCCGTACCAGGCCGGTGACGACGGCCGCGGCCACGACGGCGGTCAACGCCACCAGCAGCGCGATCCCCATCCGGTTCCGTCCCCTCCCCCTTGCGGCGGCGCACCGCCGCACCCCCGGGCGGTGTGTTCTCCGTCGGCTACGATCTTCACAGCCTGCCGTGTCCGACCTGTCACGGCTACGGCCGTGTTCAGCCGATCCACCGCACCCCTGTGGCGCCGTTCGCGCGCGGGACCGGGCAGCGGGCGGCGCGGCTGCGCGCAGAGAACCAATGAGGGAGACCGATGATCTTCATCACCGCCAAGTTCCGTGTCCGCCCCGAGTACGCCGACCAGTGGCCGCGGATCGCCGCCGAGTTCACCGCGGCCACCCGCGCCGAGCCGGGCTGCCTGTGGTTCGACTGGTCCCGCAGCGTCGAGGACCCGACGGAGTACGTCCTGGTCGAGGCCTTCCGCGACGACGAGGCGGGGGCGGCCCACGTGCAGTCGGAGCAGTTCAGGGCCGCGCAGCGGACCCTGCCGCCCCACCTCGCCGAGACGCCTCGGATCGTCAACACCACCCTGGCGCAGGACGACTGGTCGCTGCTGGGCGAGATGGCCGTCTCCGGACAGGAATGACCATGACCCACCGCCTCGCGGGAGTTCTCCCACGAGGCGGTTCGACGAGGGGGCGGGTCAGCCCAGTTCGACGCGTCCGCCGGTGTGCCCGACCACGGTGACGGTGTCGTCCGAGGTCGAGGTCCACTCGGTCACCGGCGTGAAGTGCCCCGCGTCCAGGTCCTCCTGCGAGACGACGTGGTACGGGAAGGAGCACGTGTAGGAGGCGTGCGCCGCGAGGCCGCGCCACCGGCAGTTGCGTGAGTCGGCCGCCGGGTCGAGGTCCTTGAGGTTCCCGCTCGGCACCACCGTGGTGGCCGCGTCGGACAGGTTGGTGACGGTGTAGGTGAAGACCAGCCTGTCACCGGCCTGGTAGCCGTCGTTCCGCGGGTTGGTGAGCGTGCCGCCGGTCACCTGGATGCGGCCCGGTGTGCTCTCGTCGGCCGTCTTCGGCACCTCGACGGTGAGGGAACCCCGGGAGGTGCGCCCCTTGGTGTCCGTGAGCGTGGCGGTCACGGGGTAGGTGCCCCCGGTCGCGTCCTCGGGGACGGTGAGGGTGGCGGTGACGGTCTTGGAGTAGCCGGGGAGGATCCGGTCCGGCGGCGTCAGTTCGTACGTCCAGCCCGCCGGCACCCCGAGGGTGAGGTCCTTCACCTGGAGCGCCGAGCCGCTCTGGTTCGCCACCGTGAGCTCGAAGGCCGCCGTGCCGCCGCGTTCGACCGTGAGGTTCTCGGCCGTGAGCGGCGCGGCGACGCCTTGGAGCCAGGCGAGGTTGAAGCGGGCGAAGCGGATGCCGCCGTTGCCGCCGTCGGGCTCGTAGAGCAGGCCGACGTTGCCGTCGGGCAGGGTCGCCAGGGTCGAGTAGGCCATGCCGCCCGGTTGGAAGACCCGGGCGACCGGCCACGTCTGGCCGTCGTCGAAGCTCATCCGGACGGTGCCGTTGGCCCGTTGGCTGGTGGAGCCCGCGTTGGAGAACAGCAGCACCTTGGCGCGGTCCGAGCCCTGCGGCGCGTTGGGGAAGGCGCGGACGATGGAGGCGTTGTTCGCCGGGTCGGGCAGCTCCCGGTCGACGGTCACCTTGCCGTAGGTGACGCCGCCGTCGTCGGAGATCGCGACCTTGCGGTAGCCGGAGCGGCCGGAGTCGCGGGAGTTGAGCATGACGCGGCCGTCGGAGAGCTCCACGGTCTTGTTCTCGTCCATGCCCGAGCCGACCGGTTCGCCGGCCTTCCAGGTCCTTCCGTGGTCGTCGGAGTACACGGACACGGCCTGGAAGACACCGGCGCCGTTGATGATCGTGTACTGCTGGAGCAGCCGCCCGGCGTACTTGCCGTACTTCAGCTGGATGCCCTGGCCCGACGCGGCGAACCGGGAGCGCCAGCCGAGGTCGGCGGTGACGTCCGAGGTGATGACCTCGTGCTGCCAGGTGAGGCCGTCGTCGTGGGAGACGCTGACCTCGGCGTGGAGCACGTTGCGGTCCTGGGGGTCGACGCCGGGCCGGGACCCGCCGAAGCCCTGGTCGAAGGACTTCACGTGGAAGTTGAAGATGTCGCCGGTGGAGCGGTCGACGAGGTAACTGGGGTCCGAGTAGCCCTCGATGGGCGCTTCCCGCTTGCCCCCGTGGACGATCGTCTGCTCCCCCCACGTGGCGCCGTCGTCGGTGGAGCGGCGCTGCAGGATGGAGTTGGGGCCGGGGGCGTCGATCGCGGTGGGCCGGCCGTCGTAGGCGGCGAGGATGTCACCGCGGTTGGTGACGGCCAGCGCCGGGATGCGGTAGTTCGGGAAACCCTCGCCGTTGGCCGCGAGTTGCTGCTCCGCGTAGAAGGGCTTGCCGGCCTGAGGGGGCGTGGCATCGAAGTCCGGTGCCTGATCGGTGGCCGCGGTCGCGGGCACGCCGCCCGCCAGTGCCACGACGGTGGAGAGCCCCACCAGACCTGCTCCCCATCGGAGCCTTCGCCGGAAGTGAGACATCGCTGTCCTATCGCTCAGAACGGCAGGGCGTCTGCCGTCGACGCGGATCATATGACGTCTGACGTCTGACGTGAACCCTCTGTGCTGTGCCAGGCGGAACACGGCTCGCCACGGCGCTGAATCTCCGTCAGGTACTCGCCGGAGACGGTCTCGACGCGGGCGGCATCGTCAACCACACTCGTCACAAAGGCTGTTGTGTGACTCGCCAAGACGACGGTGAAGGGATCGACGGCATGAAGCCCACGTTCCGACGTCCTGTCCGGCGCGGCCTCGCCGCCGTGCTCGCCGCCACCGCCGCGCTCGCCATGGCGGCACCGGCGACGGCCGCGGACGCCGGCACCGCCGGGTCCCGCGCACCCGCGGTGCCGCTGCGGGTGGCGACCTACAACATCCACGCCGGGGCCGGAGAGGACGAGGTCTTCGACCTCGACCGCACCGCACGGGCGATACGCGATCTGCACGCCGACGTGGTCGGTCTCCAGGAGGTCGACGTCCACTGGGGCGCCCGCAGCGACTTCGCCGACGAGGCCCGGGCGCTGGCGGAGAAGCTGGGCATGCGGGTGTTCTTCGCACCGATCTACGACATGGACCCGGCCACCCCGGGCGCGGACCGCCGCCGGTTCGGCGTCGCCGTGCTGAGTCGCCACCCGGTGCTCGAGGCCGAGAACCACGAGATCACCCGGCTCTCCACCCAGACGCCCGATCCGGTGCCGGCCCCGGCGCCCGGCTTCGCCGAGGTGACTCTCAACGTCAGGGGATCGCACGTGCACGTCTACGACACCCACCTGGACTACCGGGCCAACCCGTCCGTCCGCAGGGCCCAGGTCGCGGACATGCTCGACGTGCTCGCCGCCGACCGCGGCCCGAAGATCCTGGTCGGGGACTTCAACACCGAGGCGAACGCTCCGGAGTTGGCACCGCTGTGGCGGCGGCTCAGGGACGCCGCCCCGGACGGCGGCGGGACGTACCCGGCCGTCCGTCCGGAAAAGCGCATCGACTTCGTGACCGTCTCCCCCGACATCACCGTGGCCGGCACCCGAGAGATCGCCACGGAGGCGTCCGACCACCGCCCCGTGGTCGCGGACCTGGAACTCCACCGGCGCGGCCGCTGACCTTTCACGGCAGCGCCGGCGTCCACGACGCGCCGGCCGGTCTCACCGCCCCAACGGGATGCGGGCGTCACTCCGGTGCCGGCTGCACCGCGCGGCAGGCCATCTGGAGGGCGAGTCGGTGGCCGGGATCGTCCAGGTCCACGCCGATTCGGTCCCGCACCTGCCGCAGCCGGGCGGTCACGGTGTTGCGGTGCAGCCCCAGGGCACGTCCTGTGGCGACCAGCTCACCGCCCAGCGCGGCGGCCAGTCGCTCCGGGGAGGAGCCAGGGCCGTCGACCGCGGCGAGGAAACGCTCGCCCAGGCCCAGGCAGGCGCTGACGGAACCGGGCACGCCGATCCCGGCGAGCCGGCCGGCGGTGACGGGGTGGGTGGCCAGCGCCGCCGCGCCGCCCAGGGCCAGCACATTGGCCCGCACCAGCGGTTCGGCCAGCCTCGGGGAGCAGTCGCGTACGACGACGGTGTCCCCGCAGGGCCCCGCCAGGACGAAGGGGTACGGAGGCAACGACGTCGACCGGCTGCTGACCGCGTTGGGCGGCCTCGCCCGCTGACCGACGGGAACGGGATCGCCCGAACGGCACGCTCACCTTCCGGTGCCCACGGCTCCGGTGTCCACGGCGGTCCGGCCGGCGGCGGTGGCCGCCGAAGCGTCGGCCGCGGCCCGTGCGGGAGCGGTCGCCGCAGTGCGGGCACGGGGTCCGCGACACGGCGAGAGGCGTTCTCACGGGGCGAGAACGAGGTGTGCGCGACAGCCCTCGATACGGCACGGTCGAGGTCTCGTGCGAGGCGGGGACGATCGTTTACGCTGACGCCCCCGCCGCTCCGCACGGCGACCGCTGACGCCCCATGGGCAGGCCGAGGAGGGCTTCATGACAAAAGTGGTCCCCTGCGGTGCGGGCGACGCGGGTGGTGCGGGCCGGTCCGGGGTGTCACCGGGCGTCTCGTTCCAGCGCGGCCTCAACGTGCTGATCAGCGTGGCCGAGTCGGGTGAGGCCCGGGTCGAGAAGATCGCCGCCGACGCCGGGATCCCGGTGAGCACCGTCTACCGGTATCTGCGCACCCTGCGCGAGCTGGACCTGGTGGAGGAGCGCGCGGGCACCTACGCTCCCGGCTGGCGGCTGCTGGAGATCTCCGGTCAGCACCTGACCCACACCCGCCTGGTCGAGCTGGGCCACGGGCTGCTCCAGGAGCTGACGGACGCGACGGGCGAGACGGCCGTGCTGACCGTGCGGGTCGGTACACGGGCCATGTGCCTGCGGCAGACCCAGTCGCCCCACCCGATCCGGATGGCGTTCCGGATCAACCAACTGCTGCCGCTCTACGCGGGAGCGGGCCAGCGCCTGCTGCTGGCCCATGCTCCGCGTGCCGTGATCGACCACGTGCTGGAGCAGCCGCTGCGCGGCATCACCGCCCGCACCCTGGGACGCGCTCAGCTGGCCACCGAGATCGACCGGGTCCGCCAGAGCGGTTTCCTGGTCACCAGGGGCGAGTTGAGTGAGGGCGCGGTGGCGGTGGCGGTGCCCGTCGTGGCGGGAGGCGAGGTGCTGTGCGCGCTGACCGTGGCCGGGCCCGAGAACCGGTGCGGCTCGGCCTGGCGCCGGCACGCCCAGAGCCGGCTGCGGGCGGCCGGCCGACAGCTCGGCGAGCTGCTGGAGCACCGGGCCGCGCCGCTGCCCATCGGGTGAACGTCGGCCGCGCGCACCCGCCGGACGCCCCCCGCGGCTCCTCAGGCCGGGGTGACCCGGACCGGCAGGCGCGTCCAGCCCCGCAGTGTGTTGTGCAGGAACGGCACCGGCTCACCCACGAGTTCCACCGTCCGCACCCGCCGGGCCAGTTCGCTGAACAGGACGTCCATCTCCAGCCGGGAGATCGGCTGGCCCACGCACTGGTGGATGCCGATGCCGAACGCCAGGTGCCCGGAGGCGTCCCGCTCGATCCGGTACTCGCCCGCGTCGTCCCCGAACCGGCGCCGATCTCGGTTGGCCGCGCCCATGAACAGCGCGATCTTCGTGTCCTCGGCGAGGGGCACCCCGTGGAACGCCGCCTCGCGGGAGGTGGTGCGGAAGAAGGACTGGAAGGGCGACTCGAAGCGCAGCGCCTCGTCGACGGCGAACCGGGCCAGCGCGGGGCTCTCGTGCAGGGCCGCCCATTCGGAGGGGTGGGTGGCCAGGCATTTCATGGTGTTGCCGATGGCCAGTACGGTCGTGTCCAGGCCCGCCGACAGCAAGGCGCGCACCAGCCGGGTCGCCTCGTCCGGGGTGATCACGCCCTGGTCGGCGTACTCCCAGATCTTGGCGCCGAGGCCGTCCGGGGTCAGGTTCTCGCGGGCGCAGTTGCTCATCACCCACTCGACGGTCCCCTCGCCGGCGGCGAAGTACCGTGCGTAGCGGGCGTCTTCGGGTCCGAACGCGGAGAAGTTCATGGCACCGTGCGGCAGCAGGTTCTCCGCTCGCCCTTCGCGTGGTATGCCGACCGCGTTGCCGAACACCTCGATCGGGAACAGCTCGGCCAGTTCGGTGATGGCGTCGAACTCGCGCTGTTCCAGGACCCTGTCCACGAGCCGCACGGCGAACTCCTGGAATACGGCGCGCAGCACCCGGATGTTGCGGGGGGAGATCACTCCGGCCATCGCGGTGCGCAGCGGGGTGTGCGCGGGCGGGTCGGAGTCGAGGATGCCCGCGGGGCGCCACGGCGGCTCCTGGTGGTAGTTGCGCGGACCGACCCCGGCGCCGGAGATGAACGTCTCGTGGTCGGCGAGGATCTGCCGGCACTGCTCGAAGCGGGTGAAGGCGTGGACGCCGTACCGCTCCAGCCAGACCGCCGGTCCCGCCTCGCGCATGCGGTCGAACAGCGGGTAGGGGTCGGTCAGGTTGGCGTCGTCGTAGGGGTCGTCCGGGATGGATGCGACGACGCCGTCGGCGGCGGTGCTGGTCATCAGGCCCCCTCGGGTGGGCGCGGGTGGTGGTCGAGTTGCGGGCCGGCGGTGTGGCCGGGCGTGCCGGGCGACGGGCGCCGGGCTGCACCGCCTCGTGCCGGGCGCCGCGCAGGAACGGTAGTTCGGCGGCGGGCGTCCGGGACACGGCTGTTATCGCCTGCTGAGAAAGGCCGTTGCCGCGTGGCGGCCGCGCTCCGCACGATGCGGCGATCGGGGTGCCTCGAAACGCGCCCCGCACAGGCCGAGTCGGAGACGGAGGAGCCATGTCGGCGCAGCAGTTCGTGACCGTCACGGTCGAGGAGGTGACGACGGAAGCGGCGGGAGTCGTCTCCCTCGTCCTGGCGGCGCGCGACGGCCGGGCCCTGCCGCCGTGGACGCCGGGGGCCCATATCGACGTCGTGCTCTCCCGCGATCTGATCCGGCAGTACTCCCTGTCGTCGGCTCCGGACGAGGCACGCTGGCGGATCGCGGTGCTGCGCGAACCCGGCGGGCGCGGCGGCTCGGTCCACCTGCACGACCGTGTCCGCGCCGGGGACACCCTGCTGGTGAGCACCCCCCGCAACACCTTCCCACTGGACCTCGGAGCCGACCGCTGCGTCCTCGTCGCGGGAGGAATCGGGATCACGCCGCTGCTGCCGATGGCGGCCGCGCTCGACGCGGCGGGCAAGGACTGGACGCTGCTGTATCTGGGGCGGGCCGCCGCCTCCATGGCGTTCACCGCGGAGCTGGCCCGGTACGGGGACAGGGTACGGCTCCACCGCGACGACGAGTCGGGCGTCGCCGACGTCACGGCGGAGCTCGACAAACTGGGAGCGGCGGACGCCGACGTGTACGCGTGCGGTCCGCCCGGACTGCTCACCGCAGTCGAGGACTACGCCAGGGCCCGCCCCGGGACCAAGCTCACCGTGGAGCACTTCACCGCCGATCCCGGCGGCGCGCGCCGCGAGGGCGACCGGCCGTTCACGGTGCGGACCCGCGACGGCCGCGAGATCACCGTGGGTGCCCGCCAGTCGATCCTCGACGCGCTGTCGCAGGCGGGCGTGCGGACGCTCAGTTCCTGCCGGGAAGGCGTCTGCGGGACCTGCGAGACGGCGGTTCTCGGGGGCGAGCCGGACCACCGTGACCGGGTGCTCGGCGAGGAGGAACGCGCCGCGGGCGAGACCATGATGATCTGCGTCTCGCGGTGCCTGGGTGAACGCCTGATCCTGGACGTTTGACTACCGGCGGCTCACCAGCGGCGTCCGAAGCGGAGCCGGGGCGCTGACAGCACCGACGACAGGCCGTGCCCACCGCCCGGCGCCGCACGCACGCCGGCATCCGCACGAGCCGAACCGCCGCGTACGGCGGGAGGGTCCACGGTGTCGTCCCGGTCGAAGCCGAGCCGGTTGACCACCTCCACCACGCCGTCGGCGCTGTCGCACAGCCGCACGGTGACCGGGATCAGGCTCCTGTGCTCCACGGTGCCGCTGAGGACGACCCGGCCCTCGGCGACCTCGACCGCGAGCGCCGAGGGCCGCAGGCCCACCGTCCGTACGATGACGTCCTCCAGGATTTCCTGCTGGATCTCGCGGTCCCGGCGCAGGAACTGCCGCACCAGGTCGCTGCGGCTGATCACGCCGATCAGCCGGCCGTCGCCGTCCACCACCGGCAGGCGCTTGACCTTGTGCCGCTCCATCGTCCGTGCGGCACGCACGGCGTGCCAGCCGGGCTCCGCGACGACGGCGGGGCTCGTCATCAGCTCCCCCGCGTTCCTCCCGACACCTCCGCGGGTCTGCTTGCGGAGCAGGTCCGCCTCGGACACCACCCCGATCGGCCGGTCCTCGTCGTCGACCACCGGGACGGCGGTGATGTCGTACTCGTCGAGGACGCGTGCGATCTCCTTGAACGCCGTGCCCGGTCGCACACTCACGGCGGTGGGGCTCATCAGCTCGCCCACGCTGCGTCGTCTCATCACTCGGCGCCCTTCCTGTCGCCTCCAGTCCACCGCACGCGCCGCCTTGCCGCTGAGGCCGAACAGTCCCTGCCAGGACCCCGAAAGTCCCTTCGTCCCCCGCGTGGTCATCCGTTTCGGCCGTTGGCGGATTCTCGCCCGCTGAGAACGGCTCGTTGGCGCCTGCCGGTCGCCGCCCTAGCTTCCAGGCACCGAGCCGCCGTCCCGCGCACCCCGCGCACCGGAGCGCGAACCGGTGGCCGGCCGACAGGGCCCGCGCCGTCCCAGCCGCTTCACCGCGGCACGGGACCGCGCGCCGAGGACTTCGACAGGAGCCGTCCATGCCTCTTTCCCGCCGTCGGAGCCCGTCCTGTACCGCGCTCGTCCTGGCCACCGCCGGCGCCTGCCTGCTGGCCGCCTGCGGCTCCGCCACGAAAGCACCACCGGACCGCGCCGCCGCCGCCACGAACGCGCCGCTGCACTCGCTCATGCGGAACGCGGCGGCCGGAAAGACGACCCTCGACGTCGCCAGCAACATCGAATACCCGCCGTTCGAGTCCTACGCGGCCGACAACACCACGGTGCAGGGCGTCGACCGTGAACTCGCTGACGAATTCGAGAAGTTGCTGGGCGTCAAGCTGGTCTTCCACAACACCGCGTTCGACGCGATCATCCCCGGCCTGGCCGCCGAGCGCTACGACCTGGCGATGTCGGCGATGTCCGACACCGTCGAGCGGCAGAAGCAGGTCGACTTCGTCGACTACCTCAAGGCCGGCGGCGGAATCATGCTGCCCAAGGACAACCCGCACAAGGTGGCCGCCCTCGACGACCTGTGCGGTCTGAAGGTGGCCATCGACAAGGGGACGACCGAGGTCCAGGACGGTCAGGACCAGATCAAGAAGTGCCGGGCGAACGGCAGGCCCGCGCCGGAGATCTCCATCTTCCCCGGGCAGAACCAGATGGTGCTCGCCCTCCAGAGCGGACGGGCCGACGCGGCCCTGATCGACTCGACCGCGGGCGGCTACGTGGCTGGTCGGACCGGCGCGTTCACGATGCTACCGCCGTACGAGAGCGGCAGCTTCGGCATCGTCTTCCGCAAGGGCGACACGGCCCTCGAGCAGGCGTTCGCCAAGGCACTGGAGCGGCTTGCGCAGGACGGCACCTACCAGAAGATCCTGGCCAAGTACGGCCAGGAGACGGGCACTCTGGACAGCTTCCCCATCAACGGGGTGACGTCATGAGCAGCCCCGCCCCCACCGTAGAGGCCAAGCCGGCCGAACAGGAGGGCGACCCGATCGTACCGGCCCGCCACCCGGGACGCTGGCTCGCCCTGCTGTCCCTCGCCGTGCTCGCCGCGATGGCCCTGCACCTGCTCGTCACGAACGAGCGGCTGCAGTGGCCGGTGGTGTGGCAGTACCTGTTCTCCGCGCCGATCCTCACCGGCGTCGCCCGCACGCTCGAACTCACCGGCATCGCCATGGTGATGGGGCTGGTGATCGGGGTCGTGGTCGCGATCGGGCGGCTCTCCCCCAACCCCGTCCTGTCCAAGGTGGCCTGGCTGTACTCGTGGTTCTTCCGCGGGACGCCCCTGCTGGTGCAGCTGCTGTTCTGGTTCTACCTCTCCGCGCTGCTGCCCCGGATCTCGATCGGGATCCCGTTCGGACCGGAGCTGGCCTCGGCCGGCACCAACAGCCTGATCACGCCGTTCCTCGCGGCCACCCTGGGCCTCGGCCTCAACGAGGGCGCGTACATGAGCGAGATCGTCCGTTCCGGCATCCTCGCCGTGCCGCGCGGCCAGACCGAGGCGGGGCAGGCGATCGGCATGAGCCGGGGCCAGGTGATGCGCCGCGTCGTGCTGCCCCAGGCCATGCGGGTGATCATCCCTCCGACCGGCAACGAGACGATCGGCATGCTGAAGTACACCTCGTTGGTGCTGGTGATCGGCTACGCCGAACTGCTCACCTCCGCGTCGCTGATCTACTCCCGCACCTTCCAGACCATTCCCCTGCTGATCGTCGCGGCGTTGTGGTACCTGACGATCACCGCGGTGCTCTCCGTCGCGCAGTACTACGTCGAACGGCACTTCGGGCGCGGCTTCCAGGTCACCTCCTCGCGCCGGACCCGGCCGTCGCGGCTGCTGCGCGCTCGGCCCGCCGCCCCCGTCGAAGCCACCACCTCACTGCGGAGCGCGTCATGAGTGAGCCCATGTTCGAAGCCAGTGACGTGCACAAGTCGTTCGGTCATGTCGAGGTGCTGCGCGGAGTGAGCATGCGGGTCGCCCGAGGGGAGGTCGCCTGCCTGCTCGGTCCCTCCGGCTCGGGCAAGAGCACGTTCCTGCGCTGCATCAACCACCTGGAGAAGCTCGACGCGGGACGCATGTGGGTCGACGGGGACCTCGTCGGGTACCGCCGCGTCGGTCGCCGGCTTCACGAGCTGAACGATCGTGAGGTGGCGCGCCGCCGGGCGCGGATCGGCATGGTGTTCCAGCAGTTCAACCTCTTCCCGCACCGCACCGCGCTGGAGAACGTGCTGGAAGGCCCGGTCACCGTCAAGGGCGCGCGCCGACGGGACGTGCTGGACGAGGCTCACGCTCTGCTGGAACGGGT
Organism: Streptomyces sp. NPDC047453; assembly: GCF_040643155.1. Classification (NCBI taxonomy): domain Bacteria; kingdom Bacillati; phylum Actinomycetota; class Actinomycetes; order Kitasatosporales; family Streptomycetaceae; genus Streptomyces; species Streptomyces sp. NPDC047453. The sequence goes on along the minus strand of NZ_JBEYTS010000036.1, from coordinate 39,606 downwards.
GGGGATGGCCGACAAGGCGCTGCACTACCCGGGCCAGTTGTCGGGCGGGCAGCAGCAGCGCGTGGCGATAGCCCGGGCGCTGGCCATGCGTCCGGCGCTCATGCTGTTCGACGAGCCCACCTCGGCACTGGACCCGGAACTCGTCGGCGAGGTGCTGGACGTGATGCGCGACCTGGCCGAGGGCGGCATGACCATGATCGTGGTGACCCATGAGATGGCCTTCGCGCGGGAGGTCGCCGACGTCGCGCACTTCATGTCCGACGGCGTGCTCGTGGAAAGCGGTCCACCCGCCGCGGTGCTGGGCGATCCGCGCCACGAGCGCACCCGTACCTTCCTGTCGAAGGTCCTGGCGTGAGCGCGCGCGGGAGTGGACGCGGAGTCGGCGTCCGGCTGCGGGAGGCGCCCGGCGGACGCGCGCGGACGGTCCGGGCCGCCGGGGAGCGGCGTGCCCGCCGCCGCGGCCAGGGCCCGTCCGGCCCCGGCCGGATCCCGCGCCCCCGGCGCGCGGATCCCGGCGCGACGACCGGAACGGACGTCATCCGCAGCCGACGGGTCGCGATCCCTGCCCACGACGGCCTGCTCCCCGGTGGGACCGTCACCCGCCATGGCCTGCACCCCGGTGGGGCCCTCACCCGCCATGGCCTGCACCCCGGTGGGGCCGTCGCCCGCCATGGCCTGCACCCCGGTGGGGCCCTCACCCGCCGAGGCCTGCACCCCGGCGAGGTGCCCTCCCGTCATGGCATGCTCCCCGTCGAGGTACGCGCCTGCGACGGCCTGCTCCCCAGTGGGGCCCTCACCCGCCGAGGCCTGCACTCCGGCGAGGTGCCCTCCCGTCATGGCATGCTCCCCGTCGAGGTACGCGCCTGCGACGGCCTGCTCCCCAGTGGGGCCCTCGCCCGCCATGGCCTGCAACCCGGCGAGATGCCCTCCCGTCATGGCCTGCACCCCAGCGAGGTACCCGCGCCCGACGAGGCGCCGGCCCGCCACAGCCTGCCCCCCGACGGGGCGTTCGCCTGCGACGGCCTGCACCCCGGTGGGGTGGTGACCGTATGACGCCGCGCCCCCGTGCGGGAGTTCTGCGTCTGCCCGCCTACGGCGGTGGCAGGGTCGGGGACGAGCCGACGCACCGGCTGGGTTCCAACGAGTCGCCCTTTCCGCCGTCGGCCGCGGTGCGGGCCGCGATCGCGGCCAGTGCCGGTGCCGCCCACCGCTACCCGCCGCTGCGGCCCGCCGAACTCGAAACGCGTCTAGCCGGCCACCTGGGAGTCCGCCCGGAACAGGTACTCACCGGCGGCGGCTCCATCGCCGTACTGGAGCAGTTGGTGCGCGCGTTCGCCGGCCCCGGGGACCGGGTCGCCTACGCGTGGCGCTCCTACGAGGCCTACCCGATCCTGGTCGCCGCCGCGGGCGCGACCCCGCTGGAGGTGCCGCTGCGCGACGCGGCGCCCGACCTGTCCGCGGTCGCGGCGGCGCTGACGCTCGACGTGCGCGCGGTCCTCGTCTGCAATCCCAACAACCCGACCTCGACCGTGCTGCCGCCGGGCGCCCTGGCCGCCTTCGTCGCGGCCGTTCCGGAGGACGTGCTGATCATCGTGGACGAGGCGTACCGCGAGTTCGTGCCGGCGGGCGGAACCGACGACGGGGTGCGGCTTCAGCGGTCGTATCCGAACGTCGCCGTACTGCGGACCTTCTCCAAGGCCTACGCCCTCGCCGGTCTGCGGGTGGGCTACTGCGTGGCCGACCCCGCGGTGCTCGACGCCGCCCGGCGCGTGGCGCTGCCGTTCACGCTGAGCGCGCCCGCACTCGCCGCCTCGCTGGCGACCCTGGACGAGCCGGAGCTGACGGCGCGTCGGGTACGGCGGCTCACCGCCTCGCGGGACCGGCTCGTCGCGGAGTTGCGCGCGGCGGGCCTGGAGGTGCCGGCGTCCGGGACCAACTTCGTCTGGCTGCCGTTCGGGGACGCGAGCCAGGAGTTCCTGCGGCAGTGCACTTTCGCCGGCATCGCCGTGCGCGTGTTCCCCGGTGAGGGCGTGCGGATCACCGTCGGCGACGAGGACGCCAACGCCGCCGTGGTCGCCGCGGCCCGGCGCTGTTCTCACCCCCTGAGAACAGCCGATTGCAGCCCCTGAGACGACACGTAGCCTCTGCCCAGGAGGAACCCATGACCGAGCCAGTGACCTTGGGCGAAGCGCCCGTTTCCCTCGACGATCTCCTCGCCGTCGCACGCGGCGGCCGTCGGGTCGTCGTCGGCGAGAGCGCCGTGAAAGCCATGCGTGCGAGCGAGCAGTGGGTCGACTCGATCGTCGAGGGCATGCGGGCCGGCGAGCCGGTGGAGCCGATCTACAGCGTCAACACCGGCTTCGGCTCGCTGGCCGGACGGCAGGCCTTCGCCACCGCCGAGGACGCCGCCGAGCTGTCCCGCCGGCTGATCGTCTCCAACGCCAGCGGGGTGGGCCGCTATCTGGACCAGGAGGTGGTGCGCGCCGCCATGCTGATCCGGGCCGCGAGCCTGACCCGCGGCCACTCGGCCGTCCGGCCCGAGCTGCCCGAGACCCTCGCGCGGATGCTCGCCGCCGGGGTGCACCCGGCGGTCCCCGAATACGGCTCCCTGGGCGCCAGCGGCGACCTGATCCCGTTGGCCCACCTGGCGATCGTGCTGTCGCGTCCGGCCGGCGAGGACGTCGAGCTCGACAGCGGCGAGGCGTTCCGGGACGGCGAGATCGTGAGCGGTTTCGAGGCCATGCGCCACGCCGGGATCGAGCGGATCGTGCTGCGCGCGAAGGAGGGCCTCGCCCTCACCAACGGCACGTCGTTCTCCACGGCGCAGGTGGCCCTCGCCCTCGCGGACGCGCGGAACCTGCTCGCCACCGCCGAGATCACCGCGGCGATGTCCATCGAGGCGCTGATGGGCTTCGGGGACGCGTTCCTCCCGCAGATCCACCAGGCCCGCGGGCACCGCGGCCAGATCGAGTCCGCGGCCCGCATCCGGCAGTTGCTCGGCGACAGCGGCCTGATCGACGGCGACGTGGACCGCGACCCGGTGCGGCGGCCGCCGCAGGACGCGTACTCGCTGCGCTGCACACCGCAGGTACTCGGACCGGTCCGCGACACACTGCGTTTCGTGCACGGCATCGTGGAGACCGAGATCAACGCGGCCACCGACAACCCGCTCGTGTTCCCGGACCTGCCGGCGACCCGTGGCCTCAAGGCGGTCTCCGGCGGCAACTTCCATGCCCAGTACCTCGCGTTCGCCGCGGACTTCCTCGCCATCGCCGTCACCGAGATCGGCAGCATCGCCGAGCGCCGGCTGTTCCGACTCGACGACGGCTCCCTCAACCGCGGGCTGCCGGACATGCTCGTCGCCAGCGAGAAGGTGGGCATGGACTGCGGCTACATGCTGCCGCAGTACCTCGCGGCCGCGCTGGTGTCGGACTGCAAGACGCTGGCCCATCCCGACAGCGTCGACTCGATCCCGACCTGCGCGAACCAGGAGGACCACGTCTCGATGGCGAACAACGCCGGCCGGCACGCCCGGCAGGTGGTCGCCAACATCGAGGCCGTCATCGGCATCGAGCTGCTGATGGCCGCGCAGGCACTCGAACTGCGCCTGGCCGAACAGGACGCCGACGCCTCGGTGCTGTCCAGCGCGAGCCGGGCGGTCCTCGAACTCGTACGCACCACCCGGTCCGCCGACGGGCGGGCCATCGACCACATCACGCGGGACGTCGTCCTGTACCCCCGGGTCCGCGCGGCCGTCGACCTGGTGCACAGCGGCTCCGTCGTCGAGGCGGTGCGGGCCGTGCACCCCGAAGGAACACCCTGACCGCCCACGCCGGGGCGGTTGTTGGAGCCGGTCGTCGAATTCGTCGTCATCGAATGTGCGCTCGCGTGTCCGGCCGTCACACCGGTCGGACGCCGGGCTCAGGCGGCCGGGTAGCGGTGAAAGCCGCGGCCGGTCTTCTTGCCGAGGTGGCCCGCCTCCACCATGCGCTGCAACAGCGGGGGCGGAGAGTACAACGGCTCCTTGAACTCGGCGTACAGCGACTCGGCGATCGCCTGCGTGGTGTCGAGCCCGATCAGGTCCGCGAGCGCCAGCGGGCCCATCGGGTGCGCGCAGCCGAGGACCATGCCCTGGTCGATGTCGGTGGCGGAGGCGAAACCGGATTCGAGCATCCGGATCGCGGACAGCAGGTACGGCACGAGGAGCGCGTTCACCACGAACCGGGCGCGGTCCGTGGAGCGGATGACCCTCTTGCCGAGCACGGCGGTGGCGAAGCGCTCCGCGCGTGCCCGGGTCCGCTCGCCCGTCACCAGGGAGGGCACCAGCTCCACCAGGGGCAGAACGGGGACCGGGTTGAAGAAGTGAATGCCGATGACGTGCTCGGGCCGGGTGGTGGCCATGCCGAGTCGGACGATCGGGATCGACGAGGTGTTGGAGGCGAGGACGGCGTCCTCGCGTGCCACGACCTTGTCCAGGACGGCGAAGACGTCGGCCTTGGCCCGCTGGGTCTCGGCGACGGCCTCGACGACCAGGTCGCGGTCCGCGAAGTCCCCGAGATCGGTGGTCAGTCGGATCCCGGCAAGGACCTGTTCGCGGTCGGCCTCCGACAGCTTTCCCCTGCGCACGCCATGGGCCAGTGACTGTTCGATGCGCCGCCGCCCGGCGGCGAGCGCGTCGGGTCCGCTCTCGGCGACGAGGACGTCCAGGCCGGCCCGGGCGCAGACCTCGGCGATGCCCGAGCCCATCTGGCCGGCGCCGACGACGCCGATCCGCTGCGGGAGGTCCGCAGCACCCTGGATGTCCACGAGTCGTCTGTCCCTTCGCTGGTGAACGGGGCGGGGCCCGGTGGCCCCCTACGACCGCCCGCGCGGCGGGGGTACCGAACGGCGCGGGCGTACCGGACGGGACGGAGGCGGCCGTGGTCACGCGGTGTGTGCCGTCAGCGACGTACCCTGCGGGACGTCCGGGTCCAGGCCGTCGTCGGCGTGGTCGACGACGGCGCGCTCGCCCTCCACGTCCAGCGATCGGCAGACCAGCAGATACAGGCCGGCCGAGACGACCAGGCCGACGATCATGGTGATGTCCAGGCCGCCCATCCAGCGGGCCACGGGCCCCATGCTGTCGCCGACGACCGCGAACGGCATCATCGAGGCGAAGCCGACGGCGTAGGACACCAGCCCGCGCCAACTCCAACGCCCGTAGGTTCCTCGTGGGTTGAAGATCTCCCGGATCGAGTAGTGGCCGCGGCGCACCACGTAGAAGTCGACCAGGTTGATCGCCGTCCACGGGGTGAAGAGGTAGCCGAGCACGACGAGGAAGTGTTCGAACTGCTGGAGAAACGTCTCGTCGGAGCCGAAGGCGATCGCCGTGGACACCAGGCCGATCACCAGGAGGGTGGCGACGCGCTTGGCGACGGTGGGTTTGATCCGGCGCACCGAGTCCATGCTCGACAGCAGGGTCAGGCTGCCGCCGTAGAAGTTGAGGGTGCCGATGGTGATGAGCGGCAGGACCGAGGCCAGCAGCAGCGTCATGCCGAATCCTTGGAAGACCTCGTTTCCGGCGGAGATGATCGACTCGACGAGTGTCAGCTTCGGGAACAGCCCGGCGGCCACGGTGCCGACCAGCATCATCCACGCGCCGCCGATCGTCGCCCCGAGGTAGGTCCACCAGAACGAGGAGCGCACGCCCACCGTCGGCGGCAGGTAGCGGGAGTAGTCGGAGACGTAGATCGACCAGGAGAGCTGGTAGACGGCCGCGGTGAAGAACTGGACCAGGAAGGGGGACAGCGCGAAGGCACCCAGGTCGAGCTGCGCGGAGCTGAACGGGTCGGCCACGACGACGCCCACGGTGAACACGATCAGGGCCACGAACATGAGGTACGTCAGCCAGCGCGACGCCCGGTGGATGAAGTCGTAGCCGATCACCGCCAGGACGATGCCCACCACGGCGTAGCCGATGTAGCTCGCCCCGTTGGGCACGTGGGCCAGGTGCTCCAGCGTGCGGCCGACCAGGATCTCGTTGAACGCGGTGTACCCGATGTACGTGGTGAGCGCGGTGACCCACACGAGCAGGGCGCCGACGAAGCCGAACTGCGGTCGGGACTGCACCATTTGGGGCAGGCCGAGCTGGGGGCCCTGGGTGGAGTGGAAGGCCATGAAGAACGTGCCGAAGGCGCTGCCCAGGACGACCGCGATCGCTGTCCAGATCAGGTTGCCGCCGAGGGCGACCCCGATGGCGCCGGTGGCGACCGTGGCCAGGTGAGCGTCACCGGCGAACCAGACCGGGAACAGGTGCCAGACCTTGCCGTGGCGTTCGGCCAGGGGCACGTAGTCGATGGAACGGGTCTCGATGACCGGTCGGCCGCTGGGGGGCTCGGCCGCCGCTGCGGGGGTGGAACGCGAGGTGACGGTCATGTCGGGTCCTCGGTGGGGGTGCGGGTGGCCTGGTTGAGGGACGCGTACGCGAGCTGTTCCAGCAGTAGGGAGGACTCTCGTGGGGAGTCCGTCGCGGCGTCGATGACGCGTTTGGTGACGGCCACCGCGAGGGGCGGCAGCGCGGCCAGTTCGCCGGCGATGCCGTGGGCCGCCTCCACGTGCCCGCCGGTCTCGCAGACCTCGGTGACCAGGCCCCAGGCGAGGGCCTGCTCGGCGTCCAGGCGGCGTCCGCGCAGGACCAGTTCACGGGCGCGGGCCGGTCCGACGGCGCGGACCGTGCGGTAGGTGCCGCCGGAGCTGGGCAGGATGCCGATGCCGACCTCGGGCAGACCGAACACGGCGGTCGGGTCCGCCACGCGGAAGTCCGTGGCCAGGGCGAGCTCCAGGCCGCCGCCGAGGCAGTAGCCGGCGATGGCGGACACGGTGGGCTGCGGCAGGGCGGCCACCTTCTCGTACACCGCTCCCGAGTCGCGGTAGTACGCGGCGATCGCCTCCGGGGTCATGTCGCGCAGCTCGCCGGTGTCGGCGCCCGCGGAGAAGACCCGGTCGCCGCCGGTGAGGACGACGGCGCGGCTGGTGGTGACGGCCTTGTCGTCCAGGGCGCGCAGCAGCTCGCGTTCCAGGTGCGTGGAGAGGGCGTTGAGTTTCGCCTCCCGGCGCAGCGTCAGCACGGCGGTGCCGCCGCGGCGCCGGATCTCGACGGTGCCGGCGCTCACGCGCGGGTGCTTCCGGTCGTCGGGAAGTCGAGCATGCCCAGGCCGCGCTTGCCGATCTCGTTGGCGATGACGAGGCGCTGGATCTCGGAGGTGCCCTCCCAGATGCGGTCGACGCGCAGTTCGCGGTAGAGCCGCTCCACGGGGTAGTCGCGCATGTAGCCGCGCCCTCCGAAGATCTGCACGGCCCGGTCGGCGACCCGGCCCGCGGCCTCGGAGGCGGACAGCTTGGCCATGGCCGCCTTGGCGTGCAGTGTCTTGCGGTCGCCGCCCTGGTCGAACTCCCAGGCCACCTGGTGGACGAAGGCGCGGTTGACGGCGATGTCCACGGCGCTGTCGGCGAGCATGCCCTGGATCAACTGGCGCTCGATCAGGGCCTGGCCGCCCTGGACGCGTTCCCGGGCCCACTCGGTGGCCAGGGCGAGGGCGCGTTCGGCGGCGCCGACGGTGCGGGCACCGATCATCAGGCGTTCCTCGGTGAACCAGCTGCGGGTCAGGTCGTAGCCGCCGCCGACCTCGCCGAGCACCGCGTCCGCGCCGACCTCGACGCCCTCGAAGACGTACTCGGGGTGCTCGTAGACGAAGGTGTGCATGTAGCGGGGAACGCGCTTGAGGCGTACGCCCGGCAGGTCCTTGTCGACGAGGAAGAGGGTCGGCGCCCGCTCCTCGCCGACCAGGGCCAGGACGAGGAAGAAGTCCGCGGCGTCGCCGACCGTGACGAACCACTTCTCGCCGTCGATGCGGTAGCCGTCCGCGGTCGGTGTGGCGGTGGTGGCGATGCCCTGCGGGTCGGAGCCGGCGTCGGCCTCGGTGATGGCGACGGCGTCGCGGCGCTGCCCGAGGATGTCGGGGACGAGGTAGCGCTCGCGCTGTGCGGGGGTGCAGGCGGACAGGGCGTTGGCGGGCCGCCACACGGTGTCCCACAGGGCGTTGGTGAGCTTGCCCAGCTCTTCCTGGACGACGACCTGCTCCAGGACGCTCAGTCCGGCGCCGCCCCACTCGGTGGGCATGTTGACGGCCTGCAGCCCACTGGCGAGCACGTCGTCGCGGATCCCGCGCAGCACCTCGGGTGTCAGTCCGTTGTTCGCCTCGCAGGCGTCCTCGTGAATCATGATCTTGTCCGCGAGGGCGGCGGCACGTTCCTTCAGCTCGGTCAGGCGCGGGGTGTAGGCGAAGTCCATAAGGGGTCTCTCCTCGTAATGACTGAGCGATTACTGACGAGTGGTGACGGCTGGTCAGGAGCCGAGGACGATCCGGGCGTCGAGGCCCAGGCAGCCCTTCGGGGTGACGAGCAGGGGGTTGACCTCCAGGTCGGAGATCTCGGGGTGCGCGGCGGCGACGGCCGTGATGGCCTCGACCGCTCGGGCGGCCGCCGGAAGGTCCACGGCGGACCGGCCGCGTACGCCGCGCAGCAGGGGCGCGGCCGCCAGACGGGCCAGCAGGGCCTCGGCCTCGGCCGCGGTCACGGGCGCCAGTGCGAGCCGGACGTCGCGCAGCACCTCGGTGAAGACGCCGCCGAGCCCGACGAGCGCAACGGGACCGAAGCGGGGGTCCCGGCGGACGCCGACGATGAGTTCGACGCCTCCGCCGGTGTCGGCCATGGCCTCGACGCAGAAGCCGGGCGGGTCGAGGCGGCGTGCCATGTCGGCGTGCGCGGTCCGGACCGCGGTCTCGTCGGCGAGGCCGAGCGCGACGCCGCCCGCGTCGGACTTGTGCAGCAGGCCCATGGCCTTCAGGACGATCGGCCCGCCGATCTCCCGGGCGGCGGCGGCCGCCTCGTCCTCGGTACGGACCAGGTGGGCGGCGGGGAAGTCGAGCCCGCCCTCGCGAAGCAGTTCGCGGGCGGTCCAGTAGTCGTCGGCGGCCACGGGCACGGCGGGCTCCGGCAGTGCCGGGACGCGCGGGGCGGACCGCTCGGCACGTTCGGCGATCTGCCCGAGGACCCGGGCCGCGTGCTCCACGGAGCCGAAGACGCTCACTCCCTGGTCCTTGAGCTCCCTGGCGGCGGGCCGCTCCGCGTACATCGTGTGCACGGCGACGGGCTTGCCGCGGGTGCGGATGTGCTCGGCCATCACGCGGGCGGTGGCGGTCTCGGCGTCCGCGAGTGCCTCGCCGTAGCCGCCGTAGCCGCCGAAGTAGCCGGTGACCAGGACGGCGTCGACCTCGTCCGCGCTCAGCGCCAGGTCGAGCACCCGGCCGAAGGAGGTGATGTCCTGCTCCCCCGCCCCGGCGAGGTCGACCGGGTTCGCGGTGCCCGCGGAGGGCGGGAGTTCGGCGCCCATCGCGGAGGTGAGGCGGGCGCCGAACTCCGGGACGAGCAGGCCGTGCGCCTCGGCCACGTCGCTGGCGAGCGAGGCGTGGCCGCCGCCGTCGGCGATGACGGCGACCCGGCGGCCGCCGCCGCGCCGGTTGCGGTGCAGGGCGCCGAGCAGGTGGGCGAGTTCGGCGACGGTGGCGACGCGGTCGACGCCCGCGGCCCGGCACGCGGCGTCGATGACGGCGGAGTCGCTGGTCAGGGCTCCGGTGTGGGAGCGAGCACCGCGCATGGACGCCTGTCCGGCGCCGACGGTGAGCAGTACGACGGGCTTTCCGGCCCGCACGGCGTCGGCGGCGGCGCGGGCGAAGGCGCGGCCGTCCCCGAAGTCCTCGCAGTACAGGGCGATCAACTCGGTGCCGTCGTGTTCGGTGTAGCCGCGGACGAGGTCGGCGGCGGTGAGGTCGGCCTGGTTGCCCAGGGAGGCGAACCGGGAGAAGCCGAGGCCGTCCCGCTCCAGGTGGCGGCCGAGTTCGAGGGCCATGTTGCCGCTCTGCGACACGAATCCGACGGGGCCCGCGGGCATGTCGTTGGACGCCAGGCGCAGTCCGCTGGTGGTGTCGAGCACGCCCAGGCAGTTGGGACCGAGCAGGACGGCGCCGGCCTGCCTGATGCGCTCGGCCAGGGCTGCCTCCCGCTGCCGGCCCTCCTCGCCGAGTTCGGCGAAGCCGGCGGTGATGCCGACGATCGCGCGGGCACCGGCGGCGAGCGCGTCGTCCACGGCGTCGCCGAACGCGGCGGCGGGCACGGCGATCACGGCGAGGTCCACGCCTCCCGGGGCGTCGACGGCGCGGCGGTGGACGGGGCGGCCCAGAACGGGCTCGCCGCGCCGGTTGACCAGGTGGACCGGGCGGCTCCGGTCGCCGCGCAGCGCCTGGACGGCGATCCAGTTGCCGTACTTGGTCTGGTCGTTGCTGGCGCCGATCACGGCGACGGAGGCGGGATCGAAGAGCGCGGACACGTCCCGGGCGTCGCCGGGCGCGGAGGTGCCTTCGGGGAGCGCGACGGTCACGGGGCCACCTCCGTGGGGTCCGGGGCGTTGAGGGAGCGGGTGTCCGGGATGTTCGGGGGACGGTGGGTGTGGGGCGGGCCGGGGAGGGCTTCGGGCGAGCCGGGGGCGTGGAGCGCGTCCGGGGAGCCCGGTGTTTCCGGGGAACCCGGTGCTTGCTGAGAGCCCGGTGCTTGCTGAGAGCCGGGAGTCTCCGTCAGGAGGGCCGGTGCCGGTTGGCCCGTGCCCCACGCGTCCGTGCCGCCGTCCACGACGATCGTCGTTCCGGTGACGTACGAACCGCCGGGCGAGGCGAGGAAGGACACGAGCCCGGAGACCTCCTCGGGGCGTCCCAACCGGCCGAGCGGTACGGCCCGTTCCCAGGTACGGCGGTCCTCCTCGCCGTACGCGTCCTCCATCCCCTCGGTGGCGATGGTGCCGGGGGCGACGCACACGGTGCGGATCCCGTAGCGGCTCCACTCCAGGGACAGTCCGGCGGCGAGGTTCTCCAAGGCGGCGCGGGCGGAGGTGGCGTGGACCATGCCGGGGATGCCGCGCCGCGGGGAGAACGCGATGAAGAACACGACGCCGGAACGGTTCGGGATCATCGAGCGGACCGCGACCTCGCGGGTCATGGCCCAACCGGCGTCGACGGCCAGATCGTGCACCGCGCGCCAGCCCTTGGGGGTGATCTCCTCGGCGGGGGCGGTGAACTGGCCGCCGGCGTTGTTGACGAGCACGTCGATGCGGCCGAAGGCCTCGAGGGCGGCGTCCACGACCCGGGTGACCGCGCCCTCCTCACGGATGTTCGCGGGTACGGCCAGACAGGTGCCGCCGACGGCCTCGATCCGGGCGCGTACGTCCTCCAGCGGGCCGCTGCGGCGGCCGCAGATCACGATGCGCGCCCCGCAGGCGGCGAAGTCGGCGGCCACGGCCCGGCCGATACCGGTGCCGCCGCCCGTGATCAGCACGACTTTGCCGTCGTGTACATCAGGGCGCAGTGGTGTCGTCCCCACAGTGCTCTCTTTCGTGCCGGGCCTGGTGTCCGGATCGCGGCCGGAACCCTGGCGTTGGGACATCGACTGACTGATGCGCCGGTTGGCGATTGCCCCTCACTCTGAGACGCTCCGAAACCCACTGTCAATAGGTGCACTGCCTGCGGTTTTCATCAACTGGAGCAGCTCTGGTCCAGCACCCGCGCATACCTGGGGTGTTGCGATTTGAGCAATCACGCGGTTAGGGTTCGGCGGCATGGGAGAAACAGCGCAACGCGTGCGTCAGGTGATCGAGGCGGTCGCGGACACGCACCGGGATTTCGCGGTGCGCATCGGTCTGGAGCCGACCAAGCTTTCCAAGTCGCTCCGGGGCAACCGCCGCTTCACGCCGGAGGAGTTGGCGGCCGTCGCCGCGACGGGCGGGGTCAGCGTCGACTGGCTGATGCACGGCCGGGGCACGGGACCGGCTCCGGCGGCCGGGCAACAGCTCGCGGAACCGGTGCGGGAGACCGGCGAAGCCGAGCGGGCGGGAGACGAGCGCCGGCGCAACGAGTTCCTGGACGCGGCGTGGAAGCTCATCTCGGAGCAGGGGTACCACGCCGTCCGGATCGCGGACATCGCCCGTGCCTGCGGGACCAGCAGCGGCGCCGTGCACTACTACTTCCCGACCAAGCAGGACCTGCTCAGCGCGGCGCTGCTGCACTGCGTCCACAGCGCCTTCGACCGGCAGAGTGTCGAGCTGAGGGCCGTGGACAGCGCCCACGAACGCCTGCTGAGGCTCATCGACATGCAGCTGCCCGCACCGGGCCGGGTCCGGAACGAGTGGCTGGTGTGGCTTCAGTTCTGGGCCGAGACGGCACTGCGTCCCGAACTGCGTCCGATCCACAACGACTTCTACGCCCGCTGGCGGGAGGCCGTGGTCCGGATCATCCGGCGAGGGCAGCGCCAGGGGCAGTTCCGCGCCGACGCCGACGCCGAGCAACTGGCACTCGGCATCACCGCGCTCACCGACGGCCTGGCCATCCAGGTGCTCACCGGGGCACCGCAGGTCAGCGCCGAGCGGATGCGCGGCGTTCTGCTGGACTTCATCGAGCGCGAACTCCTCGCGCCCACAGGAGGATCCCATGAACCTGCCGACGCCTGAGGGGTCCGCGGCCACCGCGCCGGTCACCGACCTGGGCGAGGCCGCCGACCGGATAGCGGCCAATCTGGCCGCGTTCGAACGGCGCGAGGCCACCGCGCCGCAGGCCACCCGCCGCGCCGGGGTGTGCCTCACCCTCTTCGCCCACCGTGGCCAGGCCCACGTCCTGCTGATCAAGAGAGCGCCCCGGGGCCGCAATGCCGGCCAGTGGGCCCTGCCCGGCGGCCGGTTGGACGACGGCGAGACCCCGGTGGCCGCGGCACTGCGGGAACTCGCCGAGGAGACGGGGATCTCGGCGCAACCGGGCGACGTGGCCGGGCTGCTCGACGACTTCGTCACCGACTCCGGCTTCGTCATCACCCCGGTCGTCGTGATCCCCCGGGCACCGGTGAATCCGGCACGCGACCGGCGCGAGGTCCACTCCCTGCACCCCATCCCCCTGCACAGGCTCACCGATCCGGACATCCCCCGCTGGCGCACCGCCGACGACGGCCGACCGCTCCTCCAACTGCCGCTGCGCCGCGGGATGGTGGTCCACCCGCCCACCGGCGCGCTGCTCTGGCAGTTCCGCGAGGTCGCGCTGCTGGGCCGCCCGACGCGCGTGGCCGACCTGGCGCAGCCCGTCTTCACCCGTACATGAGCCAACTCCCCGTCCTGCTCGGCGCCTTCGCCCACTGCGGGGCGCGGCGCCGAGCCCGGGGCCGGCGCCGCCGGCCACGTCCGCGGGGAAGCCCGGTTCACGCCCAGCGCACGCGTGTGGTGCCCACGACGACGCGGCGCGGTCGGGTTCACGACCGCGCCACGCATGGCGAGGGACGCCGGCCGCGGTCCTGTCCCGGGAGCTCGAGCCGACGGGCAGGCCCGCTGTCGACTCCGCGCGAGCCGGTGTACTCCCGCCGCGCACCCGTGCCGGGCCGGTGTGGGCTACGGCAGGTTGCGGGCCACCACGATCCGCTGGATCTGGTTGGTCCCCTCGTAGATCTGGGTGATCTTCGCATCGCGCATCATGCGCTCGACGGGGAAGTCCTTGGTGTAGCCGTAGCCGCCGAGCAGTTGCACCGCGTCGGTCGTCACGGCCATCGCCGTGTCGGAGGCGAGGCACTTGGCGGCCGCGCCGAAGTATGTCAGGTCGGACGAGCCCGCCGAACTGCGGGCCGCGGCGGCGTAGACCATCTGCCGTGCCGACTCCACCTTCATCGCCATGTCGGCGAGCATGAACTGGACGCCCTGGAAGTCGGCGATGGCCTTGCCGAACTGCCGGCGTTCCCGCACATAGCCGACCGCGTGGTCGAGGGCGCCCTGCGCGATGCCGAGCGCCTGGGCGCCGACCGAGACCCTGGTGTGGTCCAGGGTCGCCAGCGCCAGCCGGAGCCCCCTGCCTCGCTCGCCGAGCAGGCGGTCGCCGGGGATCCGGCAGCCGTCGAAGTACACCTCGCGGGTGATCGAGCCCTTCAGCCCCATCTTCCGTTCGGGCTCGCCGTAGGCGATGCCGGCGTCGTCCGCGTGGACGACGAACGCCGAGATGCCGCGGGAGCCCGCGTCGGGGTCGGTGACCGCGAAGACGATGAGGTACCTGGCCACACCGGCCGAGGTGATCCAGGTCTTCACGCCGTCCAGGATCCAGCCGTCCCCGTCGGCCGTCGCACGGCAGCGCATCGCGGCGACGTCGCTGCCCGCCTCCCGCTCGCTGATGGCGTAGGCCATCAGCGCCTCGCCGGAGGCCACTTCGGGCAGGTACCGCTGCCGCTGTTCCTCCGTGCCGGCCAGCAGCAGCGGGACCACCCCGAGCTTGTTGGACGTCTGGATGGTGGACGAGGACGCGCACACGCGGGCGACCTCCTCGACGGCGATGGCCGCGGCGATGGCGTCGACGCCGTCGCCGCCGTACTCCTCGGGGATGCCGGGTGCGTGCAGCCCGGCGGCCACCAGCCGGTCGTAGTTCTCGTGCGGGAACCCGCCCCGCGCGTCGACCTCCGCCGCCCGGGGCCCCAGTTCCTTCTCGGCGACGGCGCGGGCCGCGGCGCGGAACTCGTCGTACATCGGAGGCAGCAGGTACGGCGTCGTCATGGAGTGCTCCTCGGTCGGAGAGTCGGAGTGCGGATCGGTACGGGCCCGCCTCCATTGCGGCGCAAGCCCGCCCACGGCGCCAATGTGCGTGCGCACGACGATCCGGCAGATCTTCGTGCAGCCGCACATCGACTCCCCGAAGGCCCTCGGCTTACGTTCCGCATGCCGCGGTGTGATCCGGCCGCCCCCCGACCGAAAGGCGTGAAGCCATGACTGTTCTGCACGGCCTGCGCGTGCTCGACCTGAGCCGGGTGCTGGCCGGCCCGTACTGCACGGCCCTGCTGGCGGACCTCGGGGCCGACGTGGTCAAGGTCGAGCCGCCCGGCGGTGACGACGCCCGGCACCTCGGGCCGTTCCGCAAGGGCGAGAGCGTGTACTTCGCCCAGCTCAACCGCGGCAAGCGCAGCATCGCCCTCGATCTGAAGGATCCCGACGACCACGCGCTGCTGCTGCGGCTGGCCGAGCAGGCCGACGTCTTCGTCGAGAACTACCGTCCCGGGGTCGCCCGGCGGCTCGGCATCGACCACGCCACCCTCCGCGTGGCCAACCCGCGGCTGGTCTACGCGAGCATCTCCGGCTTCGGGCAGACCGGCCCGATGCGGGAGCACCCCGCTTACGACCTGATCGTCCAGGCCATGTCCGGTCTGATGGCCGGCACCGGCACGCCCGACGGGCCGCCCACCAGGGTCGGCGAGTCGGTCGGCGACCTGGTGGCCGGACTGTTCGCCTCGTGGGCCATCAACGCCGCGCTGTTCGACCGGGAGCGCAGCGGCCAGGGCCGGTACATCGACGTGGCCATGCTCGACTCCCTGGTGTCGCTCCAGGTGACCGCGATGAGTCTGCTCACCGCGACCGGAGACCTGCCCGGCCGGGTCGGCAACCGGCATCCGGTCTCCACCCCGTTCGACACCTATCGGACCGCCGACGGCCTGGTGGCGATCGCGGTCGCCGGCGAGGCGGTGTTCGCTCGGTTCGCCCGGATGGTGGGGCGGCCCGACATGCCGTCGGACCCGCGGTTCCGCGACGACGCCGCCCGGGCGCACCACATCGAGCAGGTGCGGGAGATCACCGAGCGGTGGTCCGCCGGACTGACCACGGAGCAGGCCCTGAAGTCGGCGCAGGCCGCGGGAGTCCCGGCCGCCCCGATCTGGGACCTGACCGATGCGGTGGACAGCGAGCAGATCCGCGGGCGGGGGCTCGTCGGCGAGTTCGACCACCCCGTGCTGGGCCGCACGCCGTACCTGCGCCAGCCTGCGCGGTTCGGGCCGGACGGCGCGGCGGACGGGGCGGGCACCGGTCCTTCGGTCCACGGGACGGCGGCTCCGAGCCCGGCTCTCGGCGAGCACACCGACGCGGTTGTCGAGCAATGGCTGCGTGAGGACCGGGGCCGGATCCGTCAATGAGTCCGGGCAGGCGCCGGCCGTAGGTTCGGGCCTCGCCACCCCGCCCAGGCAATCCTCAGACCATATTTTGCGCCAAAGTATTGACCTCTCATTCAACCAACCCCATTCTGAATGACCCTATGCAGTTCAGGAGCGGGTCTGTGGAAGAGGGCATATCTATGACAGGCGTGGTCGAACAACGCTCGATCGATGTCGTACCCGACGCCGAACGGCACGGCAGCGCGTTCAGCCAGTTCACTCTCTGGCTGGGCGCCAACCTCCAGATCACCGCGGTCGTCACAGGCGCGCTCGCCGTCGTCTTCGGCGCGGGCGCCTTCTGGTCGATCATCGGCCTGCTGCTCGGCAACCTGCTGGGCGGTGCGGTGATGGCCCTGCACTCCGCCCAGGGGCCCCGCCTCGGCCTCCCGCAGATGATCTCCAGCCGGGCCCAGTTCGGCGTCCGCGGAGCCATCGTCCCGCTGGTCCTGGTCATCGTGATGTACGTCGGCTTCTTCGCCAGCGGCAGCGTGCTGGCAGGCCAGGCGGTCGGCGAACTCACCCACCTCGGCGACACCACGGGCATCGTGATCTTCGCCGTCGTCTCCGCGGTCACCACGCTCGTCGGCTACCGGCTCATCCACACCCTGGGACGGGTGGCCAGCATCGTGTGCGCACTCGCCTTCATCTACCTCGGCATCCGCCTCCTGGAGCGCGCCGACCTGAGCACCCTCCTCGCCAACCGCTCGTTCGACCTGCCGCTGTTCCTTCTCGCCATCTCCCTCTCCGCCTCCTGGCAGCTCGCCTTCGGCCCCTACGTCGCCGACTACTCGCGCTACCTGCCCCGCGCAACCTCTCCCCGCGCCACCTTCTGGTGGACCCTCGGCGGCTCGACCCTCGGCTCCCAGTGGTCCATGACGTTCGGCGCGCTCGCGGCGGCCGCGGCCGGCAGCGCCTTCGTCGACAACCAGGTCGGCTACATCGTCGGCCTGGGCGGCGCGGGCCTCGCGGCCTCGTTCCTGTACTTCGTCATCGCCCTGGGCAAGCTGACGGTGAACGTGCTCAACACCTACGGCGGTTTCATGTCGATGGTCACCGGCATCAGCGGCTTCCGCGGGCAGCGCGCGCTGTCCACACGCGGCCGCGCCGCCTACATTGCCGGCATCATGATCGCGGGAACCGCGGTCGCCCTCCTGGGCAAGGACAGCTTCCTGTCCTCCTTCAAGGACTTCCTGCTCTTCCTGCTCACGGCCTTCACCCCCTGGTCGGCGATCAACCTGGTGGACTACTACCTGATCGCCAAGGAGCGCTACGACCTGCCCGCCCTGAGCGACCCGCACGGCCGCTACGGCGCCTGGCGCGTCAAGGCACTCGTCGTCTACGGCATCGGCCTGCTGGTCCAACTGCCTTTCCTGGCCACCAGTTTCTACACCGGCCCGCTGGTGCAGCCGCTCGGCGGCACGGACATCTCCTGGATCGTCGGTCTGGCCGTACCGGCCGCGCTCTACTGGCTCACCGCCCGCCGGGACACCGCCCACGTACCGGACCGCATGATCCTCACCACCGAGCCGGGGACGAGGACCGGCTCCCCCTCCCCCACCCCCTGACGGCGGCGGAGGCGGTCGCACCCGTTCACTGCCCCGGCGGTGCCCCGGCGGGGTCGGCCTCCAATGCCAGGAGGGCGAGCCACAGTTCCGTGCGGTCGGCCAGGCGGTCGAGATCGCGGCCGGTGAGCTGCTCGATCAACCGCAGCCGGTAGCGCAGGCTGTTGCGGTGGAGCGTCAGCTCCCGGGCGGTCGCGGCCGACGCGCAGTCGTGAGCGAGGTACGACCGCAGCGTGGTGACGAGCTCGGCCCGCTGTTCCTCGTCGTGCCGCAGCAGCGGCGCGAGCACGGCGTGGCCCAGCTCCCGCAGCGGCAGGTCCAGATTGCCCATCAGCAGTCCGGCGATGCTCAGCGGCGCCGCCCGGTGCACCCCGGGGCCGGCCTGCGCCGCCTGGCGCGCCTCGAAGTAGCCGAGCCGCAGCCCGGCCACCCCGCGTCGCGGCTCGCCCACACCCACCCGGACCCCCGGGTCCAGCACGGTCAGGTGGTCCGCGACGGTACGGGCAGCGGCCGCGGCATCGACACCGTCGGGCACGATCACCATCACGGTGTCGTCGATCAGGGCGGTGGGCAGCCGGTCGCGCTCACGCTCCAGGAGCGGCCCCAGCGTCCACGGCAGCCTGCGCAGCCGCCCGGGGGCGCCGCCGACCCGGGCGACCACGACCACGTGCGGCCCCTCCACCGCGAGGCCGTACGCCGTCAGCCGGCGACGGGCGTCGGCGTCGGAGACCGTGCGGTGCAGGACGTCCTCGAGGAGCTGGCCCAGCAGCTCCCGCCGGCCGTTGAGCACGGCCTGGTGGCGGGCCACCTCGAGGCCGATGATGCTCGTGGCGAACGACAGCACGTCCTGCCGCATCGTGCCCAGCCGGGTGCGCAGCCACGCGACCGGCACACCGTCCACCACGATCGGCACGGACGTCCCCGCGTCGACCACCGCCCCCTCGTCCGCACCGGCCTGCGGCCACTCGGACGAGGAGGGATGGCGTGCCAGCACGCGCCCACCCGGCTCGACCACGGCCACCGGCCCGGCTCCCAGTTCGCGGTGCAGCCGCCGCAGCAGCCCGCGCAGCCCGTGACCGGACAGCAGTTCCCTGACCAACTGGTCCTGGAGGACGACGGCCGATCGCACCGCGTCGTAGCGCTCCGCGAAGATCCGGTCAGCCACCCACCGGCTGATCTGCGCGAAGGGCACCTCCACGGGTGAGCCCAGGAGGGCCAGACCGACCCGCTCGGCGGTCTCGACGACGACGGGCGGCACGTCCCTGTGCACCAGGCCGGTGCCGAAGCAGAGCGCGGCCACCGGAAGCTCCGCCAGCCGGCCGAGCAGCCGGATCCACTCGGCGTCGTCCCGGTCCAGCATGCCCGTCGTCATCACCAGTTCGTCACCGCGCAGGAACGGCGTCGGGTCCGGCAGTTCCGTCGTGGACACCCAGCCGATCCGCCGGTCCTCGTCATGGCAGTGGCTGCTCAGCGCGCGAAGCCGCAGGGCGGGTTCGCTGAGGAGGTCGGGAACCGAGACGGGCACACGACGATTGTGCAACAGCACAAAACGGCCTGCGAAAGCCGGGCCACCTCGACTCGTACGAGACGATCCCCCGGATCTCCGGTAGGACCGGGCGCCGGCCGCCGTTCAGGACGTGGCGGGCCTCGGGAGTTCACGCGGCCATTGGCCCACGGAGCGCAGTAGTTCGATGAACGCGCGCTCCGCCGGGGACAGCAGACGGTCCCTGCGGCGGACGAGGTTGACGGGCCGGGAGCGCGGCGCCGGGTCGACCGGCAGGACGGTCAGGGTCCCGGCGCGTACGTCGTCCACCACGGCGTGCTCGGAGATGAGGGCGAGTCCGAGGCCCGCCGCCACGCACTGCTTGACCGCCTCGGGGCCCCAGACCTCACCCCGTGACACTTCGGTCAGCTCCCATTCCGCGAGCGCCTGTTCCTGGAGTTCACGTGTCTGCGAGCCCGGCTCACGCAGCAAAATGCGACAGCCCTTCAGGTCCCCCGGGCTCACCTGGTCCAGCGCCGCCAGCGGATGCCCCGGCGCCGCGATCAGCACCAGCCGCTCACCGAGCACCGTCTCCGGCACCAGCCGGGACTCCGCCGGAACGCCCGCGACCACGGCGACACCGATGTCCCCGGCCAGCAGCCGCTCCAGCACCGCCTCGTTGTTGCCCACGAAGATGTCGCACTCGATGCCCGGATGCCGCTCCTGGAACCGGGCCAGGAGCGACGGCAGCAGATACGTGCCGACGGTCGTCGAGCCACCGACCAGCAGCCGTCCCGACACCAGACCGCTCACCTGCTGCACCGCCGCGACAGCCTCCTCGGCCAGCAGGAACACCCGCTTGCCGTACTCGGCCAGTATCTCGCCCTCGGCAGTCGGCCGCGCCCGGGTTCCCGAGCGGTCGATGAGGGTGACCTTGAGGGACTGCTCCAGCCGGCGCACCTGGTTGGAGACCGACGGCTGGCTCATGTAGAGACGGTGCGCCGCCGCCGAGAAGCCCTGGTGCTCCACGACCTGCATGAAGATCCACAATCGGTGGAGGTTGAGTTCCACACGCCTCCCTCAGGCCGTCGCCGATCACCCGAGCCGCCGACTCTAGCGCCAGAACACCCTGGTGGGGAGGGTGCGAGAGGCAGCGAGAGCACCGTCCGCGGCTATGGCCGTCATAGCGAATCCGGTGGTTCTGCCCGTCCCTGGCGCGGTGCTACCCATGAAACAGCGGGACGGCCGACGCGATGGCCCTCCCGGCTCCTTCGACCTTCAGAGGTGGATCCGCACATGACCGAACCGCTGACAGTGAACGGACGCCGCTACCACCGGCCCCGCCGGCCCGTCGTCGTGGTGTGCATCGACGGCAGCGAGGACGCCTACCACGAGCGGGCCATCGCCGACGGCCGCATGCCCTTCCTGGAACGCATGCTCCATGCGGGCAGCGACCTGCGCGCCGACTGCACGATGCCGTCCTTCACCAATCCGAACAACCTGTCCATCGCCACAGGGGTGCCGCCCTCCGTCCACGGCATCTGCGGCAACTACTTCTACGACACCGCCGCCGGCACCGAGGTCATGATGAACGACCCCGAACTGCTGCGCGCGCCCACCCTGTTCGCCGCCTTCTCGCAGCAGGGGTCCAAGGTCGCCGTCATCACCGCCAAGGACAAGCTGCGCCGCCTCCTCGGCAGCGGTCTCGTCGACGGCATCTGCTTCTCCGCCGAGAAGGCCGACCAGGCCACGGAGGAGGAGAACGGCATCGGCAAGGTCCTCGCCCGGACCGGCATGGAACTGCCGTCCGTCTACAGCGCCGAGCTCAGCGAACTGGTCATGGCCGCCGGGGCCGACATCCTCGACAAGGACCGCCCCGACCTCATGTACCTGTCGCTCACCGACTACATCCAGCACAAGCACGCCCCCGGATCGCCCGTCGCCAACGACTTCTACGCCATGCTCGACCAGTACTTCGAGCGCATCGACGCGCTCGGCGCGGTACTCGTCGTCACCGCCGACCACGGCATGAACGCCAAGGCCGACCGCGACGGGAACGCCCGGGTCATCCATCTCCAGGACGTCCTCGACGCCCAGCTGGAGCCGGGCTCCGCACGGGTCGTGCTGCCGATCACCGACCCGTACACCGTGCACCACGGCGCACTGGGATCCTACGCCACCGTCCATCTGCCCGAGCACGCCGACTCCGGCGCCGTCACCGCCCGACTCCAGGCCCTGGAGGGCGTGGACACGGTGCTGACCCGCGGCGAGGCGGCCGCCCGTTTCGAGCTGCCCGGCGACCGCATCGGCGACCTCGTCGTCATCGCGGAACGCAACACCGTGCTCGGTACGACGCCCGCCCGGCACGACATCTCCGGTTTCACCGAGCCCCTGCGCTCGCACGGGGGGCTGTCCGAGCAGAAGGTGCCGTTCCTCGTGAACGCGCCCGTCCCCGGTCTGCCCGATGGACACCGCCTGCGCAACTTCGACGCGTTCTGGCTCGGCACGGCGATCGCGGCAGGTGAGCCGCTCACCGTCTGACCCGTCCAGCACACCTGTCGGCGACCGGCCCCGGCCGCCGGGGCCCGCCCGCCGAGCCCCGAGTACGAGCGTCCGGGGCCTTGCCATGCCCGCTGCCGCCCCCCACGCCAGCCCATCCGCCCCAGACGAGGGACAGGACACCGCCATGGCCGACCTCGCACCACCGCATCCGCACCGCGCTCCCCTGACCGGCCCGGCACATGCCGACGCCGTCCGCTGGCGACGGCGGATCTTCGCCGTGACCTGGCTCGCCTACGCCGGGTTCTACTTCGTGCGCCAGGCCTTCTCCGTCGCCAAGCTCGGCATCCTCGACGACCCTGCCGCCAACACCGCCCTCACCGAACATGCCCTCGGCGTCATCGACGCGGTGTACCTCGCCGCCTATGCGGCCGGGCAGTTCCTGTGGGGCATGTGGGCCGACCGCTTCGGTCCCCGGGTGGTCGTCATCGGCGGCATGATCGGCGCCATCGCCGCGGCCTGCGTGATGGGCCTCAGCAGTGCTCTGCTGGCCTTCGGCGGCGCGATGGTCGTCCAGGGCCTCGCCCAGTCGGCCGGCTGGGCACCGCTGTGCAAGAACATGGGCAGCTTCTTCCCCATGCGGCAGCGCGGCCGGGCTCTCGGACTGTGGAGCACCAACTACGCGTTCGGCGGGCTGGCCGCGCCCCCGTTCCTCGGCTGGATCGCGTACGCCCTCTTCGACAGTTGGCGGGCCGCGTTCTTCTCGGGCGCGGCGACGCTCGGCGCCGTACTGCTGTTGTTCGCGGCGT
Source organism: Streptomyces sp. NPDC047453 (assembly GCF_040643155.1). Classification (NCBI taxonomy): domain Bacteria; kingdom Bacillati; phylum Actinomycetota; class Actinomycetes; order Kitasatosporales; family Streptomycetaceae; genus Streptomyces; species Streptomyces sp. NPDC047453. Next base: position 17,179 of record NZ_JBEYTS010000036.1, on the reverse strand, counting down.
TCCAGAAGAACTCCCCGCGGGACGCGGGCATCGCCGAGGACGACGCACCGGCCGGGGAGCCGGCGCCGGGCGGGCGGCCCGCACCAGCCATGGAGACCGGTGAACGGCGCCGCGGGATCGCCCTCTACCGTGAGACGCTGCGCGACCGCATGGTGCTGACCCTCGGCGCCACCTACTTCCTCCTCAAACCCGCCCGCTACGCGATCCTGCTGTGGGGGCCCGTACTCGTCAGCCGGCGGCTGCCCGACCTCGACAAGGTCGGTGCCGTCCTCGTTCCGATCGCGTTCGGCGCGGCGGGAGTTCTCGCTCCGATCGGCGTCGGCTGGCTCTCCGACCGGCTGTTCGCCTCGCGCCGCGTACCGCCGTGCGTGCTCGCGCTGGCCCTGCTGACGGCGGCCCTGGCGCTGTTCATGCCGCTCACCGCGACCGGCAGCGTCGCGGTCATGATCGGCGTCCTCGCCGTGATCGGACTGAGCGTGTACGCCGCCGACTCGATGATCTCCTGCGTCGCCGCGGTGGACTTCGGCACCGACAAGGGTGCGGGCACGGCGGCCGGGCTGGTCAACGGCTGCGGCTCCGTCGGTGCGATCCTCGGTGGCCTGCTGCCCGGGTTCCTCTCCGGGGGCGTGCTGTTCACCGGGTTCGCCGTCGCCGCGCTGCTCGCCGGGCTGCTGATGCTGCCGCACTGGAACCGGACGCCGCGCGCGGCCGGTGTGTGAGCTCCGTTCCTTCAGGACTCCTGCGTGACCCCTCGCCGTACCTTCCGCCGTACCCAGAGAGGAACACCCCATGACCGTCAACCGGGCCGACACCGTCGTCGTCGGCGCAGGCATCGTCGGACTCGCGCACGCCCTGGCCGCCGCCCGCCGCGGCGAACGCGTCGTCGTCTTCGAACGCGACGACTTCGCCGTCGGCGCCTCCATCCGCAACTTCGGCATGATCTGGGCCGTCGGCCAGGAACGCGGCGCCGTCTACGAACGTGCGCTGCGCAGCCGGGAGATCTGGCTGGAGATCGCCGCCAAGACCGGGCTGTGGGCCGAGCAGACCGGCTCGCTGCACCTCGCCCACCACCCCGACGAGGTGGCGGTCCTCGAGGAGTTCCTCGCCGCCGCGCCCGCCGCGCGGGAACGCGGCACCACCATGATCACCGCCCGGGAGGCGGCCGAGCGCAGCGCTACCGCCCGGCCGGACGGTCTGCTGGCCGCCCTGTGGAGTCCTACCGAGGTCAACGTCGACCCCCGGCGGGCGATCCCCGCCGTCGCCGAACACCTCGTCGCCGAGTACGGGGTGGACATCCGGTTCGGCACCACCGTGCGCTCGATCGACATGCCGGCTGTCGCCACGACCGCGGGCGAGTGGCACGCCGAGCGGGTCTTCGTGTGCAGCGGGAACGACTTCGCGACGCTTTATCCGGACGTCTTCGCCGAGAGCGGCCTGGTCCGCTGCAAGCTCCAGATGATGCGGACCGGCGTGCAGCCGGGCGGCCGGCAACTCGGGCCGATGCTCTGCGGTGGTCTCACCCTGCTGCACTACGCGGCCTTCAACGGCCTGACCGCTCGTGCCGCGCTCGCCGACCGGATGGCCGTCGAGCTGCCGTTCCACCGCGAGCACGGCATCCACGTCCTGCTGTCCCAGACGGCGGACGGACGGCTGACGATCGGCGACAGCCACGCCTACGGCATGACGCACGATCCGTTCGAGAACGAGGAGATCAACGAGGCCGTCCTCTCCTACCTGGACACCTTCGCCGCCCTCCCCGACGCCCGCGTCACCGAACGCTGGGCGGGCTACTACCCCTCGCTGCGGGACGGGCGCACCGAACTCGTCGTCTCCCCGGAGCCGGCCGTCACCGTCGTCAACGGTGTCGGCGGCGCCGGCATGACCCTGTCCTTCGGACTCGCGGAGGAGAACATCGGCGGCTGAGCGCAGGACGGTGAGGAGCCCGGCGGAACGTTCCCGCCGGGCTCCTCACCGTTTCCGGACCGGTCTTCCGGGTCAGTAGGCGATGCAGGCCGAATGCCATGCGGTGTAGAAGTCCCACACCTGGGGTGAACACTCCGGGGGCCCGTACTGGGACGCCTTGGCGCCCGTGTGCGGCAGATGCGCGTACGCGCCGACGCCCGGCCGGTTCACGTGCAGCATCCCCGCCTCGAAGCGCTCCACCGCCTCGAACGCCCGTGACTGGGAGGCCGTGAACACCGTCGCACTCATTCCGTACTTCACCGAGTTCGCGATCCGTATCGCGTCGTCGAACCCGTCCGCGTGGACCACGGCCAGCACCGGGCCGAAGACCTCCTCCTGGGCGAGCTCGCTGTTCCACGGGACGTCCCGGATCACCGTCGGCTGCACGTAGCATCCCTGTGGCAGGTCCGCCCGTTCCTCCGGGCCGCCGCCGCAGAGCACCTTGCCGCCGTCACGCTGAGCCCCGGCGATCGCCGACAGGGCCGCGTCCCTGCGTACCGTGTTGACCACCGGGCACACCTGGGAGGCCGGGTCGTCACCCGGGCCGACGCGCAGCCCGGCGACCCGTGGCACCAGCCGCTCCAGGAACTCCTCCCGCACCCGTACGTCCACCACCGCGCGGCTCGTCGCGCTGCACCGCTGTCCGGCCTGCCCGAACGCGCCGTGCACGACGGCGTCCACGGCCCGGTCCAGGTCGGCGTCGTCACAGACCACGACCGCGTTCTTGCCGCCGAGCTCCAACTGGGTGCGCAGCAGACGGTCCGCGCCGACGGTCTGGATGGCGGTGCCCACGGCGAGCGAGCCGGTGAAACTGATGCCCGCCACAGCCGGGTTGGCGACGAGCGCCTCGCCGGCCGCGACGTCGCCCTGCACCAGGTTGAGTACCCCGTCCGGGACTCCGGCCTGCTGGAACACCTCCACCAGCAGGGCCGCGGTGAGCGGGGTCAGCGGCGAGGGTTTCAGCACCGCCGTGCACCCCGACAGCAGCGCCGGTGCCGCCTTCCACATCGGGATCGCCAGAGGGAAGTTCCACGGCGAGACCAGACCCACCACGCCGATCGGGCGGCGGAAGGTGTAGGCGAACGTGCGCTCGTCCTCCGCGGGCGCCGTCACGCCGCCGAGCAGCCGCGCCTGCCCGGCCGTGAAGTCGAGCACGGCGCGTGCCCGGGCCACCTCACCGCGTGCCTCGGCAAGCAGCTTGCCCTGCTCGCGGGTGATGACGGCGGCGAACTCCTCGGCCCTTTCGGTGAGCAGGGTTCCGGCCCGTGCGAGGAACTCGGCTCGCCGGACCGGCCCGAGTCCACGCCAGCCGGGCAGTGCGGCCGTGGCGGCGTCGACCGCCCGGTCCACGTCGACGCCGCCCGACTCGGCGAACTCCCCGATCCGGTCGCTGACGTCGGCCGGGTTGGTGTTCTCCCTGGTCAGTCCCGACTCGGCCGGGTCCCATTGTCCGTCGATGAAGTTGCGCCGAAGGTGCTGTGACTGTGTCATGCCCTCCCCTTCGCTGGACCAACGCCGGCCGTGCTGCCGGACGTGGTCAGGCTCTCCGAAGGGCCGGGCCGTCACAATGCGCGATTGCCCAATGCGGCCGATAGCCGCGGCCTATCGCGTGCCGCCGCTGATCGGGGGTCAGCCGGCCGGCCGCGCCGTCTCGTACGGGACCGATCAGAGCGCGGGAGTTCTGAGGGCGTCGATCAGCCGGTCCGCGGGTAGGGCCGGCAGGGTGCGGCCGCCGAAGCCCGTGGTCGTGGTCGCGGCGAGCAGGGAGTTGAGCACCGCCTCCTCGACGGCGTCGAGAACGGCTTCGAACAGGGGCCCCAGTTCGGCGTCCGCCGCCGGGGCGCCCGCCTCCGGTCGCGTACCGAAGGCGATGGCGTAGTCGCCGCTGCCGTGGCTGTAGGCCGCGCCGGTGCGAGCCAGGGCGAACACGGCCCGCCGCGCGACGCGGGTGAGCTGCCGCGCGTCGACGGGGGCGTCCGTGGCCAGCACGATCATGCAGGAGCCGGTCTCCGCGACCGGCGCCGGAGCTTCGGCCAGGCCCAGGGACCCAGGTGTGACGCAGCGGCCGAGCACCCGCAGCGTGCCGCCGAAGTTCGCCTGCACCAGGACCCCGGCCGTGCACCGCCGGCCCGCCAGTTCGGGGGTGCGCGAGGCGGTTCCGATCCCCGCCTTGAATCCCAGGGCGCCCGTTCCGGTTCCCGCTCCGACGCAGCCCTCGGCCACCGCACCGCCGGACGCTCCGTCGAGCGCGGCCCGGACGTGCTCCTCGAGCACCGGCCGCGCGCGGATGTCGGACAGGAAGCCGTCGTTGCACTCGCCCACGACCGGGTTGAGGCTCTGCACCTCGCCGCATCCCGGCTGTTCGAGCATCCATCCGACGAGGGCGTCGGCGACCCGGAACGCCGACAGGGTGGAGGTGAGCAGTACCGGGGTCTCCAGCGTGCCGAGTTCGGTGAGCTGGGTGGTGCCGATGAGCTTGCCGTAGCCGTTGCCGGTGAACACCCCGGCGGGCAGCGGCGAGTGGGGGCCGACGGTCCCGGGCACGACCGCGGTCACTCCGCTGTGCACGTCGGGAGGACGCCGGATGGTGGTGTGCCCGACCCGGACGCCCGGCACATCGGTGATCGCGTTGAGGGGCCCGGTACCGCCCCGCCCGACGACGATGCCGAGGTCACGGGCCCGCGGCCGGGTGCCCTGTGCCGACTGGACGTGTGCCATGGGTTCCATAGGACCGGACGCTACGCGCCGCACCGCTCGTTCGGGCAGCCGGGGCGGACGGGTCGGCCTGCACCGGCATGGGGTACGGCTCAGTCGCCGCGCAGCAGGCGTGTCTCGGCGGCCGGCAGCCCCTTGGCCCACCAGTGGCCGTAGCGCCGGTAGACCGTGTCCTCGCGGTCGGCGAGGAACCGCATCAGCGAGCCGGCCTCCGTGGCCAGTCCCCGCCAGACGTGCTCCGGAAGCGGGTGGAAGGCGGTGGCCTCGATTCCTCCGTCGACGGGACGCCAGACGCCGGCGACGTAGCCGTCGACCAGCAGGGTGGGCAGTACGTCGCCGTTCACGCGCGTCACCAGCTTGCGGTAGGCGGGCGGGATGACGCGGCCGCGGTCGGCGTAGGCCAGCAGGATGCTGTCCCACATCGCCATCAGCCGGGCCGGGGCCGGGGTGTCCTCGGCCGGCCGCGGCGCGCCGGGGATGTCGTACAGCACCGTGCCGTCGGGGCCTTCCAACTGATCCAGTTCGGCGGCGAGTGACTGCAGCGCCGCCCTCACTCTGGCCCGCTGGACCAGGGCGAACTGCGCCATGTCCGCCACCGACGCCGGGCCGAAGCCCTCCAGGTAACGGCGTATCAGAGTGCGCAGACCCGCGACGGGGGCGTCCGGGTCGGCCAGCTCCGGTGGCATGCCGGCGGCGACGTACGACTGCTGCGTGCCGAACGACCAGGGTCCTCCGGTGGGCGCGTGCCACAGCGGCGCGTACTGCCGCAGCATCCGCCAGGCCGCCGGTTCCACCGGCGCGCCCAGCAACTCCTCGATGCGGCCCCGCGCCTCGGCGGCGGACCGCGGCCGGCCGGTGTACTCCAGCAGTCCCGGGATCAGCGCGTGGGCGTCGGCGGCGGTGAGCCCGGACGCAGTGAAGCGGGAGTCGCCGAGCCGGGAGGCGCGCAGTGTCGGCTCCATGGCCTCGCGGAACACCCGGTAGTCCTCCGCGTGGACCATGTGCAGCGTGATCCGCATCAGCGTCGACCTGACCGCCCGGTGGCCCGCCACGGCGGCGTCGAGGCCCGCAGGGTCGAAACCGCTGAGCCGGTTCCACAGCGCCAGGTACGGCGAGGCGGGCTGCTGTGCCTGAAGAGCGACCACGCGCCGTACCGCGTCGGCGGCGGTGAGCGGCTCCCGGTCGAGCAACAACTGCCGGGCGAGGGTTGAGCGGTTGAGGGCACGCGCGGTAATCATCCGGCCATCATGCCGAGCCTGTCTCCCGGTCGTGCGGGGAACCCCGCCCAAAGGGCCCCTCGCAATACCTCTGACCTGCGGTTTCTCTCCGACCTGCGGAAACTTCCACGCTTCAACCCGCGTCAGCCCGTCCCGGCCCGCCTCGGGCCGCCTCGGACCGTCGCCCGTGTTCCCGTGGGAACACCGCGTGGGAATCGCGAACGCGTAGGGCCCTGACCAGCCCGTACCCGTTCCCGGGCTCCACGAGCCCGCGTCGGCCGCGAGGATGACCGAAAGCTGCCGCGCATCCGGCTCACCCGCTGCCAGATGAACGCTGAAGCGGCCCCGACCATCCGCGACGGCGGACGGCGGGGCCGGCTCAGGAGTCAACTCCAGGGGTCAACGCTGGGACTTAGTGAAGCGGTAGCAACTGCCGTCGAGCGAGCACCCGGAGTCGGTCACTTCGTGCCGCAGGCTGAACCCAATCTCGCTGGAGATCCGACCGGTACGGCTCACCCTCCGCGCTCAGGACGAGGTTGCCCGGGAGCGCAGGTCCCCTGCGCGGTCCCCGTCATGGTGCTCCGCTGGGGATTGGGGGGTCTCGGGTTCGGGCCGGGTGCCTGCGGTGCGGAGCAGGGTGGCGATGAGGATCGCCGCGCCCGACATCAGGACGGCAAGGGCCACCGAGGCGATCCGGGCCTCCCGGGCGAAGGCGTCGAAGGCCACACGCCGCAGGGATTCGGCGGCGCCCCTGGGGAGGGCGGCGGCGGTCTCGACGGCGCCGCCGAGGGTGCTCCTCGCCGCTTCCAGCTCCTTGGGCGTGAGGGCCTCAGGAGCCTTGGCCGCCAGGTCCGAACGGTAGACGGCGGTGCCGATGCTGCCCAGGAGCGCGATGCCCAGCGCCCCGCCGAGTTCGGCAGAGGTTTCGGCCATGGCGGAGGCCGCCCCGGCCCGCTCCGGTGGTGCGGCGGACAGGATCACCTCGGTGACGACCGCGGAGACGGCGCCGATGCCGATCGAGACGACGGTCATGCCGCTGACGAGGTGGACGATTCCCGAATCGGCCTGGAGCAGGGCCAGCATGACGTAGCCGGCGGTGGCCACGAGCAGCCCGGCGGCGATCACGTTGTGCTTACCGATGCGGGGGGCGATCGCGGTGGCCAGCGCGATGCCCAGGGGCATCACGAGGAAGGTGGGCAAGGACCACACTGCCGACTCGAACGGACCCATGCCCAGGACGAGTTGCATGAACTGCCAGTTGAACAGGCTGAAGCCGACCAGTCCGAAGGTCGCCAGCGCGTCGATGAGCAGGGGCAAGTTGAACCGGCGCGTGCGGAACAGCGCCATGTCGATCATCGGGTTCGCGGCCCTGTGCTGGCGGCGGAGGAATGCCGCTCCCGCTGCGAGTCCGGCGGCGCAGCACGTCAGGGGAATCCACCCGAAGCCGTGCTCCGCTGTCACCTTGATGCCGTAGATGACGCCGAGCATGGCCACGAGGGACATGGCGGCGCCGAGCAGGTCGAAACGGCCCGGCTTGGGGTCGCGGTATTCGGTGAGCAGCAGCGGGCCGAGGATCAGCAGCAGGACCATCACCGGCACGTTGATCAGGAAGACCGATCCCCACCAGAAGTGCTCCAGGAGCAGACCGCCGATGATCGGGCCGAGCACGGCGCCGCCCGCGAAGCCCGCCGTCCAGATGCCGACTGCGGTGGCCCGCTGTGCGGCGTCGTGGAACATGCTCCGGATCAGGGAGAGGGTGGACGGTGCCAGCGTGGCTCCGGCGATGCCCAGGAGCACGCGGGCCGCGATGAGTGTCTCTGGGCTGGTCGAGTAGGCCGCCAGGACCGAGGCGGCACCGAAGGCCGCGGCGCCCGTGAGCAGTACTCGCCGCCGCCCGAAGCGGTCACCGAGTGTGCCCATCGTAATGAGCAGGCCGGCGAGGAGGAAACCGTAGGCGTCCATGATCCACAGTTGCTCGGAACTGCTCGGTGCGAGGTCGGCCGTCAGGGACGGGAGCGTGATGAACATGACGGCCATGTCCATGGATGCCAGTACGCAGGGCAGCACCAAGACGGCGAGACCGACCCACTCCCTGGTTCCGGCTCTCTTCTTCTTCTCTTCGGTCATGCCCTCTCCTGAGCCGTGCAGATCCGGACGGACTTTTAACCACCCGGATGCGTACTCTGTACGCACCAACGCGTACAGAGTACGCCCACGCGCTGATCCGACAAAACAGCTTTTTGACCTGCTGTTTCTCCTGAACTGTGCACACACTCGCGCTAACGGGCTAGAATTTCGACACAACCCTGAGGTGTGACGAAAAGGAGTTCGTTGATGTCCGTGCAGCCGGCATGCGCGTCGTGCGGAAAGGCGCTGGAGCCCACGGACCGGGGGCGGCCCCGGCTCTACTGTTCCCGCGCGTGCCAGGCCAGGGCCTATCGGGCACGCAGGGCGGAAACGCCGGCCGACGTCCCGGAGGGCGACGACGGCGCACCACATCTCACCGTCGAGCGCATCGTGCGGGCCGGGATCGTCGTCGCGGACGCGGAGGGGCTCGACGCGCTGTCGATGCGCCGGGTCGCCATGGAACTCGGCACCGGCACGATGTCCCTGTACCGGCATGTGGCGTCCAAAGACGACCTGGTGACCCTGATGGTGGAAGCCGCGATGGCCGACGTGCCGCCGCCCGACTCACCACCGCGAAACTGGCGTCACGGCCTCGAACGCGCCGCGTACCGCGACTGGGAGCTGTACCACCGCCACCCGTGGATCCTGCCGAGGGTCATGGTGACGACCCGCGCGTATTTCAGCCCGGCTCTCGCGGCGGACAGCGAAAGCGCCCTCTCCTCCTTCGACGGGCTCGACCTCGAACCCGCCGATGCCTTCCGGTACATGTTCATGTTCGCCTCCTACGTGCAAGGCGTGGCGCTGATCCTCGTCAGCGATGCGGAGGCGGAGCGGCAGTCGAGGATCGCCGCGAAACAGGGGGCGAAAGCCTCGGATCACGCACAGAACCCGCTGTACGAACCCGGGGCGTATCCCCGGCTCGCCCGCGCGATGCGCGCGGGCGCCGACCCCTGGGACCTCGATGCCCTGTTCGCCTCAGGTCTCGCCGGTGTCCTGGACGGCATCGCAGCCGATCTCACGCGAAAGGGCATCGACCGTTCCTAAAGGACTGAGCTCCAGCACCTCCAGGGCTGCGTACCAGCCAATGGGCAGCGCCGGCCGCCAGACCGAGAAGTCGAAGGCGTGCAGGGCCGAGGGTCGGCACGTACTGCACGGGCATCACGGGCTCCAGCCACCCCGGGTGAAAGCGCACAGCCGGTGTCCTCCTCACGTCGTCAGCTCAGGATGTCGGTGATGTCCTGGCCGGTGAGGGCCTGCGCGATCTGCCACCGCATCCCGCCGCGGGAGCCCTTGATCAGGACAATGTCCCCGGGCCCCAGCAGCTTGTCCAGGACGGCGGTAGCGGTCTCGTTGTCCCGGACGATCGCGACCTCGGCACCAGCATCGGCCGCGCCCAGGGCAAGCTGTTTGGCCATGCCGCTGCCCACGGCGATGACGAGGTCGATGCCGTACTCACCGGCCATCTGCCCCACGTCCCAATGGGCTTTGGCCGCCTCGTCGCCCAGCTCCAGCATCTCCCCGAGCACGGCGATCCGCCGCGATACGGGCCGTCGTCGGCGGCCTGGCCGGTCGTCTGGTCAGCCACCGAGGACCACACCCCTGCCTGCGTAGTACCGGGCCAGGCGAGCCCATGGGACTCTGTGGGCCTCCTGGGATACGCCGGGCAGCCCTGACGGGTTGTGCAGCATCACGCCCTCCTCATACACGCCGACGGCGAGCACCAGGTGCCCGCCCTTGCTCGGTGGTTCGTCGTCAGTCGTGCGGATCGTCTTGTGGACGGACAACAGCACCAGCCGCCCGCCCGCGACCTCTTCACGGACACGGGCGGCGGGCAGGTCCGGGACCGCCTCGGCCTGGAGGGCCCAACGGTCCCCGACGTGCTCTGCGAACGGCTGGTAGATCAGGCCCTTCACCTGGTCCCCGTCGCGCACGTAGGCGCCGGCCTCGCACAGCTCCCGGACAAGCGGCACGGAGGGGGGCACCGGGCGCCTCCAGTAGTCCAGCGCCATCCGCAGGCACGCGACGCCACACATGCGCGGCGCCCAAAACGCGTACTCGGCCGGGCTGTCGGCGCCTGACTTCTGCCAGAGCGGGTCATCCGCCGCGTCCCGCTGGCCGGTGATGAACTCCGGGACGAGGGCGGCGGATTCCCACTGCGCGTAGTAGGGGACGGGGTGAAGGATCCTCGGGGTGCTCATGCGCCCCAGGGTGCCGCGCCTCAAGCCGCGAAGCCCAGGTACGTACCCACTGTGAGGCCGGAGAACGTGATGAGTTGACGAGGCTTCAAGCACGTAAAGGCGGCGTGCATCCCGATGCCGGCGGCGACGGCGTACGGCATCGTCTGCTCAACGAGCAGCGCCGGAGGTAGCGCGATCTCCAAGGCGATGACGGCGGCCGAGACGAGCCGCCACAGGCGGACGTCACGGTCGGTGAGGTTGCCCATGTAGCGGCAGACGAGGCCGGGGACGGCGTACTGGCGACGGTGGGGAAGCCGCTCGCGCACCTGGCTGTAGACGTGCACCCACTGAGCCAGGTACAACCGCTGCGGAACTGCTCGGAACGAGGCTTCTGCCAGGCTGAGTTCCAATAGATGTCGGTGGTGACCAGGACTAGGAGGACCTGCGCCCACACGTTGGCCGTGCTGGAGCCGTGAGCGATGTGCAGGCCGGTGCCGAGGTCCCCGGCGAGTAGCAGGCAGGCCCCAGTCAGCAGGGTGTAACGGACGGCGTTCGGGCTGCGGAGGTAGAGCAGCTCCATCGCGGACCCGGCGAGGACCAGCACCAGCGCCAGGCGCGGAGCGATCCCCACGGCCAGGGCGACGGTCGCGACCGTGCGGACGACCAGCGCGGGCCGGTAGACCGAGACCAGCAGCCGGGCGCGCGCCGGACCGAAACGCTGTTCCACCACGTGCGCACTGAGCGAGCCAGGGGTGAGACGGTCCCAGCCGCCTTGACCGAAGGAGAGCGCGAACCGTGCGGTGAGCACGGTCCCGAACACGATCCGGAAGGCCTGGAGGCGCGCGGGATCGGTGGGGTGCTGGAACCCGGAGGCGAGCGCGTCAAAGAACCACACGGCTACTCCTCACCTCCACGGGTTGCTCGCCACGCGCGGACAGCACGCGGCCGTGGCCGTCGACCCTGGCGTAACGGCCGGACGCCACGAGGTGGTTGACGATCGTCTGGAGCTGCGGCGGCCCGAGAATGAAGCTGCCGGGAGAGAGCCAGTCGTAGACGTTCACCGCCTCGGTACGGCCGTCTTTGGTGGTGCCGGTGAGCGTGATGATCGTGAACGTGGCCCGGCAGAACATCTTCCAGCGCATCCAGCGCCCGGTCAGGGGTGTGAAGCCGCTGATCATCCACACGACCAGGCCGACCGTGACGGCGGCCTGGACAGCGGGCAGCACGGAACCGTGCATGAGGAGCCTCCGAGAACAGGGAGGGTGAAGGAAGGGGCGGGCGGCCCGCGCGCCGGGCCGGCCCGGGGGTCAGCGCTCGGGCTTGGGGGGCCGCTGCATCAGCGCGGCCGCGGCCTCGTCGAGGGTGACCTTGTCGTGCAGCAGCGCCGAGATCACTTCGGTGATCGGCATCTCGACGTCATGGGCGCGGGCGAGGGCGAGGATCGCCTCGGCGCTCTTGACGCCCTCGGTCGTCTGCCGCGTGGCGGCGGCGGCCTCGTCGATGGTCATGCCTTGGCCGAGGTGCGCGCCGAAGGTCCGGTTACGGGAGAGTGGGGAGGTGCAGGTGGCCACCATGTCCCCTATGCCGGACAGGCCAGCGAGGGTGGCCGGGTGGGCGCCCATGGCCGTTGCCAGTCGGGTGGTCTCCGCCAGGCCCCGGGTGATGAGCATGGACGTGGCGTTGTCACCGAGGCCCATGCCGGAGGCGATGCCGGTCGCCAGGGCGATGACGTTCTTCACCGCGTCGCCCAGCTCGCAACCGATCACGTCGGTGCTGGTGTAGGGCCGGAAGTACCGAGTGTGGCACGCCGTCTGGAAGCGGCGCGCGGCGTCCTCGTCCGGGCAAGCGATGGTCGCGGCGGCCGGCTGGCCGACCATGATCTCGCGGGCCAGGTTCGGCCCCGACAGCACCGCTACCCGGTCCGCGCTCACACCGGGTGCTGGCCACACTTCAAGGACGGTGCGCCCCGACTTGAGACGCTTTCGGCTACTTGGCGATGCTCGCAATGAATGTGTGGATGTCGGCGGCGAGGTTGCGCATGTCCTCGCCTGCCGCATGTGCCGTGGTGGTCTCGAAGTGCCATTCCTCGGAGGGCGCCCGATCGTGGATGCCCCAGGTCAGTTGGACGTGGCTACCACGGTGCTCCGCTGAGAGGGTCAGGTCGTAGCAGAGGGAGTGCCAGGTACGTGCGTCTTCCCAGCCCCGGAAGTCTTCGGCAAGCGAGGCGAGGAAGGTGTCGAGGCCGTCACCGTCCCAGGTCTGTACCGAGGTCTCAACACTTCCCCAAAGCCCGCAGGCCCTGATGAGGAAGTCGAGCGTTGGATCATCCTCGAACGGGCGTGTCGGCTCCGACAGCAGCAGGCGGACGGGACCGGGGTCCCCCACCTGGACGGCTGGGCGTCCGGAATCGTCGTAGTCGATCACACGAACAGGTTAGAAGACCGGGCTGGCGGGCAGCCGCCACTCTCGGACGGAGCAGCATCGGGAGCGGCATCCTTCAGACGCGATCGTCTACCATGGCTGTGGATCTTGCACATAATCTGGTTCCTGACGGCCTTTGGGATCCGGCTGTACAGCAGTGAAGTACAGCAACCGCAACGACCAGTCCCGTGCTTTGGCAGCCGCACCAGACCGATGCACGTCCGATACGACCGTCGATGACCGATCCACATAGAGCTACAGATCAGAAGGTGGTGCCATGGGACGGCTCAGCCCTCTGGGCCGTCCCTGGGCCGTCCGAGGCCGCTCAACGCTGACCAAGGACGACCAATAACGACCATCAAGCGCCCGGCCCTACCGCTTCTGAGCAGCCAAAACCCAGCTCACCAAGATCCCCGGCAAGACCCAGGGCAAGAAGAAGTAGGTCCACGGCTGTAAGCCCCTGAGTCGCCGCTTCTTCACGGCGCGGGGGCTTACTGGTGGGCTCGGGCCGTGCACTCCCCGTCTTCCAGATCCGCTACGCTACGCTCCGCGCCCTGAAGCTGAAGGCAGCGGCCACACTGATTCTCGTCGGCGCGGGCGGCATAGCCGTCATCGCGGCAACGGGAGTGTGGGCGCTTTCGGGTGGGCTCTACGGCTGTACCAGGGCTGACGAAGAGTTCGCCCCCACACTGGCGTCCTCGTCCATCCTCGACACGCACCCGAGCCAGACGTGGCCCGAGGGCGAGCGGTACTCCGGATGCGACGACGATGACGGATTCGCCTACGCCGGGCAGTACTACCGACTCACGACATCCCGGGCCAGCGTGCTGACTTTCTACCGCAAGGCCGCCGCAGAGGACGGCTGGCGACTCAAGGGCGCCAACCCTTCACCGTCTCCGGCACCCGGCAGCCTCGCGATCGACACCTCAGCGCTCTGCTTCGAGAAGCCCGTCGCGGGCACTACCGCCCATCTCGCTGTGTGGTTCCCCAGCGATCTCGGGGACAGCTCCGACGACTACAGCTTGGAAGTCACAGCCAGCCATGACGGCACTGCCTGGTGTTGACCCGGCATCGCCACGTCCGAGAGAACCGAGACGATTCCTCGCCCTCGTCTCCAGTGCCAGCATGTGGAAGGCCCGCCCTCTGCCCAGACCGCTCGACGAGGGGGCGTGCCATTCGCGTGCCAGATCGTGCGGGGAACAACGGGGCCTGGCTGCGAAAGCGACTAGGGCGCCAGCACAGGTCAGCTCAGCAACCCCGCCAAAGAACCCGAGCTTCCCAAGCTGAGAGCGCGAGTTCGATTCTCGTCACCCGCTCCATGTGAGACCCCCAAGTCAAGGCTTGGGGGTTCTTTGTCGGCGGCCCGGTCCGGGTTTCTGTCCGCCATGGAGTTCACCCCGGCCGACCCAGGCTGCTCAACGCGCTCGAGGGCTTGGGCCGGTGGCGTTCCGGTGGCGTCTGCCGTAGGGCCCGGCCGGTGGAAGCCGGGCCCCACGGCGGTCGCGACGTCAGCGGACGTCGACGTAGTCGCCCCCGGCGGTGGCGGATGCGGTGGTGGACGTGCCGGCGAAGGTGTATCGCCAGTAGCCGTCCGTCGACGCCTTCACCGTGGTCTTCAGGTTTCCGGAACTGCTGGTGGTGACCGTCTTCACGGTCGTGTACGTGGACGTCCCCTTCTTGCGGAACTGGAGCTTCACCTTCTGATCGGCGTAGCCGTGATAGCCGCCGAGCGTCTCCCAGTCCGCGCGGGAAAGCTTGCCGGTGATGGTGAGGGTCTTACCCTTGGTCTACCGGCTCGGGAGTCGCGTTGGCCGTCAGGGTCGCGTCACGAAGGACGGCCGCCGACTTGGCGGCGTGCAGGTCGACGTGGCCCGTACCGTCCGCGGACTCGGCCCAGGCAGCGACCTTCCACGTGCCGGCGAAGGAGTTGCGGCCGAGGGTCCAGCGCGGGTGGATGTAGGCGAACTGGGCCTGGCAGGTGGACGTAGTCGCGTTGACCTTGGTGCAGGTCGCTCGCCAGGGGCTGTAGAGGACGGCGTTGGGGGTGTCGTACGAACCCTGGTACAGGTACATGTCACCGCTCGCGATCCCCGACGGGTCGGTGGCGGTGAACTTCGCCTTGAACTCCTGGAGCGGCTGGTCGGACAGCTCCACCGGCTTGCCGCCGTTCACCACGATGTTCGAAATGCGGGTCGCGCCCGCCGTCTCGTTGCCCTGCGGGACCGGCCCCGCGAACGCCCGCTCGATGGTGCGGCTGAGGCTGCCGCCCAGGTCGTCGGCGGCGGTGACGCGGAGGGTGACGAAGGAGCCGGTGGCGGTAACGTCCAACGTCGCCGAGCCGTCGGCCGCGACGGGAAGATCGGTCCAGGTCGCGCCGTCGTCCGTGGAGTACGCCAGGCCCGTGATCTTGGTGTTCGCCTGCGCCGTGTCCGCGTTGCGGGTGGTGGCGCTCGCGTTGACCCTGACCGGCCCGGCGGCGGCGCGCCCCATCGCGTCGAGCCCCGAGACCCTCACCTCGGTGTCGATCAAGGGGAGTTCCTTGCCTTCGGCGTAGCCCGCCCGGAACGTCCATTTGCTGCTTACGTCCGTAGACAGCCGGGAGTACGGGACGCGGCGGTGGACGGTCTGGTCGAGGGTGTACGTCTGCGGCGACGTCGGCACGGTCGACGACGTCAGTCCGTGGGAGAAGTCGAGACCCGACGCCTGGGCGTAGGTGACGCCGTCCGAGCCGGTCAGCTTGTACGAGTACTTCGCCCGGAAGTCGTGGCCCGTGTGGCCCGCGGTGTCGCTGAAGGTGTGCCCCTCGTACAGCGAGACCTTCCCGCGGTACCACTGCGAGCCAGGCCACGGACCACGCACCGGCTGCAGCGGGGCCGCGCCCAGGACCTCGCCCGCGCTGGTCCCGGCGGGCAGGGTGCGATCAGGCAGGATCAGGTTCTGTTCACCGGTGCCGTAGTTCAGCAGCCGCATGGAGGTGACGCCGGGTGTGACGTACTCGGTGACCGAGCCGCCCACGGGCACCGCGCTGCCGATGAAGACGCCCGTCCACTCGCCGAAGGAGGGGACGGTCTGCAGGTTCGCGGTCGTCCGGGTGCCGGGTGCGCGGACCTGCGTGACGGTCTTCGCCAGGGCGGAGGTGGGGACCGTCACGACGGGCGAGGCGGGCACCGTGGTGGTGAAGCCGTGCGTGAGGTCGTAGCGGTAGGGGCTCGGCACGCTGGCCGAGGCACCCTTCTTGCCGAGCACCTCGTGGATCCGCAGTGAGACGCCCCGCATCGAGAATGGGGTGACGTAGACCTTGTCGGCGCCCGAACTAGCGAAGCCCGCGAGGTCGCCTCCCGGGACGCTCAGCCACACAGCGGAGGACTGCCGGGTGGCAGTGGTGTCGTCGGTACGGATCCCGGCCTGCTTGGCCGCCCTCTGGTCGAAGGCGACCGTGGTGGCGGCCGAACCGACCGTGAACGTGCGGGTGAGCAGATAGCTCGGCTGCCGCCAGTCCATGTGCAGCGCCACGGCGAAGTAGTCACCGGACGGCAGTTTCACCGTTGCCGTGGCACCGTAGGCGCTGCTGTCGACTGCGTAGGCCGTCCACGTCGTGCGGTTCCAGACATAGAACTGCTTGGTCGTGACGTTGGCGTGCGTGATGCTCAGCTTCACCGAGTACGTGGACGCCGTGGTGCTCATGGTCGTGAGACCGCCCCGCGCGGCCGGCGTGCGCGTGCCATCGACGCCCGCCATGGTCAGCGGAAGCGTCGCGGCTGTACGGTCTGCCGTGTGCGCCCCGTCCGGCCGCACGGACACCATGCCGTTCACAGCGGCGACGGCGTAGCGCCCCGCGCCCGCCCCTGCGCCCTTCAGCCCCGCCGTGACATGAACCTGCCGTCCACCGACGAGTTCGACGCGCCCACCGTCCCCCAACGCGGCGCTCGGTCCGCCGCGGTGTGCCACGCCCGGTGCCGTGGACACCACTCCGACCATTCCTCCAGCGGCCGAATCGCCGTCCGACGCCATCGCGCCGGGCGCAACCAGCAGCGAGGCTGTCAACACTGACCCGCACAACCCCGCCTCGGCAGATCTTCGGACACCCCTGACCCAAAACCTGGACATCAACCGCCCCCTTGTTCCTTCCCCTAGAGAATCGCTCCCTGCCCACCCGACTCAGGAGTCGATCAGCGCACTCTAGTACTGCGACCGGAAAGGTTCACCGGCTCGCGACGCCCGGCACGGCTCCCCCGAGCTCTTCGAGCAGGGGGACCCTCAGCCGCGTTGTCGCATCACCCGAGTACATCCAGTACGCAGGCCCCCGGCGACGATGCTCTACGCCCCGGAACACCCGGCGGCCCAGGTGCTGTTGCTCGCCACCACTCCGACCCCGGACCTCGCCCTGCAGGTCCGCCTGGACTCCATCGAAGGGCTCACCCACCTGAACCACGAAACAGCGTGAACAGCTACCGATCCAGAGCTTTTGATGCGATGAAGGGGCGGGGCCTCCGCCCCCGTGGGTTCCCGGGTAGGTCCCAGGTGGCTCACATTCGTCACGGCGAAGGAGGCCCCTGGTGA